>JANJTW010000148.1 GCA_024710925.1 Rhodocyclaceae bacterium | reverse complement strand
CAGATCATCGAGACGCACTCGATCTCGGCCGGCCTCGACTACCCGGGCGTCGGCCCGGAGCACGCCTGGCTCAAGGATTCCGGCCGCGCCGAATACGTCGGCATCACCGATGCCGAGGCGCTGCAGGCCTTCCACGACCTGTGCCGTTTCGAGGGCATCATCCCGGCGCTGGAGTCGAGCCACGCGCTGGCCTACGCCGCCAAGCTGGCGCCGACGCTGCCGAAAGACAAGGTCCTGCTGGTCAACCTCTCCGGTCGCGGCGACAAGGACATGCACACCGTCGCCGAAAAATCCGGCATCAAGTTCTGATCATGTCGAAAATCCAAGCCACTTTCGCGCGCCTGCAGGCGCAGGGCCGCAAGGCGCTGATCCCGTTCATCACCGCCGGCGACCCCGATGCCGCGCTGACCGTGCCGCTCTTGCACGCGTTGGTCGAGGCCGGCGCCGACGTGATCGAGCTCGGCGTGCCGTTCTCCGACCCGATGGCCGACGGCCCGACCATCCAGCGCGCCTCCGAGCGTGCGCTGGCCAAGGGCATGAGCATGAAGAAGGTGCTAGCCATCGTCGCCGACTTCCGCAAGACCAACGTCGACACGCCGCTGGTGCTGATGGGCTACGCCAACCCGATCGAGGCGATGGGCGTCGACCGCTTCGCCGCCGCGGCTGCGGATGCCGGCGTCGACGGCGTGCTGGTCGTCGACTACCCGCCCGAGGAGAGCGCCGAATTCTCCGCAGCGATGAAGGCGCACGGCCTCGATCCGATCTTCCTGCTGGCGCCGACCTCGACCGAGGAACGCATCGCCGGCGCTGCCAAGGTCGCCAGCGGCTACGTCTATTACGTCTCGCTGAAGGGCGTCACCGGTTCGGCGACGCTCGACGTCGATGCCGTTGCCGCGCGCCTGCCGGCGATCCGCGAGCAGACCGGCCTGCCGGTCGGCGTCGGCTTCGGTATCCGCGACGCCGAGACCGCGGCGCGCATCGCCCGCATTGCCGACGCCGTCGTCGTCGGCAGCCGCATCATCGAGGAAATCGAAAAGAGCACGCCGGAAACCGCGTGCGCCAACGTCAAGGCGCTGGTCTCCGGCATCCGTCAGGGGATGGACGCGGCGTAAGGCGCGCGTCCCGCACAAGGAAGAAAAAAATGAGCTGGCTGAACAAACTGCTGCCGCCGAAGATCAAGCGCAACGAAACCGGCGCCGCGCGCAAGTCGTCGCTGCCGGAAGGCCTGTGGAGCAAATGCCCGTCGTGCGAGGCGGTGCTCTACGCGACCGACCTGGAAAACAACCTCAACGTCTGCCCGAAGTGCGGCCATCACAACCGCGTCAAGGCGCGTGCGCGCCTCGAACTGCTGCTCGATGAGGAAGGCCGCTACGAGATCGGCGAGGAAGTGCTGCCGGTCGACACGCTGAAGTTCAAGGACAGCCGCCGCTACCCCGAGCGTCTGCAGGACGCTTGCGAAACCAGCGGCGAGACCGATTCGCTGCTGGTCATGCAGGGCGCGATCAACACCATTCCGGTGGTCGCCTCGGCCTTCGAGTTCGACTTCATGGGCGGTTCGATGGGCTCGGTGCTCGGCGAGCGCTTCGTGCGCGGCGTCCGCGTCGCCGTCGAGAACGAGCTGCCCTTCATCTGCGTCACCGCCTCGGGCGGCGCGCGCATGCAGGAAGGCCTGTTCTCGCTGATGCAGATGGCCAAGACCACCGCCGCGCTGACCAAGCTCTCCGAGAAGCAGCTGCCGTTCATCTCCATCCTCACCGACCCGACCATGGGCGGCGTCTCGGCGTCGTTCGCCTTCGTCGGCGACATCGTCATCGCCGAGCCGAATGCGCTGATCGGCTTCGCCGGCCCGCGCGTGATCGAGCAGACGGTGCGCGAGAAGCTGCCGGAAGGCTTCCAGCGCGCCGAATTCCTGCTCGAAAAGGGCGCCATCGACATGATCGTCGACCGCCGCGAGATGAAGGCGACGCTGGCCCAGCTGCTGGCGCTGCTGCAGAAGCTCCCGGCTGCCGCATAAACGGCGCCGCAATACCGCGCCGCAAAACCGATTCCACGCTTGAGAACGCTCGCAGACTGGCTGGCCCACCTCGAATCCCTGCACCCGAAAGGGCAGGCCGGGATCGAGCTGGGGCTCGACCGCGTCGCGCGCGTCAAGGCCGAGCTGGGCCAACAGCGCGGCCAGCGCGACAGCGGCCCGGTGATCATCGTCGGCGGCACCAACGGCAAGGGCTCGACCTGCGCCTACCTCGAACACATCCTGTCGTACTCGGGCTACCGCACCGGCTGCTACGCGTCGCCGCACCTGCTGGCCTACAACGAGCGCGTGCGTCTCGACCGCCAGCCGGTCGCCGACGCGCCGCTGTGCGACGCCTTCGCCCGCGTCGAGGCGGCGCGCATCGCCGCTGGCGACGTCGCGCTGACCTACTTCGAATTCGGCACGCTTGCCGCGTGGGAAGTGTTCGCCGCCGCCAACGTCGATGTCGCCATCCTCGAAGTCGGCCTCGGCGGCCGGCTCGACGCGGTGAACGTCTACGAGCCTGATGTTTCGGTGGTCACCGGCGTCGCGCTCGACCACACCGACTGGCTCGGTCCCGACCGCGAGAGCATCGGCCGCGAGAAGGCCGGCATCTTCCGCGCCGGCAAGCCGGCGATCTGTGCCGACGCGCAGCCGCCGCAGTCGCTCGTCGACCACGCGGCGGCGATTGGCGCCGACCTGCAACTGATCGGCCGCGACTTCGGCTACTTCGGCGACAAGACGCAATGGACCTGGTGGGGGCGCAACGCCCACGGTACGCAAACTCGCCGCGGCGGCCTGGCCAACCCCGGCATCCGCGGCACGCAGCAGCTGGCCAACGCCTCGGCGGCGCTGGCCGCGCTCGACGCGGTGAAGGCGAAGCTGCCGGTCGACATGCAGTCGGTGCGTCGCGGGCTGATCGAGATCGAACTCGCCGGCCGCTTCCAGCTGGTGCCGGGCAAGCCGGCGGTGGTGCTCGACGTCGCCCACAACCCGCAGGCGGTCGGCGTTCTCGCCGCCAACCTCGGCGACATGGGCTTCTACGCGAAGACGCACGCGGTCGTCGGCATGCTCGCCGACAAGGACATCGGCGGCGCGCTCGCCGCGCTCGCCGGCAAGGTCGACCACTGGCACCTGGCGACGCTGGCCGTGCCGCGCGGCGCCAGCGCCGAAATGCTGGCACAGGCGATTGCCGGACAGGGGTTGGGCGGTACCGTCGGCTGCCACGCCGACCCCGTCGCCGCCTTCGCCGCGGCCCGCGAGGCGGCCGGCGAAAATGATAGAATCCTCGCCTTTGGATCCTTCTACACCGTGGCGGCCGTCATGCGCGCCCTCAAGGAACGCCCCTGATGTCGATGCCGGAAGACGACGCCCAGCTGCCGCTGAAGAAGCGCGCCCGTCGCCGCCTCGTCGGCGCGATCGCGATGGCGGTGTTCGCCGCCGTCGTGCTGCCGATGGTCATGGACCCGTCGCCGCAGGCGCCGGTCGCCGACGTCGAGATCCGCATCCCCGGTCAGGACGAGGCGCCGGCCTTCAACCCGAAGGCGCTCGCCGCGAAGCCGGCGGAAGCCCCGCCGGTACGGAACGCCGATGCTGAAAAAGCGGTCGAACGGCCAGTCGACAAGCCAGTCGAGAAGCCCGTCGGCAAGCCGGCAGAAAAGGCGCCGGAGAAAGTCCAGGAAAAGGCGCCTGCGGCCATCGAGAAGCCCGCGGCGAAACCGGCGGATAAACCCGCCGACAAACCTGCGGCGGAGAAACCCAAGGCTAACGGCGACGATGCCCGCCGGGCGGCGGCGATCCTCGCCGGCAAGGCGCCGGAGGCCGCGCCGGCCACGGCCGAGCACGTCATCCTGATCGGGGCCTTCGCCAACCAGGCCAACGTGCGGCAACTGCAGGGCAAGCTCGGCGAGCTCGGCATCAAGGTTTACACGGAGGCGCTCGACTCGCCGCAAGGCAAGAAGACGCGCGTCCGCGCGGGTCCCTTCCCGAGCCGCGAGGCGGCCGAGAAGGCGCTGGAGAAGATGAAGCGCATCGGCGTGAATGGCGTCGTCGCCGCGCGGCAGTGAGGGGCGGTTTTTGTCGTTGACGGCTTTCGACTACGGCGTCATCGCCATCCTCGTCGCCTCGCTCGCGCTCGGGCTGTGGCGCGGCCTGATCGGCGAGGTGCTGGCGCTGCTGGCCTGGGTGCTGGCGGCGCTGGCGGCCTGGCAGTTCGGCCGCGAGGTCGGGATGCTGATCACCGCCATTCCCGACCCGGGGCTGCGCGTGCTCGCCGGCTATGCACTGGTCTTCGTCGGCGTCGTCTTCGTCCTCGCGCTGGTGCGGCTGGCCGTGCGCGGGCTGCTGAAGGCGCTCGGGCTGACGGCGGTGGACCGCGTCTTCGGCGTGATGTTCGGCCTGGCGCGCGGCCTCCTCATCGTCTTCATCCTGGTGGCGGCGGGCGGCATGACGTCGGCGCCGAAGGAGCCCTGGTGGGCGCAGGCGCGGTTGGCGCCGCCGCTGGAAACCGCCGTGCTGGCGAGCAAGCCGTGGCTGCCGCCGGAGGCGGCGAAACGGATCCGATTCAAGTAGCAACCAAGTAGGAAAACACGAAGATGTGCGGAATTCTCGGCGTAGTCGCAACGACCCCGGTCAACCAGCTGCTCTACGACGGCCTGATGGTGCTGCAGCACCGCGGCCAGGACGCGGCGGGGATCGCCACCGCGAAGGGCAACACCTTCCACATGCACAAGGGGCCGGGGCTGGTCCGCGACGTCTTCCGCACGCGCAACATGCGCGCGCTGCCGGGCAACATCGGCATCGGCCACGTGCGCTACCCGACCGCCGGCTCGGCCTACAACTTCGCCGAGGCGCAGCCGTTCTACGTGAATTCGCCGTTCGGCATCGTCCTCGGCCACAACGGCAACCTGACCAACACCGAGCAGCTGCAGGAAGAGATGTTCCGCCTCGACCGCCGGCACATCAACACCAACTCCGATTCGGAGGTACTGCTGAATGTGCTCGCGCATGAGCTGCAGGCCGCCGCGCACGGCTTCGAGCTGGACATCGACAGCATCTTCCAGGCGGTCGCCGGCGTCCATCGCCGCTGCCGCGGCGCCTATGCCGTCGTCGCCATCATTGCCGGCTACGGCCTGCTCGCCTTCCGCGACCCGCACGGCATCCGGCCGCTGGTCTACGGCACCAGCGAGACGGCCGGGGGCACCGAATATCTCGTTTCCTCCGAGTCGGTGGCGCTCGACACCCTCGGCTTCCAGGTCGAGCGCGACGTCGAGCCGGGCGAGGCGATCTTCATCGACTTCAACCACCAGCTGCACACGCGCCAGTGCGCACAGCAGCCGGTCTACTCGCCGTGCATCTTCGAGTACGTCTATCTGGCGCGTCCGGACTCGATCATCGACGGCGTCTCGGTCTACGAGACGCGCCTGCGCATGGGCCAGCACCTGGCCGAGAAGGTGCGCGCGCACATCCCGGTCGACGAGATCGACGTCGTCATCCCGATTCCCGATTCCTCCCGGCCGTCGGCGATGGAGCTGGCGCAGACGCTCGGCATCCCGTACCGCGAAGGCTTCGTCAAGAACCGCTACATCGGCCGCACCTTCATCATGCCCGGCCAGTCCACGCGCAAGAAATCGGTGCGCCAGAAGCTGAACACCGTCGGCGAGGAGTTCCGCGGCAAGCGCGTGCTGCTCGTCGACGACTCGATCGTGCGCGGCACGACCAGTCGCGAGATCGTCGACATGGCGCGCGCCGCCGGCGCGCTCAAGGTCTACTTCGCGTCGGCGGCGCCGCCGGTGCGCTATCCGAACGTTTACGGCATCGACATGCCGACGCGCGGCGAGCTGATCGCCACCGGTCGCAGCGACGAGGAAATTGCCGCCGAGATCGGCGCCGACGCGCTGGTCTACCAGGATCTCGACGCGCTGAAGGCCTCGGTGCGCGAGCTTTCCGACCGCCTGACCTCGTTCGACGCCTCGTGCTTCGATGGCTGCTACATCACCGGCGACATCAGCCCGGAGTACCTCGACGAGATCGAGGCCGCGCGCAACGGCGCGCCGAAGAAGGACAGCGAGGACGGCGGCGCCTCGCAGCAGATGCACCTCAACCTGATGTCGGAGTGAAGCGCATGGCCGGGAAGATCGACGACGCACTGGCCGGCTGCCAGCTCGAAACGCTGGCCGTCCGCGCCGGCACCGCGCGCACGCAGTTCAACGAGCATTCGGAGGCGATGTACCTGACCTCCAGCTTCGTCTTCGACAGCGCCGAGCAGGCCGCCGCGCGCTTCTCCGGCGAGGAGCCGGGCAACGTCTACTCGCGCTTCACCAATCCGACCGTCGCCGCCTTCCAGGAGCGCCTGGCCGCGCTCGAAGGCGCCGAGGCGGCGGTGGCCACCGCCAGCGGCATGTCGTCGATCCTGGCGCTGATCATGGCCCACCTCAAGGCCGGCGACCACATCGTCGCCTCCAACAGCCTGTTCGGCGCGACGCTGCAGCTGTTCAACAACATCCTCGCGCGCTTCGGCGTCGACACCACCACCGTCTCGCAGACCGATCCCGGCGCGTGGGAAGCGGCGATCCGCCCGAACACGAAGCTGTTCTTCCTCGAAACGCCGTCGAACCCGCTCACCGAGATCGCCGACATCAGGACGCTCTGCGACATCGCGCACGCCAAAGGCATTCTCGTCGCCGTCGACAACTGCTTCTGCACGCCGATCCTGCAACGCCCGCTCGACCTCGGCGCCGACCTCGTCGTGCACTCGGCGACCAAGTACCTCGATGGCCAGGGCCGCGTGCTCGGCGGCGCCGTCGTCGGCGCCAGGCAGTTCACCGACCCGGTGTTCGCCTTCCTGCGCACCGCCGGGCCGACGCTCTCCGCGTTCAATGCCTGGGTGCTGCTGAAGGGCATCGAGACGCTGCAGATCCGCATGGAAGCGCAGTCGGCGCGCGCGCTGCAACTGGCGCAGTGGCTGGAAGCGCACCCGCAGGTGGCGCGCGTCTTCTATCCCGGGCTGCCCTCGCACCCGCAGCACGCGCTGGCGATGCGCCAGCAGCAGAGCGGCGGCGCCATCGTCTCGTTCGAAGTGAAGGGCGGTCGCGCCGAAGCCTGGCGCGTCGTCGACTCGTGCAAGCTGCTGTCGATCACCGCCAACCTCGGCGATACCAAGACGACGCTGACGCATCCGGCGTCGACCACGCACGGCCGCATCTCGCCGGAAGCGCGCGCCGCCGCCGGCATCGGCGAAGGACTCCTGCGCGTCGCCGTCGGCCTGGAAGCGGTGGTCGACCTGCAGGCCGACCTCGACCGCGGCCTGTCGGCCGCCTGACTATCCCGCCGCGTGCGGCCGGCCGTCGCGCCGGCCGAGGTCCGGATGCTCGGTGGCATGTCGGTGCAGCGCCGCCTTCACGTCGGCCGGCAGCATGAACCAGGTCATCAGGCTGGCGCCGGCGCAGACCAGCCAGAAGAGCAGGAAGCCGAGCGAGTAGGTGGCCATCGGCGAGGCGCTGACCGGCTGCCCGAGCAGGTACAGCTGCTGCGGGTCGATCAGTGTGAAGAAGACGACCTCGGCGATGCCGGCGGCGACGAAGGACGGCCAGAAAACCCAGATGATCAATTTCATGCGCGTTGCGCTCCTCGACGTTCGGGCGCGCCCCCCGGCGCCGGAAACCCGAAGGTTGGAAGGGGTTTTCCGGGAAAAGTTCGCGGACGGCGCGCCCGGCGATTTCCGCGCGGCCCGATCCCGCGCTGTGCTAGACTGCGCAGCTTCGCCGTAGCGCCGGTCAGTCGCGCCGCGGCCTCCCCGACCATTCCGGTCCCCCAGCAGATTCCGAAGGTCCCGACTGATGCGCCGACGAGCGCGGGGCCCGATTTCCGGAGCAGCCAACCATGAAATTCACCGACCTCGGCCTCTCGGCCGGGATCCTGCGTGCCATTGCCGCGCAGGGTTACGACACCCCGACCCCGATCCAGCAGCAGGCGATTCCCGTCGTCCTCACCGGCCGCGACCTGATGGCCTGCGCGCAGACCGGCACCGGCAAGACCGCCGGCTTCACGCTGCCGATCCTGCAACTGTTGCAGGGCAAGCGCGCCCGGCCGAAGCAGCCGCGCGCGCTGGTGCTCACCCCGACGCGCGAACTGGCGATGCAGGTCGAGGAGAGCGTGCGTACCTACGGCGCGCACCTGCCGCTGACCTCGCTGTGCGTCTTCGGCGGCGTCGGCATCAACCCGCAGGTCCAGGGGTTGGCGCGCGGCGTCGACATCCTCGTCGCGACGCCGGGCCGCCTGCTCGACCACATGCAGCAGAAGACCGTAGATCTCTCGCAGGTCGAGATCCTCGTCCTCGACGAAGCCGACCGCATGCTCGACATGGGCTTCATCCGCGACATCCGCAAGATCCTCGCAGTGATGCCGAAGCAGAAGCAGAGCCTGCTCTTCTCGGCGACCTTCTCCGACGACATCCGCGAACTGGCGCAGACCTTCCTCAACGACCCGGCCAGCGTCGAGGTCGCCCGCCGCAACACCGCCGCCGAATCGGTCGCGCAGCGCGTCATCCACGTCGACCGCGAGCAGAAGAGCGCGCTGCTGATCCATCTCTTCCAGACGCACGCCTGGCATCAGGTGCTGGTGTTTACGCGCACCAAGCACGGTGCTGACGCACTCGTGCGCAAGCTGGAGAAGGCCGGCATCCGCTCGGCGGCGCTGCACGGCAACAAGTCGCAGAACGCGCGCGTGCGTGCGTTGAACGAATTCAAGGATGGCAAGCTGGTGGCGCTGGTCGCCACCGACATCGCCGCGCGCGGCATCGACATCGACGCGCTGCCGCACGTCATCAACTTCGAGCTGCCGAACATCTCCGAGGACTACGTGCACCGCATCGGCCGCACCGGCCGCGCCGGCATGGAAGGCGAGGCGCTGTCGCTGGTCTGCGCCGACGAGCGCGCCTACCTGCGCGACATTGAGAAACTCATCAAGCGCGACCTGGAAAAGCTGACGCTGCCCGGCTTCGAGCCGAGCGCGGTGCCCAGCGTGTCGGTACCGGCGCCGAGGGGCGGCGGCCAGCGCCAGAAACTGTCGCAGCCGAAGCCGCAGGGCGGCCAGCCCGCCGGCAACGGCCAGAAGCCGGCCGGCGGCCAGCCCGGGCAGAACGCCGGCCGCCGCCGGCGCGGGGGCGGCGGCAAGCCGCAGGGCGCCGCCGCACCGGGCGGGGCGCCCGCACATCGCAGCGGACAGCGGCATCACTGAGCGCGGCTTCCCGCTCCCGCACGCAACGGCCACGGCGCAACCCGTGGCCGTTGCCGTTTCTGCCGGCACGGCCGATTGCGGATACCCACAATGGATTGCCGCTGCCGTCGGCGCGATACTGCCGGCGACAGGGCGGGAACGCATTATTTCTTCCCGCTTCCGGTTTTCCGCGCACCGGCAACCGTCGCGGCCCCGACAGCGAGACATGCATGCCAGACACCGCAAACTGCGCCGGACTGCGGCCGTGCCCCTTCTGCGGCACGCGACCGGCGAACGCCATCGAAATCGACGTGGCGACCTGGGCGGTCCCCTGCCATGCCTGCCAGGCCATCGGCCCGCTGGCCGGCGACGAGCGTCGCGCGGCGGAGCTTTGGAACGCGCGGCCGGCCGCCTGACGGCCACGCCCGCGCCGCCAGCCCCCGCCCACAGCGCGTAGCGCGCAGCCCGACCCCGGTCGGGTTTCCTCTGCCGCGCTCCGGCTAGCGACAGAACGCCTGCGCCGAAGCGAAGGCGAGGACATTGTCCGGTGTCAGCCAGCCGGCAAAGGCGACGGCGACCGCCGCCGCGAGTGCGACCGCCGCCGCGAGCCGCAGGGATTTCATGCCGTCGCCGCCGCGCCGCGCACGATCTCGCGGTCGTCGATCGGCCAGTGCAGCAGCGCGGCGATCACGCCGAGGCCGATGCCGATCAGCCAGACCAGGTCGTAGGACGCGGTCGCGTCGAACAGGTAGCCGCCGAGCCAGACGCCGAGGAAGGAGCCGAGCTGGTGGCCGAAGAAGACCAGCCCGAACAGCGTCGTGATGTACTGCACGCCGAACACCTGCGACAGGAGGCCGCTGGTCAGCGGCACCGTGCCCAGCCAGACGAAGCCCATCACCGCGCAGAACGCGTACAGGGTCCACGGGCTCAGCGGCAGCAGCACGAAGGCCGCCATCGCCGCCGCCCGCAGCAGGTAGATGTAGGCGAGCAGGTGCTTGCGCCGGTGCACGCCGCCGAGCCAGCCGCAGACGTAGCTGCCGGCGACGTTGGCCAGCGCAATGATGGCCAGCCCGGCCACCGCATGGTTGGCCGACAGCCCGCGGTCGGCGAGGTAGGCCGGCAGATGCGTGGCGATGAAGGCGAGCTGGAAACCGCAGGCCAGGAAACCCAGATTGAGCAGCCAGAAGCCCTTGTGCGCGAAGGCCTCGCGCAGCGCCGCCGACAGGCTCTGCCGGTGCGCGGCGGTGGCCGCCGGGCGGTCGTTCAGCGGCAGCGTTGCCGGCAGCAGCAGCGCGCAGGCGACGGCCAGCGCGATCAGCGCGCCGGCCCAGCCGAGCGCGCCGATCAGCCCCTGCGACACCGGCACCATGAAGAACAGCCCGAGGCCGCCGATGGCGCCGGTGGCGCCGAGCGCACGGCTGCGCTGCGCCACCGGCACCAGCCGGCTGATCGCGCCATAGACGACGGCGAAGGCCGAACCGGACAGCGCGACGCCGAGGCAGAGGCCGGCCGACAGCGCGAACGCCGACGGCGTCGCCGCCTGCGACATCGCCAGCAATCCGGCCGCGTACAGCAGCAGCCCGCCGACCAGCACGCGGCGCGCGCCGAAGCGGTCGGCGATCATGCCGGTGAGGGGCTGGGTGATCCCCCAGACCAGGTTCTGCACCGCCAGCGCGAAGCCGAAGGCCTCGCGCGACCAGTCGCGGTCGAGCGTGATCGGCAGCAGGAAGATGCCCTGCGCGTGGCGGATGCCCATCGCCATGCCGATGATCGCGCCGCCGGCGACGACGACCAGCCAGAAGTTCGTGCGCCGCGCGGGCGCCGGTTGCGGTTGAGTAGCCATGATTTTCTTTCGTGGGACGATGAACGATGCGCGGACCGCCCGTGGCGGCCGGCAACGACAATTTGACGCGCTGCGACGGCGCCGTTCAAACGAAAGTTTTTCGGGTCATGGATGCGCCGAACGCATGCTTCGCGGCCGGCTCGGCCTGTCCCGGCTGCGGGCGCGTTTGCCGTTGCCGGCATCGGCCTGCGCTGGGGCGAGCCGGGGGGGAGTGGCATCGGCCCGCCCGCGTCCGACTGCCGACGCTCGACCCTCTGTCCGTGCCGCCCGCTGGCGGCACGCCTCGCCTTCAGCGCTCGGCGACCAGCGTGCGGACCAGCCGTTGCGCCAAGGGGGCGACCAGCATCACCGCCGGAAAGGCGACCAGCCAGGCCGTCAGCCAGGCGCTCAGCCACAGGCCGGCGACGCCATCGGCCAGGCCGATGGCGCGCAAGGTGGCGATGCCCGACACCAGCAGCGACATCAGGCCGGACAGAATCAGGCTGAACAGCATGGGACCGTACTTTTTGGGAATCATCGAAATACCTCCGGATCGGGTGGGAATCAAAATGCGCGGTAGATGGTCGGCGCCAGTGTCTTCAGCGCGAAAGCCAGTCGATGCCGTGGGCGGCGAGGAACAGGCCGAGGCCGAAGACGAAGTGGTTGATCAGGCTGCGCAGGGCGCTCCTGATCGGGGTGGCGGTCCGCGACGCGGCGATCCCCAGACCCATCGCCGGCTGCATGACGAAAAAGGGGAAGACGACGCTGCCGACGCCGACGGCGATGGCCGGCAGCAGCGTCGGCGCCGTCACCCAGCCGACCCCGAACAGGCCGACCAGCAGCAGCGCGAAGGCGGTGCCGACCGCGTAGTGCGTCAGCCAGCCGAGCAGGCGCTCGTTCGCGATCGGCGCCGTGGCAGCGATCGCCGCGTGCGCCAGCCGGCCGCGGCACAGATGCCCGACCCAGCGGCCGATGAAGGCGAAGTTGAGGGTCGGCACGCCGGCCCGCTTCAGGCACATCAGCCAGATGTCCATGACCAGGGTGGCGCCGCACCCGATGAGAACGACCTTCGAAATTTCCGGCAGCGATGCCATGACACACTCCTTCGCGGTTGACGACCCAGCTCGTGGAATGCACTGTAGAAGTTCAAGTCGACTTCAAGTCAAGGGGCGTGCGATGGATATTTCGGAAGTCAGCAAGCGCACCGGCATCCCTTCATCGGCGCTGCGCTACTACGAGCAGAAAGGGCTGATCGCCTCGCTCCGCGAGCCGGGTGCCCGACGCCGCTATGCGCCGGGCGTCGTGGACCAACTGGCGCTGATCGCGCTCGGCCAGGCGGCGGGACTCTCGCTCGACGAAATCCGCGCGATGCTCTCGCCCTACGGTCCGCCGAACATCGACCGCCAGCTGTTGCTGGCCAAGGCCGCCGAAATCGACGCGCTGATCAAACGCCTGCGCGCCGTGAGCAGCGGCCTGCGCCACGCGGCCGCCTGTCCGGCGCCGAGCCATGCGGAATGTCCGAGCTTCCGGAAACTCCTGAAAGCCGCCGCGTCCGGCGCGCTGGAGAAACGGTGGGGCAAGCGCCGGTGGCCGGCACCCCCGCGCTAGCGTTGGCGGCGGAACGCGCGGGTCAGTCGCCGGCGCCGCCAGCGGCGGGCCCGGCGTCGCCGAATTTGCTGAATTTGCTGAATTTGCTGAATTTGCTGAATTTGCTGAATTCGCCGGTCAGCGCCGCGCTTCCGGCCGTAGCGTCGCCACCTCGCCCGACGGCTCCGCCGGCAGCCGGCCGTGGCGCAGCCATTCGAGCGGAATCCGCCACAGCGTGTGCTCGAAGCGGCTGTGGAAAAAGGCGAAGTGGCCGACCTGCCGCTCGCCGACCGCCTCCGGCCGCAGATGCAGGTGCGTGCGCGGGCTGTTGCGGTAATGGCCGAGCAGGCGGCGGATCGCCTCGACGGTGCCGAACTCGTCGTCGGCCAGGCTCACCGCCAGCGTCGGCGCCCGCAGCGCCGCGAAGCGCTCGACCAGTTCGCGCCGCTCGCCGTCCGGCAGCCGGCGCGCACCGCCGCGCCGCCAGATGTCGGCAAAGTGCGGCTGCGGGGCGATCCAGTCGCGCACGACGCCGCGCGGCGTATCCTCCAGCCAGCCCAGCCGGCTGCCTGGAAAGTAACCGCACACCGCCGTCAGCGCCGGCATGAACACGTGCCACTTGAGGAACATCGCGGCGCGCTTGTGGCGCACGTAGTCGCGCCAGTGGGCGTATTGCGCGCCCATCGTGAACACCCGCGACACGCGGTGGCCGGACGCCGCCAGCCCGATCAGGAAACCGCCGACGCTGTGTGCCGCGACCTGGATCGGCTGGCCGGGAAATTCGGCCAGCGCGTACTGCAGCGCCGCCTCGAAATCGAGCCGCCCCCAGTCGATCCAGCCGGCGTCGAAGCCGCGCAGGCTGGCCGGCCGCGACTCGCCGATGCCGCGGTAGTCGTAGGTGATGACGTCGAAGCCGTGCGCATGCAGGAAGGCCGCGAAGCGCGCGTAGTAGCGGCAGCGCACCGAGGTTGCCGCGTTGACGATGACCACCGGCCGCGCGGCGTCGACGTCGGCGTGCCGCCAGCAAAAGCCGTTCAGCGGGTAGCCGTCGGCGGCGGGGAAGGTGATCGCTTGGGCGGTGGCGACGCGCTGGTCCATGCCGGGGGCCTGTGAGGGAATGTGCTGACAGGCAGCGTAGGCGCCCGGGGGTTCCCGTTCAAACGAAAGTTGTGCATGCGGCGCATGCGGCGCGCGAATGCGCCGGCGTTGCCGGAACGCGGCGCCCGCAGGCCTACTTCGCCGGCCGGTGTTCGATCAGGCGGTGGAATTCCTCATGGACCTCGTAGAGCGCGCCGTCGACCCCGGCCGGCTTGCCCGCGCACGTCGCCTGCAAGGCGGCGATGGCGGTGCGCAGCGCGGCGGCGTCCGTCGAGCGGATATCCGCCGCCAGCGACGCCATCCGGCCGGCCTTGGCGCAGGCATCCTGCGCGCGTGCCTCGCCGGGCTGGGCGTGCCAGACCGGAGCGAGCACCGCATGGAAGGCGTCGACGTCCGGCGCGAACCGGTGGTGATGGTGATGCTCCTGGGCAAGGGCGGTGCCGAGCGGCAGCATGGCGGCGAGGGCGAGCAGGGTTGTGGCGAGGTGCTTGTTCATTGGCGTTTGTCGATTGATTGATGGAGCCGGCTTGGCGGCGGCTATTCTAATGCCGGGCGGCTTGCCGGCGAGGGCGGTTCGGCCGTGTCGCACGAATCGCGACAAGGGCCGCGCAAATGGCCACACGCCGGCAGGCCCTCTCCCCGGAATTTTTCGGCAGCGACCGCCGGCAGGCGCTGAATGGCGCGCCGGCAACCGGGCGTCGGTGCGGATGGTTGCGCTATCCCCTAGCGGGCCGAAGCCGCCGCCCTGGCCCGCGCCGCGTGCAGTTTCCGGTAGCTGTCGATCAGCCGCCGGTGCCGGTCGAGTCCTTCCAGCTGCAGGCTCGTCGGCGTCAGGCCGTGGAAGCGCACGCGGCCGTCCACCGAGCCGATCACCGCATCCATGCGCTCATTGCCGAACATGCGGCGGAAGTTGGCTTCGTAGTCGGCCAGTTCCAGTTCGTCGTCGAGCAGCACTTCCAGCACCACGTTCATCGCCTGGTAGAACAGGCCGCGCTCGGCGGTATTCTCGTTGTATTGCAGGAAGGCGCCGACCAGATCGTGCGCCGCTTCGAACTGCTTGAGTGCGAGGTTGATCAGCAGCTTCAGCTCCAGCACCGTCAGCTGGCCCCAGACCGTGTTCTCGTCGAACTCGATGCCGATCAGCGTGCGGATGTCGGTGTAGTCGTCGAGCTCGCTTTCTTCCAGACGTTCGAGCAGCGCTTCCAGCGCGGCGTCGTCCAAGCGATGCAGGTTGAGGATGTCCGCGCGGAAGGCCAGCGCCTTGTTGGTGTTGTCCCAGATCAGGTCGTCGACCGGATAGACCTCCGAGTAACCCGGCACCAGGATGCGGCAGGCGGTGGCACCGAGCTGGTCGTAGACCGCCACGTAGGCTTCCTTGCCCAGTCCTTCGAGAATGCCGAACAGCGTGGCGGCCTCGTCAGCGTTGGAGTTCTCGCCGTGGCCGGAGAAGTCCCACTCGACGAACTCGTAATCCGCCTTGGCGCTGAAGAAGCGCCACGAGACGACACCACTGGAGTCGATGAAGTGCTCGACGAAGTTGTTCGGCTCGGTGACGGCGTTGCTCTCGAAGGTCGGCTGCGGCAGGTCGTTCAGGCCTTCGAAGCTGCGCCCCTGCAGCAGCTCGGTCAGGCTGCGCTCGAGCGCCACTTCCAGGCTGGGGTGCGCGCCGAACGACGCGAAGACGCCGCCGGTGCGCGGGTTCATCAGCGTCACGCACATCACCGGGAACTCGCCGCCGAGCGACGCATCCTTGACCAGCACCGGGAAGCCCTGCCGTTCCAGTTCCTCGATGCCGGCGACAATGCCCGGGTACTTGGCCAGCACTTCCGCCGGCACGTCGGGCAGCGCGATCTCGCCTTCGATGATCTCGCGCTTGACCGCGCGCTCGAAGATTTCCGACAGGCATTGCACCTGCGCCTCGGCCAGCGTGTTGCCGGCGCTCATGCCGTTGCTGAGGTAGAGGTTGTCGATCAGGTTGGTTGGGAAATACACCGTCTCGCCGTCCGACTGGCGCACGTAGGGCAGCGCGCAGATGCCGCGTTTGATGTTGCCGGAGTTGGTGTCGTAGAGGTGCGAGGCGCGCAACTCGCCGTCGGGGTTGTAGATCTGCAGGCAGTAGTCGTCGAGCAGGCCGGCCGGCAGCGCGTCCTTCTTGCCGGGCTTGAACCAGCGCTCCTCGGGGTAATGCACGAAGTCGGCGGCGGCGATGTCCTCGCCCCAGAACTGGTGGTTGTAGAAGTGGTTGCAGCTCAGCCGCTCGATGTATTCGCCGAGCGCCGAGGCCAGCGCGCTTTCCTTGCTGGCGCCCTTGCCGTTGGTGAAGCACATCGACGAGTGCGCGTCGCGGATGTGCAGCGACCACACGTTGGGCACCAGATTGCGCCACGAGGCGATCTCGATCTTGATGCCGAGGCCGGCGAGGAAGGCCGTCATGTTGGCGATGGTCTGCTCCAGCGGCAGATCCTTGCCGAGAATGTAGGTGTGCCTGTCCGCATCCGGTTTCAGCGTCAGCAGCGCCTGCGCGTCGGCGTCGAGATTCTCCACTTCCTCGATCACGAAGTCGGGTCCGGCCTGTACCGCCTTCTTCACCGTGCAGCGGTCGATCGAGCGCAGGATGCCGAGCCGGTCCTTGGCCGAGATGTCGGCCGGCAGCTCGACCTGGATCTTGAAGATCTGCTTGTAGCGGTTTTCCGGATCGACGATGTTGTTCTGCGACAGGCGGATGTGCTCGGTCGGAATGCCGCGCGTGTCGCAGTAGAGCTTGACGAAGTAGGCCGCGCACAGGGCCGACGAGGCCAGGAAGTAATCGAACGGCCCCGGCGCCGAGCCGTCGCCCTTGTAGCGGATCGGCTGGTCGGCGATGACCGTGAAGTCGTCGAATTTGGCTTCGAGCCGAAGCTTGTCGAGAAAGTTGACCTTGATTTCCATGCGGGAGTCCAGAGAGGGCGTCCGAAACGAACGCGAGGATGCGAACAGGCCGCCATTATCCGGCATCCGGCAAAACCGCGCTGCTCAGCGGTTCGCGGTTGCCGGGCGCCAGCCGGCGGCAAAGTGCCGCGCATCCCCCAGCCAGGCGTTGAAGTCCTCGGCGAACCCCGCCGCCGCGGCGACGAACTCCGCCTCGCCGCCGGCCAGCGGGTTCGGCTGCCGCGCACGCCGCGACATGCGGCGCAGCACGTCGGCGATGCCGTCGATGCCGGCGTAGCTCTGCAGCCAGTCTTCGCTCGCCATCCGCCGCAGTACGTCGGTGGCGGGGGCGGGGAGCTCGCCGAGGCGGCCGGCGATTTCGCGGTAGACCCCGGCGCAGTAGGCGGCGAGGGCGTCGTTGCGGTGCTCGGCCCAGTCGCGGGCGAGCAGGTGGTCGTAGAAGATGTCGACGAGCACGCCGGCGTAGCGGCGGCGCGCCGGCGACATGCGGTTGCGGCTGCGGCAGAAGGCCGGGTGCGTTTCGGCGTGGCTGTCGATGGCGCGGTGCAGCGCGACGCCGCGGGCGAGGTCGGGCGGCAGCGCGCCGGGCAGCGGGCCCTTGATCCAGTCGCCGACGACGCCGCCGACGATCAGCGCGGGATCGTCGCCGGCGAGGACGGCGTGGGCGAGGAAGTTCATGGTGTGCGGGCGTTGACGGCAGGCAGCTTCGAGTCGGGGGCTTCTGGATTACGGGGCAAGCCCGGAATGACGGGATTGTCCGTTCGCTTCTACAGGGTTGGCTACTGGACGGACAGCGCCGCTCCGCCGCCGTTCCGTCGCAGCTCGGCGACGTCGCTGGCCGGCGGCCGGCCGGTCAGCGACCGCGCCCCGGCCGCGTTGTGGCTGTGCGCGGTCGACGACCCGAGCGTGCTGCAGGACATCGACCGGCCGGGCTGGCGCCGCCGCGGAACTGTTGCCGGCGGCGGCCATCGAACAGGAGGTGGCCGCCCGGCCGCGTGTTTCCGACAAGGAGTCGCCATGGATGCCAACCTGCACACCATGAACAACCTGTTCGCGCAGCTCGGCCTGCCCGCCGATGATGCCGCGATCGACAGCTTCATTGCCGCCCATCGCCCGCTCGGCAACGGCGTCGCGCTCTACCGCGCGCCGTTCTGGTCGCCGTCGCAGCGGAGCTTCCTGAAGGAGGAGATCATCGAGGATGCCGACTGGGCGACGGTGATCGACGAGCTGAATTCACGGCTGTCGTAAGGCGCTTCCCCGAGGGCTGGCGGCGCGCCGCCGTTCCGGCCTCGATCCCGGCAGTCGGCCGGGCCGGGCCGCGGCCTGCCGCTGGCAGGGCAGGTCGCGTGTGTCGCGCGCATCGCGGCATCGCTTCGTTCCGCGCGATTCCACCGCGCACGGCACAATACCCGTCCTGACAAAAACGAACGATGCGCAAGGGACCGCGGTCCGCGCATCGGCAACCGGAGGCTCCACCATGAACCGCCCGCTCCGCCTTGTGCGCACGGTGCTTGCCGTTGTTTCCCTGGGCCTTGCCGCTGCCGCGCAGGCCGCGCCGGGCTGGCTGATCGCCGTGCCGGACGAGGCCGTGCGCGGCGGCGAGACGCTCGAACTCGAAGCGGTCCGCCCGGATGCCGCGACGCCATGGCCGGAAACGCTGCACCTTCGCCTGCTGCGCGCCGACGGCGGCGAAGAGGTCGTCGCGCTGTACGGTGCGGAGGCCCCGGCGGCCGCGCCGCGGCGTAGCTACGGCGGGCGCCTGCCGGCGCTGGCGCTCGGCGTGCTGCGCGCCGAGCTCGCCGGGTTGCCGTCGAACCGCCTGGCGCTGATCGTCGCCGCGCCGGCGAGCGCCGATGCGATCGCCCGCATGTCGTCGCCGCTGGCCGGCGACGGCGTGGCGCCGCTGCCGCCGGCGCGCTTCGATCCGCTGCCGGACGACGAGCCGGCGCTCTCGGCGAACGAGCCGATGTACATCGTCGCCGGCGCCCGCGACGGGCTCGACGCGCGCTTCCAGCTGAGCTTCAAGTACCGCCTGTTCGACGCGCGCAGCCTGCCGGCGCGGCTGGCGCCGGCGCTCGGCCACCTGCATTTCGGCTACACGCAGACTTCGCTGTGGGATCTGCACGGTGAGTCGAAGCCTTTCCGCGACACCAGCTACCGGCCGAGCCTGTTCTGGCAGGGGCGGATCGGCAGTGGCGGCGGCCTGGCGCCGTCGTTCCTGCGCGGCGGCTACGAGCACGAATCGAACGGCCGCGACGGCGAGCGCTCGCGCAGCATCGACACCCTCTTCGTGCAGCCGGCCTGGCGGAAGGATTTCGCCGACGGGCGGACGCTGCTGTTCGCGCCGAAGTTCCATGCCTACCTGGAGCGCGACGACAACCCGGACATCGGCCGCTACCGCGGCTACGCCGACTGGCTGCTGCGCTACGGCGACGAGGCCGGCTGGGTGCTGTCGGCGCGTCTGCGCCGCGGCAGCAGCGGCCACGGCAGCGCGCAGTTGGACCTCTCGCACCCGCTGCGCGACCCGCTGTTCTCGCGCGTCGGCGGCTTCTTCCACGTGCAGCTCTTCTCCGGCTACGGCGAGACGCTGCTCGATTACGACGTGAAGCGCGATCCGCAGCTGCGCATCGGCTTCTCGATCGTGCGCTGAGCGCCGGCGACAGGCTACAGCGCGTCGATTCCGGCCTGCGCGACCTGCCCGTCCTGCGGCGCCTTGACGCCGGAGACGCCGACGGCGCCGGCGAGCTGGCCGCCGACGATCACCGGCACGCCGCCTTCGAGCATGCCCTGCAGCACCGGCACCGACAGGAAGGAGACGCGGCCAGCGTTGATCATCTCCTCGTAGAGCTTCGTCTCGCGCCGGCCGAGCGCGGCGGCGCGCGCTTTCTCCGGCGCGATGTAGGCGCTCGCCGCCGGGCAGCCGTCGAGGCGTTCGAGGGCGATCAGGTGGCCGCCGTCGTCGGCGACGGCGATCGTTACCGCCCAGCCATTGGCTTCGGCCTCGGCGCGCGCGGCGGCGACGATGCGGACGGCGTCGTCGCGGGTGAGGTAGGGCTTGCTGTTCATCGTGGCGCTCCTGTCGGGGACGAAAGGTCGGGCGCCTGGTCGGCGCCGCCGCTGATCTTCTCCAGCAGCTTCAGCGCGGCGATCGAGTCGTCCTCGCCCATGCCGCTGCCGACCAGCGCGTTGAACAGCTGCGCGGTGGCCGCCGACGAGGGCAGCATCAGGCCGAGGCGGTGCGCTTCCTCCATCACGATGCGCAGGTCCTTCTGGTGCATCCAGGCCTTGAAGCCGGGCTTGAAGTTGCGGTCGAGCATGCGCTGGCCGTGGTTTTCGAGGATGCGCGAATAGGCGAAGCCGCCGAGCAGCGCCTCGCGCACGCGGCCGGCGTCGACGCCGCTCCTGGCGGCGAAGGCGAAGGCCTCGGCGACGGCGAGGATGCCGACGCCGGTGAGGATCTGGTTGCAGGCCTTGGCCACCTGGCCGGCGCCGCTGTCGCCGATCAGCGTGATCGACTTGCCCATCTTCTCGAACAGCGGCTTCACCTTCTCGAACACCGCCGGCTTGCCGCCGACCATGATCGTCAGCGTCGCGTTGATCGCGCCGACCTGGCCGCCGGAGACCGGCGCATCGAGAAACTCGATGCCGCGTGCGGCGAGCGCGGCGCTGATCTCGCGCGCGGCGTTCGGGTTGATCGTGCTCATGTCGACGACGATCAGCCCATGCCGTGCGCCGGCGGCGATGCCGTCGTCGCCGAGGACGACATCGCGCACGTCCGGTGCGTCGGCGACCATCGTGATCACCACCTCGCTGTGCCGCGCGACTTCTGCCGCCGAGGGGTGCGCGTGCGCGGCGACGTCCTTGAACGCTTCCAGCGACGCCGGCCGGCGCGCCCACAGGTGCAGCGTGTGGCCGGCATGGGCGAGGTGCAGCGCGAGCGGGCGGCCCATCAGGCCGAGTCCGATGAATCCGACGTTCATGTGCGTTCTCCTGGGGAATGCGCGGCGTCAGCCGCCGAAGACTTCCGGGTTGAGCAGGTTGGGCGGGCGCCGCCCATGCAGCGCGGCGATCAGGTTGTCGGCGGCGCACATCGCCATCGCCAGCCGGGTGGCGCGCGACGACGAGCCGATATGCGGCGTCAGCACGACGTTGTCGAGTTCGCAGAAGCGCGCATCGAGCGCCGGCTCGTTCTCGAACACGTCGAGGCCGGCGCCGGCGATGCGCTTCTCGCGCAGTGCGTCGATCAGCGCCGCGTCGTCGACGATGCCGCCGCGGGCGACGTTGATCAGGTGCGCCGTCGGCTTCATCCGTGCGATCTCGGCGGCGCCGACGATGTGGTGCACGGCCGGCGAATAGGGCAGCGTCAGCACCAGGAAATCGGCCTCGCGCAGCAGCGCCTCCTTGCTCACCCAGGTGGCGTTGCAGGCGCGCTCGATGTCGGCGGGCAGCGGCTGCCGGTTGTGGTAGATGACGCGCATCGCGAAGCCGGCGGCGCGCCGGGCCGCCGCCTGGCCGATGCGGCCCATGCCGAGGATGCCCAGCGTCGTGTGGTGCACGTCCTGGCCGAGCCAGTCGTCGTTGAACTTCCAGCGCTGCCAGTGGCCGGCGCGCAGCCAGCGGTCGGCGGCGACGATGCGGCGTGCCGAGGCCAGCAGCAGCGCCCAGACGGTGTCGGCGGTGGTGTCGTCGAGCACGCCCGGCGTGTTCGTCGCCATGACGCCGGCGCGGGTCAGCGCGGCGAGGTCGAAATTGTTGTGGCCGACGGCGACGTTGCACACCGCCTTCAGGCCGCCGGCGGCGGCCAGCGCGTTGTCGTCGATGCGGTCGGTGAGCATGGTGATGGCGCCGGCCTTGCCGGCCAGCCGCGCCGCCAGTTCGGCCGGCGGCAGCGCCGCGTCCTCGGCGTGGTAGTCGACTTCGAAGTTGGCGGCGAGGTGTTCGATCACTTCCGGAAAGACTTCCCGGCTGACCAGGACTTTCGGTTTCATCGGCGACTCCTTTCGGCGTTGCGGCGCCGGCGGCGTGCGCGGGCTGCCGGCGCCGCCGCTGCGGGCGGTGCGCGGCGGAAGGCCGCTCGGCGTCTTGCGTTCATTCGCCGGCTCCCTAGCGGTAGAGCACCTGCGGCAACCACAGCCCGATCTGCGGGAAGAGGTAGAGCAGCGCCAGCGCGACGATCTGGATGCCCATGTACGGCAGCATGCCGACGAAGATCTGGTTCAGCGTCACGTGCGGCGGCGACACGCCCTTCAGGTAGAAGGCGGCCATCGCCACCGGCGGCGACAGGAAGGCGGTCTGCAGGTTGAGCGCGACGAGCAGGCCGAAGAACAGTGGGTCGATGTGGAAGTGTGCGAGCAGCGGGATGAAGATCGGCATGAAGATGACGATGATCTCGGTCCATTCCAGCGGCCAGCCGAGGATGAAGATGATCAGCTGCGCCAGCAACATGAACTGCAGCGGCGTCAGGTCCATCGACAGCACCCACTTCTCGACCAGTTCCTGGCCGCCGAGCAGCGCGAAGGCGGCGGAGAAGATCGACGAGCCGACGAACAGCCAGCAGACCATTGCCGAGGTCTTGGCGGTGAGGAAGACCGACTCCTTGAGCACCGTGTAATTGAGCTGGCGGTAGGCCGCGGCGAGCAGGAAGCCGCCGAGCGCGCCGACCGCCGCCGCCTCGGTCGGCGTCGCCAGGCCGAAGACGATGCTGCCGAGCACGGCGAGGATCATGATGGCCAGCGGGAAAAACGAGCCGAGCAGCATCTTGAACACTTCGAGGCGGACGAAAGTGAAGATGGCGTAGAAGCCGACCGCCGTCGCCGCGCAGACGCCGAAGAGAATCCAGTACCAGGTCGGCGTCGGCTGCCGCCCGTCGGTGGCGGCCGGCGCGGACGCTGCGCTGGCGGCGTCGGCGACCGGCGCCGCCGCCGGCGGTTCCTGCACGCTGCCGGGCGGTTCGGCGACGCCGGCCGGCGCTCCGGCGGCGTCCCCCGCTGGCTCCTGCAACGTGCCCGGCGGCTCGCCGGCGGCCTCGGCCGACCCTTCGCCGGCGCCTGTGGCCGGTTCGGCCGGCGGTTCCTGCAGGCCGTCGCCGTCCGCGGCCGGCGGTTCGGCGAGGCCGTCTTCGCGGTGGTCCTCGACCACCGATCCGCCGAGGCCCATCTCGACGAGGCCGGTCGTCTCGTCGATGTCCGCCGCTTTCGTCGCCGCGTGCCAGGTCAGGCCGAGGAAGGCGACGAGGGCGATCGCCGGCAGCAGCGCGACGCAGCCCTGGCGCAGGATCTCGCCGGCCGGCACACCGAGGTTGCGCCGCCCCTTGAGGCCGCCGATCAGGCCCGGCAGCACGCGGTGGCTGACCTTCTCGCGCAGCGTGTCCATCGCCGGCGGCAGGTCGATGTGCCGCTCGTCCATCGGCAGCGGCGGCGCCAGGTGCGGCTTCAGCTTGGCGAGCACGATTACGTACACGATGTAGAGGCCGGCGAGCATGAGGCCGGGGAAGAAGGCGCCGGCGTAGAGCTGGACGACCGAGACGCCGGCGGTGGCGCCGTAGACGATCAGCATCACCGACGGCGGGATGAGGATGCCGAGGCAACCGCCGGCGGTGATGGCGCCGGCCGACAGGCGGACGTCGTAGCCGGACTTGAGCATCGCCGGGAAGGCGAGCAGGCCCATCAGCGTGACGACGGCGCCGACGATGCCGGTGGCGGTGGAAAAGATGGCGCAGGTGACCAGCGTCGCCACGGCGAGCGCGCCGGGCAGGCGCGCCAGCGACAGTTCGAGGGCGCGGAAGAGCTTGGCGA
>JANJTW010000122.1 GCA_024710925.1 Rhodocyclaceae bacterium | reverse complement strand
CCGTCCTTCGGAGCTTCGGCGGGGGCTGCGGCCGGGGCAGCTTCCTGAGCCGGGGCGGCAGCGGGAGCGGCGGCCGGGGCGGCTTCCTGGGCCGGAGCGGCGGCGGGGGCGGCAGCCGGGGCGGCAGCCGGAGCGGCGGCGTCGGCCGGGGCAGCAGCAGGCGCGGCAGCCGGAGCAGCGGCGTCGGCCGGGGCGGCAGCAGGCGCGGCAGCCGGAGCGGCCGGAGCAGCAGCCGGGGCGGGAGCCGGAGCCGGGGCGGCGGCGGGCTTGGCTTCTTCCTTGCCACAGGCGCTAACGGCCAGGGCGACGAGGGCGGCAACGAGGAGAGAACGGTTCATTTCGTATTTCCTTATCGATAAAGAATACAGGTTCTGCATTGTCAGAGTTGGCTAGGCCGGTGCAGATTCCGACCGGGGCGGAATGGTAGCACCAATTCGCCCGCGTATGACGATTGCCCGCCACCCTTTTCGTGACAGGGCTTCGTCTTCCCGGTGAGCGTATGTACATGCCGGCGAAATACGGTTCCCTCTTTGCGCCCTATCGCGAGTCCTGCCGCTCGCACATGCGCCGGTCTGATCGATGGCACGCCATGGCGACTGCAGTGGCTGGAGTGAAGAAGTAATATCTACTGCTTTTTTCCTGGGGTGAATTTTCTTCGTTATTCTGTTTTTGCCTGCTATAACAACCATAGTGGTTGTTTGTCTTTCTTCTTTTGCATACAAAACTTCGTTTGTCGGTGATATCCTGCCGTTCGTCGGGTGGTCGGCGGAAAGCCGCGGTACCGGCCCATGCGGGAGAGCGGGCTGGCAACAATCCAGGGAGCAGGGAAGGGAATGAAGAAAACAGCGGGATTCACGCTGATCGAGTTGATGATCGTCATCGCCATCATCAGCATCCTGGCGGCGATTGCCGTACCGCAGTACAACGATTATGTCCGCCGTGCGGCGTTGCAGGAGGCCTTTACCAGCCTTGCCGACTTCCGTGTCCGGCTTGAGCAGTTCTATCAGGACAACCGGGCCTACGGCACGGTGGGCGAAGCGACCCCCTGCGGCCACGACGGGACGGCCAACCGGATCAATTTCGCTCCGGCAGGCGCGCGCTTTTCCTACAGCTGCGCGCTGAACGGGCCGGCCGGCAGCGAGAACCAGGCCTTCCTGGTGACGGCGACCGGCAGCGGCGCTTCCGCCACCGGCCACGTGTTTACGCTCGACAACAACAACGGCAAGGCGACCACGCTGTTCAAGGGCGCGGCTGCCGGCAAGTCCTGCTGGCTCGTTGCGGGCGGCGAGTGCTGAGGAGCTTCGCATGCGCGACAGCCAGGGCTTTTCCCTCGTCGAACTGCTGGTGGTGATGGCCGTTCTTGCCCTGTTGCTGGCGATGGGGCTTCCGAATTTCCAGACCTGGCTGCGCAACGTCCAGATTCGCAACGCCGCCGAGTCGCTGCAGAACGGATTGCAGTTCGCCCGCATGGAAGCCTTGCGGCGGAACGAACGGGTCAGTTTCTGGATGGTGGCGACGACCGATCCGAAGGTGCTCGACGATTCCTGCGCGCGAAGCGGCAGCGGCCTTTCCTGGGTCGTTGGCCGCGACGATCCGGCGGCTGCCTGTGCCGCCGCTGCCTCGGAGAGCGCGGTGCCCCGGATCCTCCAGAAGAAGGCCGGCGGCGAAGGCGGGGGCAGCGTCCTCGTCGATGCCAGCGGCGCCGCCGGCAATGCCAGTTCGTGCGCCACTTTCAACGGCTTTGGCCAGGTCGAAGCGGTCTGCGCCGATGCCGGCGCCAGCGAGCCGATTGTTCGCGTCATCTTCTCCGCTGCGCAGGTCGACCCGGATAGCCGCAGCCTGGAAGTGCGACTGGGTGCCGGCGGCGCGATCCGCATGTGCGACCCGGCCGTGACAGCGGCCGCCGATCCGCGCTTCTGCTGAGTCCGGGACCATGAAAGCTTCCGCATGCAAAGAGAAGGCAACGCTCCCCGGTCAGTCGGGCATCGTGCTGATCGAGGCGCTCGTCTCGGTCCTGCTGCTGTCGCTCGGTATTCTCGGGCTGATCGGTCTGCAGGCGAACATGGCGGCGAACCTGAGCGATGCAAAGTACCGTACCGAGGCGGCTTTCCTCGCCGATCAGCTGCTCGGGCAGATGTGGGTGGATCAGAGCAACCTGGTCAATTATGCGATCAGCGGCGGCAGCTGCACGCAGACTTACGTCCGTTGTTCCGACTGGCTCGGCCAGGTCGCCCGGCAATTGCCGGGCGGTGGTGCCAGCGTCACCCTCAACGGGACGGCGGTGACGATCACCGTCACCTGGCAGACACCGGGGGTCGGCATGCCCCACAACTACGTGCTCTCCGCCAATGTGCTCGGCTAGATGCCACGCTTGCCCGGTCCCGGCGCGGCCGCGCCGGATGGACGGTTTTTCGCTGGTCGAACTGCTCGTTGCCATGCTCGTCGGCCTGATCACGGTCATTGTCATCGGCCAGGTGATGGCCGTATCCGAGGGACGCAAGCGGACAACGACCACGGCCGGCGATACGACGGTAGGCAGCGCGCTTGCGCTCTATGCCCTCGAACGGGAATTGCGCAGCGCCGGCTATGGCCTGACGACTGTGCTGGCATCGCTCGGCTGCGAGATCCGGATGAAGTACGGCAACGGTCCGCTGCAGACCCTCACGTTGACGCCGGTGTCGATCACCGATGGCGCCGGCGGCGCGCCGGACAGCATCCGCATCCTTGCCAGCGACAAGGACGGTATTTCCCTGCCGACGCGGGTGACTGTGGATCACCCGGCCAGTGCGGCGAATTTCTTCGTCGAGTCCGACGTCGGCATTCAGGACGGTGACTTGATGGTCGCCGTTCCGGAAGTGCCCTCGGCGACCGACTGGTGTTCGCTGTTCGAGGTGACGAACACCGGTGGCGGTGGTGGCGGCGGTGGGCAGGGACAGAATCAGGTTCTCCACAGCCCCGGCCAGAGTGACTGGAATCACCCCGGCGGACAGACCCTCTTTCCCGCGGACGGCTATCCCGCCGGTTCCTTCCTGATCAACCTCGGCCGTTTTCTCGACCAGACCTACAGCATCGTTGGCAACAGCCTGCGCCAGACCCGCTTCGATCCTGCCGCCGGGGCGACGGCGCGCGATCTCTTTCCCCAGGTCGTGCAGATGCAGGCGGTATATGGCAAGGATACGGACAACGATTGCACGGTCGATACCTGGGAGGTAACGCAGCCCGGGAACGCAGCGCAGTGGCAGCAGGTTCGCGCGGTGCGCGTCGCGCTGGTGGCGCGCGGCGCGCTTGCCGAACAGGACGTGGTTACCGTGAGCGAGAGCGACCTGCCGGCGGCGTCCCGGTGCAATACGGCAGCCCCCAATCCCGCCGCCGTCTGCTGGCGTCCCGATCCCGCCAGTGCGGCGAGTGGCGTGGCGATCCGGCTCGACGCGTCGGGGGCCGACTGGCAACGCTATCGCTACCGGGTCTTCGAAGCTACCGTCCCGATCAGGAATCTCATCTGGCTGCAAAAAACGGGGAATGCCGCATGCGCGCCGTGACCGACGGATTCCGGCTTGCCGGGCAACGCGGACTGACGCTGGTCATTGTCCTGATCGCGCTCGTCTCCATTTCGCTGGCGTCCGTCGCGCTGATCCGCTCGGTCGATACGGGAACGCTGGTGCTCGGCAACCTCGGCTTCAAGAAAGCGACGACGGCGTCCGCCGACAACGGGGCGGAAGCGGCAACCGCCTGGCTGATGAACCGCTTCGCGTCGGCGCCGACCGATCTCTACGACAGCCGTTGCGCGACCGGCTGCAACGCACAGGATCCGACCACCGCCTATTACGCCACCAGTCTCGATGCGCTCGACATTTCCGGACATTCGCCGACGCCCGCACGCGTCATCGTCGATTGGGACAGCGATGGCTGCGCCTATGCCGCCGCCGGCTCCTTCGCTGCATGCATTGCGGCGTCGCCGGCACTTTCGGCAAACGGCTACACGACCCGTTACGTGCTGATGCGCATGTGCAAGACCGCCGGCGATCCGGCGGCCGCAGGCAACAACTGCGCCCGTCCGACCGGCATGGCGATGACGTCCCGCCAGATCAACAAGGGCGGCCTCGACTACGGGCGCCATACCGTGCTCACCGGCGCCGGGGCCAGCGGCGGCTTGTCGGCACAGATGTTCCGTATCGTCGTCCGTGCGCGCGGGCCGCGCAACACGGTGAGTTATACCGAGACCTACCTCAGCGTCGCCGAGTCGTCCTAGCCACGGGAGTCACACATGGGTGCGCGAACTGTTTCCATCCGCCGGCTGATGCCCGTGCTGATGTTTGCCGTTGCCGGCGGGCTGGCCGGCGATGTCGTCGCGGCGGCCACCGATCTGGCGGACGGGCCGCTGGCCAATGGCGTCAGTGCGGCGACCACGGTCAAGCCCAACCTCGCCTTCATCGTCGACGATTCCGGCTCGATGGACGACGAGAACATGCCGGACGACAACGCTAGCAACCGCAGCAAGCGTTGCTGGGGCTGGTACGGTTACAACACGCTTGCCTACAACCCGGCGATCACCTACAAGCCTCCCTACAAGCCGGATGGCGCCGTCTATTCGGACGGCGTCACACGCTATGCCGATGCCAGCTTTGCCGCAGCGCCCTTTGACGGCTATTTCCCGGTTCCCGGCTATACCTACGGCGGCAACGGTTCATCGAACTACACCAGCAACCTGGCCAATACCGACAACCTGCGCACGACCGACAGCCCGAAGTACTACTACAGCTACCCGAACGCCGCCGCGGACGCCGGCAAGACGAGCTGCCTCGCCGACAGCAAGTACACCGCCGTCACTGCCGCGACGGCAATTGCCGCCCCCGGTGCCGCGGCCGGCAGCGACGCGGCGAAAACCAATTACGCCAACTGGTACAGCTACTACCGCAAGCGCGCCTACATGATGAAGGCGGCGACGGCGGAGGCGTTTGCCGATCTTCCGGACCGCTACCGCGTCGGCCTCTTCTTCATATCGAGCAAAGAGAGCGGCTCCGGCGGTGGCGCATCGATGCCGAACAGCGACCTGAAGATCGACGACTTTGCCGGCGCCCATCGCACGACTTTTTTCAACCGGCTGCTGGAAAACCGTTCTGCCGGCTGGACGCCGCTGCGGGCGGCGCTGGCCCGGGCCGGACGCATGTACGCCGGCAAGATCGCCGGCTGGGATCCCGTCCAGTATTCCTGCCAGCAGAACTTCGCCATCCTGTCCACCGATGGCTATTGGAACACCAACTACGAGACCTCGACCTACGGCCCGCACCGCATCGACGGCACGACCGCCGTCGGTAACGTCGATGGCGGAGCCATCGCAGCGGTGCCGGCGACGGCAACGATCAGCTGGAGCGGCCAGAGCGGCAACGGCAGCAACGGCTGCTACCGCTTCTCCAGCATCACCGTGAACGCCGGCAGCGGGCCGATCGAACTGCTCGATGCCACTGCCGTCCCGAGTTCCTGCACCACCAGCGGCGACACGCTGGGCGATGCGGTCGCCACCAGCATCAACAACCGCACCGGCGTTACCGGCTTCTCCGCCAGTTTCGCCAGCGGCCCGAACACCCTGACGATCAGTGCACCGGCTGCGCTCGGCGCGGTCGCGGCGACGCCTTCCTATTCGGTGGCGAAGGTCAGCGGTTCGAAGAGCCGCAGCTTTTCGGCGACCGCCTTCGCCGGCTATGTCGCCGGGTCGCCGTCGTCGGCGCCGCTGCCCTATCGCGACGGCTACAACGTCGCCGATACGCTGGGCGACATCGCCTACCATTACTACACGACCGACCTGCGCACGGCGGCCCTAGACAACTGCAGCAACACGATCGGCGGCACGACCTACGCCAACCTCTGCGACAACAACGTGCTCGGCGCCGGCAAGGACGTGAACCAGCAGCAGCACATGACCACCTTCACCATCGGTCTCGGCGCCGGCGGCACCATCCTCTACGAGCGGGACTACGAGACGGCGCCCAAGGATGCCGACGGCAGCACCCTCCAGTACTACGACATCAAGAACGGCGCCGCCCACTGGCCGGATCCGATCGACAACAGCGGCGCCGAGCGCATCGACGATCTCTGGCACGCTGCGGTCAACGGACGCGGCACCTATTACAGCGCCTCCAATGCCGAAAATCTGTCCGATGGCATCCGCTCGGCACTTGCCGGCATTTCGGCGCGCACCGGCTCCTCGTCGGCGGCCGCGACGTCCACGCTGCAGCCGACGGAAACCGACAACGGTGTCTTCGTCGCCCTCTATCGCACCGTCGTCTGGGACGGCGAGGTGCAGAAGCTGAATATCGACCCGAGCACCGGGGCGTTGTCCGAGAATCCCGCCTGGCTGGCCCGCGACCAGCTCGACACGCGCATCGCGGCGGCCGGTGCCGGCCTCGACGGCCGCTCGATCCGGTTTTTCAGCCCGGTGGCGACGAACCGCCTGCGCGACTTCACGTACGCCAATCTCGCCAGCGAGGGACTCTCCGGGCTGTTCGACGGTTTCTGCGACAGGACGCCGGAACCGGCCCAGTGTGGCGTGGATGCCGACGATCTCGATGCGACGCAGAAGGCGGCGGCCGATGTCGGCGAGAACCTCGTCAAGTATCTGCGCGGGCAATCGACGCACGAGGCCGAAAATGCCAGCGCTACGCCCTATTATCGCGGCCGCGAGCATGCCCTCGGCGACGTCGTCAATGCGGTGCCGGTGTACCAGAAGGAGCCGAAACACACCTATGCCGACTATGACGTCACCTACGGCGAATACAAGGCCGTGCAGAAGGATCGGGCGGCAACGCTGTACGCAGCGGCGAACGACGGCATGCTGCACGCTTTCGACGCCGACTCCGGCGCCGAGCGCTGGGCCTTCGTGCCGTCTTTCGTCATGCCGAACCTGTGGAAACTTGCCGACCGCTCGTATGCCAACAACCATCACTACTTCGTCGATGGGGCGCCGGTGGCCGCCGACGTCTGCATCACGTCGACCGCGACCGGCTGCGTCGATGCGGACGATTGGCGG
>JANJTW010000111.1 GCA_024710925.1 Rhodocyclaceae bacterium | reverse complement strand
CCGGCGAGGATCAGCGAGCTGCCGAGCGAGCCGAGAATGGCGGTCTGCAGGGAAAACTCGATGTGCATCTTTCGCGCGCCGTCCGCCCGGGTTAAATTACGCGCTATTCTGCATGAACCGCCGCGCATGTGCAGGCGGTCTTAATCGGGGGAGCGCCATGAAGATCGACATCGCCAATTTCGGCCTCAAGGACGTGCCGGTGAATCCGGACACCGTCTTCAACTTTCCGCAGGGCATCGTCGGCTTCGAGGATTCGAAGCGCTTCATGCTCTTCCACGAGGAAGGCAAGCCGACGGTGTTCTGGCTGCAGTCGCTCGACGACCCGCAGCTGGCCTTTTCGGTCGTGCCGCCGGAGACCATCGACATCCAGTACGAAATGGAGCTGACCGAGGAGGACTGCGCGCTGATCGACCTCAAGGACCCGGCCGAGGTGATGGTCGTCGTCATCCTTTACCGCGAGGCCGCGGACGAGGGGCGCATCGCCGCCAACACGCGCTCGCCGCTGGTGCTGAACACGCGCTCCAGGCTCGGCATGCAGAAGGTCCTGCGCGAGTTCCACCCGACGCTGCTCTGCCGCGCCCGCTGACGCCGCGCCGCATTTCGGCGACGGGGCCGCATCGCGGCCCCGTTGTCGTTTACGCCAGCGCCTTCAATTGCTCGCGGTAGCGGCGCGCGTTGTCCACGTAGTGCGCGGCGCTGTGCCTGAGTCGCGCCACTTCCTCGTCGGTCAGTTCGCGTACGACCTTGCCCGGCGAGCCGACGATCAGCACGCGCTCGGGGTAGGTCTTGCCCTCCGGGATCAGCGTGTTGGCGCCGACGATGCTGTCGCGGCCGATGGTCGCCCGGTTGAGGACGATCGAGCCGATGCCGATGAGCGAACCGTCGCCGACCGTGCAGCCGTGCAGCATCACCAGATGGCCGACGGTGACGTTGGCGCCGATGTGCATCGGCACGCCCTCGTCGGTGTGCAGCACCGAGCCGTCCTGGATGTTGCTGTTCTCGCCGATGAAGATCGGGTCGTTGTCGCCGCGCAGCACGGCGTTCCACCAGATCGAGGCGTTGGCGGCCAGCCGCACGTCGCCGATCACCGTCGCGTTGGCGGCGATCCAGGCGGAGGGATCGATCTGCGGGCGCTTGTCGCCGAGCAGGAAGAGGGACATGGCGGACTCCTTCGGGTAGTCGTTGTCGGTGTTCGTTCAGGCGACCAGCGGCGGCTCGTCCATCGCCGCGATCTGCTCCTTCAGTTCGAGGATGCGCGACTGCCAGTAGTGCGCCGTGCCGAACCACGGGAAGGCGGCGGGGAAGGCCGGGTCGTCCCAGCGGCGCGCGATCCACGCCGCGTAGTGGATCAGACGCAGCGTGCGCAGCGCCTCGACCAGGTGCAGCTCGCGCCGGTCGAACTCGCAGAAATCCTCGTAGCCGGCGAGCACGTCCTGCAACTGCGCCTGCATCTCCATGCGCTCGCCGGAGAGCAGCATCCACAGGTCCTGCACCGCCGGCCCCATGCGGCTGTCGTCGAAGTCGACGAAATGCGGGCCGTCGTCGGTCCATAGCACGTTGCCGAGGTGACAGTCGCCGTGCAGGCGCAGCGTCGCCACCTCGCCGGCGCGGGCGAAGGCATGGCGGACGCCGTCGAGCGCCATGTCGATGGTGCCCTTCCAGGCGGCGAACAGCTCCGGCGGCAGCGCGTTGTGCGCCACCAGCCAGTCGCGCGGCTCCTCGCCGAAGCTGGCGATGTCGAGCGCCGGTCGCGCGGCGAAGGCGCGGCGCCGGCCGATGGCGTGGATGCGGCCGAGGAAGCGGCCCATCCACTCGCGCGTGCCGGCGTCGCCGAGTTCCGGCGCGCGGCCGCCGCGGCGGGGGAACAGCGCCAGCCGGAAGGGGCCGTGGTGGGCCAGCGTCGCGCCGTCGGCGAAGGGCAGCGGCGGCACGACCGGAATCTCCTCGGCGGCGAGTTCGGCGAGAAGGGCGTGCTCTTCGAGGATCGCTGCGTCCGGCCAGCGGCCGGGGCGGTAGAACTTGGCGATCAGCGGCGGGCCGTCCTCGATGCCGATCTGATAGACGCGGTTCTCGAAGCTGTTCAGCGCCAGCAGGCGGCCGTCCGGCGCGAGGCCGGCGGCCTCGATGGCGTCGAGCACGCGGTCCGGGGTCAGGGTGGCGTAGGGATGTTCCATGGTCGGCGGATGTTACCGCGGATCGTCCCTCGGCATGCGGCCTGATCGCCGCCGGCGGCACCCACGGATCGGCAGTGCCGCCGGCTGGATGGCCAGGCGCCGTTTCGCCGAGCGCGGCGATTTCGTTCCGGCGGCCGGCGCGGGCGGGTAAACTGCCGGCCATGCCGACTTTCGAACTTCTTGCCATCGCCCTGCTCGGGCTCGCCTGCTGGTTTTGGCTGGACAGCCTGAAGGCCCGCGAGGCGGGCATCCGCGAGGCGCGCGCGGCCTGCGCCGAGGAGGATCTGCAGCTGCTCGACGACACCGTCGCCGGCGCCGGCCTCAGGCTCGCGCGCGACGACGCCGGCCGGCTGCGGCTGCAGCGCACGTACGCCTTCGAATACAGCGACACCGGCGACAACCGCCGCCAGGGCAGCGTCACGCTGCTCGGCCACGACGTGGTGATGGTCCGCCTGCGCGCACAGCTGACGCTGGTCGCCGGCAGCGGAGGCCTGCATGAACGACATTGAATCGCTGCGCCAGGCCATCGTCCGCTTCCGCGACGAGCGCGACTGGCGGCAGTTCCATTCGCTCCGGAACCTGATCGTCTCGCTGAATCTTGAGGCCGGCGAGCTGCTCGAACTGACGCAGTGGCAGCGCGACGAGGAAATTGCCGCGCTGCCCGCCGACCCGGCGTCGCGCGAGGCGCTCGCCGACGAATGCGCCGATGTGCTGCTCTACCTGCTGCTGATCGCCGACGCCGCCGGCATCGACCTGCACGCGGCAACGCTCGCCAAGCTGGAAAAGAACGCGCGCAAGTACCCCGTGGACAAGGCCCGCGGCTCGCGCGCCAAGTACGACCGGCTCTGACCGGCGAGCCCGGCGCGCGCGGAACGTCGGGTTGCCGGGCAGGCGATCAGGCGGTTGTGTCGATGCGCGCCGCCGGCTCCGCTGCGAGCGGAGCTTCGGCTGCCGCTGCGTCCAGCGTTGCCGTTTCTTCGGGCTGCCCGGCGACCGGTGGCGTCGACGCATCCTCGCCGGCCGGTGGCTCGGCTGGCGGCGGCGCGACCGGCGTGGCGAGGGCGTGCTGCTCCAGGTAGCGGGCGATGTTGGCGGTGATCGAAGCGAGCGCCTTTTCCTGTCCGCGCGTGCGTTCGCCGGCCAGCTCCTGCAGACGGGCGGCCGGTCGTGGGTGAAGTCAACGCTCATTCGGAAGTTCGATCCTGAAATAGGCACCTCTTGCCGACGGTTGCAGTCCGACGCGTCCACCG
>JANJTW010000163.1 GCA_024710925.1 Rhodocyclaceae bacterium | reverse complement strand
AACCTTGCCGCCCAGGGTTTCGGCTGCCTTGACCGCGTCATCGACGGTCGTGCAGTGAATCCCGCGCGGAACCGTAACGCCGAATTTCTTCAGGATTTGTTTGCCCTGATATTCGTGAATCTTCATGCGCTTTCCTTGCTTGGTTGAGGTTGCGAGCGAGTGGGCAGGAGGATGTCCTACCCGGGTTTACTTCCGCGATGCCAGCGCGGGTAATAGCGCCGGACCGCTTCCGAATGCGATTCGAGGGCATGACAGCGGTCGAGCTGGAAGGGCTTGACGCCGCTGTCGGCGTTGTCCTGCACGTCGCTGGCGAAGGTCTGCAGCGCCGCCGTCGGCAGGTAGGTGAGCAACTCGGTGATGTGCGAGCAGCCATGGACGCCGCCCAGGCGCTCCTTGACGTCCTTGCGGAAACCGCGGAACAGGTTCAGCCCGATCAGGTGCCGGCGGTATTCCGGCGCGATCGAGGTGCAGTGCTCGTCGTACGGCGCCGCGTCGCTGCAGGCATCGGCGTCGAGCACGTTCATCTGGTGGTCGATGGTGACGCGCACCCACATGTCGTGCACCGGATCCCCTTTGGGAATCATCTTCGACGAGATCGGGTAGTCGTGATTCTTGGTATCGGTGATGCGCGCCTCGATGTCCCAGCGGCCGTCGGCGCGCTTGTAGCCGAACAACTGTACGTTGCGCAGCTGCACCAACGTGCGCTCGACACTGGGAGGCGGCAGGGGCATGTTCGGGTTTCCGGGGGAAGGACGATGACGCGGTCTTTTATTAGCCGGCGGATCATAACACAAATACCCCTATAAATTGCCACGAAAATTCATAATTATGAATTTTCGGCGAGGTCCGGCCGCCTACCCGCCCGACTGCAATCCGTATTTGCGGATCTTGTCGTGCAGCGTCGTCTTCGCCACCCGCAGCGCCTCGCTGGTGCGGGCGAGGCTGCCGTCGTTGCGGCGCAGTTCGGCGGCGATCAGCGAGCGTTCGAAGCGCTCGACCGCCTCCGCCAGCGTCAGGCCGCGTCCGACCTCTTCGACCGCCTCGGCCGGCGCCATCACGTCGTTCCGCAGGCCGAGCGCGAAGCAGTCGGCGGCATTGCGGAGTTCGCGCACGTTGCCCGGCCAGTCGTGCGCCATCAGCCGGTGCACGTCCTCCGGCGCCACCGCCGGCAGCAGCCGCTGGTAGCGCTCGGCGGCCTGCATGACGAAATTCTCGAAGAGCAGCGGGATGTCCTCGCGCCGCTCGCGCAAGGGCGGCAGGTCGATGGTGACGACGTTCAGCCGGTAGTAGAGGTCGGCGCGGAAGCGCTCCTTCTGCGAGAGCGCCGCCAGATCCTCCTTGGTCGCGGCGACGACGCGGCACGACACCTTGACCGGCTGGTTCGAGCCGAGGCGTTCCAGCTGCCGCTCCTGCAGCACGCGCAGGAGCTTGATCTGCATCGCCATCGGCATCGTTTCCAGCTCGTCGAGGAACAGCGTGCCGCCGTTGGCGTGCTCGATCTTGCCGATGCGCCGCTTCTGCGCGCCTGAGAACGCGCCCGGCTCGTGGCCGAACAACTCGCTGTCCAAGAGCGTCTCCGGCATGCCACCGCAGTTGAGCGCGACGAAGTTGCCCTTCGCCGTCGGCCCGTTGTCGTGCAGGCAGCGCGCCACCAGTTCCTTGCCGGTGCCGGTCTCGCCGCGGATCAGCACGTCCACCGCCGAGCCGGCGACTTCCTGCACGCGCCGGCGCACCGCCGCCATCTGCGGCGAGCGGCCGATCAGCATGGCCTCGATGCCGTCGCGGTGTTCGAGGCGCCGGCGCAGGCTCTCGACCTCCAGCGTCAGCGCCCGCTTCTCCAGCGCGCGCTGCACGACCTCGACCAGATGCTCGGGCGAAAACGGCTTCGGGATGAAGTCGTAGGCGCCGCTGCGCATCGCCTCGACGGCCAGCGTCACGTCGCCGTGGCCGGTGATCATGATCACCGGCAGCGCCGCCTCCAGCTCGCGCGCCCAGCGCACCAGCTGCAGGCCGTCGATGCCGGGCAGGCGCATGTCGGTGACGACGACGCCGGGAAAGCCGGCAGCGAGCCGGCGCTGCGCCTCTTCGGCGGAAGCGACAGCGGTCACCGGGATGCCGGCGAGCTGGATGGCCTGCTCGCAGCCGAGGCGGACGTGGGCGTCGTCCTCGACGAGGAGCACGGACAGGGCTCCGGTTGCAGGGGCCACTCGCTGCGGATTCATTCGTTGTTCTCCGGTTCGTTGTCGCCGGTCGCCGCCGGCAGCGTGATGACGAAGCGCGCGCCGCCACCGTCGCGGTTCTCGGCGCGCAGTTCGCCGCCGAAATCGCGGACGATGTCGCGCGAGATGGCCAGCCCGAGGCCGAGCCCCTCGCCCGCCGCCTGGGTCGTGAAGAAGGGCTCGAAGAGGCGGTCGAGCACTTCCTCCGGCAGGCCGCAGCCGGTATCGGCGACGGACAGCGCGATGCCGCCGCCGGGCTGCGTCGCGGCGGCGATTTCGAGGCGGCGCTCGCTGCGGTCGTTCATCGCGTCGGCGGCGTTGCCGATCAGGTTGATCAGCACCTGCTGCAGGCGGTTGGCGTCGCACCAGGCGAAATGTTCGCCGGCGGCGCAGCGGTTGTCCACGACGACGCCGGCGCGACGCAGCGGCGGGTCGAGCAGGAACAGCGCGCTGCCCACCGCCTGCGCCACATCGACGCGGCTCGGCACCGCCGGCGATTTGCGCGCGAAGCTTTTCAGCGGCCGGATGATGCCGCCCATCTGGTCGGCCAGGTCGCAGACGATGCGCAGGTTCTGCTCGGCCGTTTCGAGGTTGCCACGGCGCATGAACTCGATGCCGTTGCCGGCCAGCGTGCGCACGGCGCCGAGCGGCTGGTTCAGCTCGTGCGTGATGCCGGTCGCCAGCCGGCCGAGCACGGCCAGCTTGCCAGCCTGCACCAGCTCCTCCTGCGCCGCACGCAAGGTCTGCTCGGCGCGCATGCGCTCGGCGACCTCGGCTTCCAGCGTCTCGACGGTGCGCGTCAGGTCGGCGGTGCGTTCGGCCACCTTTTCCTCCAGCGCGCGGTTCGCCGCCTCCAGCGCGGCCTGCGCGCCGAGCCGCGCCTGCAGCGCGCGCCGGCGCTGGCGCAGGTAGAGCAGCCAGAGGATCAGCGTCGCGCTCGCTGCCGCCGCCAGCGCGCCGTGCGCGACGGCCTGCGCGCGCACCGGCCGCACGCTGGCAAGAACGAGCAGGTGCCAGGCGGTGCCGGGCAGGTTGCGGCTCATGACCAGGAAATCGCGGCCGCGCGATTCCGGCGCCAGCGCTTCCGCCGCGCGCCCGGAAACGCGCACGACGCTGCCGGCGGCGGCGGCCCGCACGTCGATGTCGAGCGACATCGTGCCGACCGGGCGGCCGTCGAACTGCAGGCGCACCAGTTCGGCGACCTGCTCGCCGGAGAGCGGCTGCAGCGACGCGTAGCGCCACTCGCGCGGCGCCGAGAGCAGGACGACGCCGTTGCCGTCGGCGATCAGCGCCGGCGCGTCGTGCGTCAACCACTGCCGCTCGACGCCGCGGATGCTCGCCTTGAGCACGGCGACGCCGACGATCTTCCAGTCCTGCCGCTCATCGCGGATCGGCTGCGCGAAGAAGTAGCCGGGCTCGTCGCGCACGCCGTCGACCGCGTACTGGCGGTACGGCGCGCCGCCGATCGCCGCCTGGAAGAACGGGCGGTGCGAGAGGTCGGCGCCGAGCAGGTTGTCGGTGAGGATCCAGTCGCTGGAGGCGATGACACGCCCACGCGCGTCCATGACGAAGACGGCGAGGCTGTCGACGTGCTGCGCGCTGAGGCGTTCGAGGTAGCGGTTGACCTCCGGCTGCCGCGCCGAGCGCGCCTCCGCCGGCTGGCGCAGCAGGTCGAGGATGTCGGCGTTGAGGGCGAGGATGCCGGGAATGTGCGTCACGCGCACGACCTCGCTGTCGACGGCGGCGGCGAGCAGATCGAGGCGGTGGCGCGACTCCTCGCGCAGCAGGTTCAGCCCGTGGCGCTCGGACACGAGATAGCCGGCGAGGCCGGCGAGCGCCAGCACGACAAGGATCGCCGCCGCGCCGAACGAACGGCGGCGGACGAGGCCGGCGATATCGGGAAAGGCAACGGGCATCGTACGGGCGAGGAAAGCGGCAGCCGCCATTGTAAGTCGGCCGCTGGCCGCATCACCGCATCCGTTGAATCAGGCGCATCCGGGGCCACTTCCCCGCAACCGCTTCCGCACTTGTCCAGGCGTACCCCGGGGGCGCTTTGTCGCCAGCGCTATCGCGCCGGCCCAGGAGCCCCGCGAGGGCACTGCTTCGCAAGTGCTTTTGCACTTGCTCAAGCGCACCCCAGGAGTACTTCCTCGTAAATGCTGGCGCATTGACTCAGGCGATCTGCCGGGGCGCCGTCAGGACTTCGGGGCGCAGCACGGCGTCGAGCTCCGCGCGCGTCATCAGGCCCATCTCCTCGACCAGTTCGGCGACGCCGCGGCCGGTGGCGAGCGCTTCCTGCGCGATGCGCGTGGCGTTTTCGTAGCCGAGGAAGGGGTTGAGCGCGGTGGCCAGCCCGGCCGAGGTGCGCACGCGCTCGGCGAGCAGTTCCTTGTTGGCGGTGATGCCGGTGACGCAGTGTTCGGTCAGCGTGCGGCAGCCGGCGGCGAGATGCTCGACGCTCTTGAACAGGCTGTGGCCGATGATCGGCTCGAAGGCGTTGAGCTGCAGCTGGCCGGCCTCGGCGGCCATGGTGATGGTGACGTCGTTGCCGATGACCTCGAAGGCGATCTGGTTCACCACTTCCGGGATCACCGGATTGACCTTGCCCGGCATGATCGACGAGCCGGCTGCACGCGGCGGCAGGCGGATCTCGTTCAAGCCGGCCTGCGGCCCGGACGAGAGCAGGCGCAGGTCGTTGCAGGTCTTCGACAGCTTGCTGGCGACGCGCTTGAGGACGCCGGAGAGCTGGACGAAGGCGCCGCAGTCCTGCGTCGCCTCGATCAGGTTCGGCGCCGGCATCAGCGGCAGGCCGGAGAGCTCGGACAGGTGGCGGATGGCCAGCTTGGCATAGCGGATGTCGGTGTTGATGCCGGTGCCGATGGCGGTGGCGCCGAGATTGATCTCGCGGATCAGCGCGATCGCCTCGCCGAGGCGCGCCTCGTCCTCGCCGAGCATCACCGCGTAGGTCGAGAATTCCTGGCCGAGGGTCATCGGCACCGCATCCTGCAGCTGCGTGCGGCCGATCTTCAGGATGTCCTTGAACTCGTCGGCCTTCGCCTCGAAGGCGCCGCGCAGCCCGGCCATCGCCGTCAGCAGGTTGCCGATCGAGAAGCAGGTGGCGACGCGCAGCGCCGTCGGGTACACGTCGTTGGTGCTCTGCGACATGTTCACGTGGTTGATCGGGTGCAGGAAGGCGTAGTCGCCCTTCTTGCGGCCGAGCAGTTCGAGCGCGCGGTTGGCGATCACCTCGTTGGCGTTCATGTTGGTCGAGGTGCCGGCGCCGCCCTGGATCACGTCGACGACGAACTGGTCGTGCAGCTTGCCGCCGGCGATCTCCTGGCAGGCGGCGACGATGGCGTCGGCGCGCGTCGCGTCGAGCTGGCCGAGCTCCTTGTGCGCCAGCGCCGCGGCCTGCTTGACCAGGGACAGCGCGCGGATCAGCTCGGGATAGCTGCCGATCGGCTTGCCGGTGATCGGATAGTTCTCGACCGCGCGCAGGGTATGCACGCCCCAGTAGGCGTGCGCGGGAACGGGCAGGTCGCCCAACAGATCGTGTTCGATGCGCGTGGCGCTCATCGTTGTCTCCTCGAATGGTCTTGTTATGTATTGGTGTGCGGCAGCGCCCGGAGAGTTCTTCTCCGGGCGCGGATTGTGGCGGTCAGTGGTGCAGGATCTTGGCCAGGAACTGCTGCGCGCGGTCGGAACGCGGCTTGCCGAAGAAGTCGTCCTTCGACGCGTCCTCGACGATCCGGCCGTGGTCCATGAAGATCACGCGGTGCGCGACGCTGCGGGCGAAACCCATCTCGTGCGTGACGCACATCATGGTCATGCCCTCCTTGGCCAGCTCGACCATGACGTCGAGGACCTCGTTGACCATTTCCGGGTCGAGCGCCGAGGTCGGCTCGTCGAAGAGCATGCAGATCGGGTCCATCGCCAGCGCGCGGGCGATCGCCACGCGCTGCTGCTGGCCGCCGGAGAGCTGGCCGGGGTACTTCTCGGCCTGCGCCATCAGGCCGACGCGGTCGAGGAACTTCAGCCCCTTCTCGCGCGCCTCGTCCTTCGAGCGGCCGAGCACCTTCTCCTGCGCGATGGTCAGGTTCTGGGTGATCGTCATGTGCGGGAACAGCTCGAAGTTCTGGAAGACCATGCCGACGTGCGAGCGCAGCTTGTTGAGGTCGGTCTTCGGATCGCTGAGCGAGGTGCCGTTGACGACGATGTCGCCCTGCTGGAAGGGTTCCAGCGCATTGACGCACTTGATCAGCGTCGACTTGCCGGAACCGGACGGCCCGCAGACGACGATCACCTCGCCCTTCTGCACCGAGGTCGTACACTCGGTGAGCACCTGGAACTGGCCGTACCACTTGGAAATATTCTTGATCTCGATCATTTCGCGAACCTCGCTTGCAGACGCTTCACCAGCAGCGAGGCGGAGAAGCAGATGACGAAATAGATGGCGCCGGCGAAGAGCAGCAGCTCGACCAGGCGGCCGTCGCGGTCGCCGACCTTGTAGGCGGTGCCGAAGAAGTCGGAGAGGCCGATCACGTACACCAGCGACGTGTCCTGGAAGAGGATGATGGCCTGCGTCAGCAGCAGCGGCGTCATGTTGCGGAAGGCCTGCGGCAGCACGACGAGGCGCATCGTCTGCCCCGGCGTGAAGCCGAGCGCGAGACCGGCGCTGATCTGCCCCTTCGGCACGCTCTGGATGCCGGCGCGGATGATCTCCGAGTAGTAGGCCGCCTCGAACAAGGCGAACGCCACGAGGGCGGAGGTCAGCCGGATGTCGCCGATGTCGTCGCCGAAGATCGCCTTCAGCCCCTGCGGCACGATCAGGTAGAACCACAGGATGACCATCACCAGCGGCACCGAGCGGAACAGGTTGACGTAGCCGGCGGCCAGCCTGGACAGCAGCGGGTTGCTGCCGAGGCGGGCGATGGCCAGCAGCGTGCCCCAGACGATGCCGACGACGA
>JANJTW010000254.1 GCA_024710925.1 Rhodocyclaceae bacterium | reverse complement strand
GCCGGCGCGCCGGCGGTGGAAATGATCGTTTTTGCCATAATGCTGTCCCTTGTCTGGTAGCCACTGAAAGCGGAGATGTTAAATGAGTGCGCAGATCATCGCCAATCTGGAGAAGCTGCTCGGCGGCCCGCGCGACAACGCGTTGCTGCGCTATTCGCTCGGCAACGAACTGCTCAAGGCGGGCGATGCGGCGGCGGCCGCCGCGCGCTTCCGCGAGGCGGTCGAGCGTGACCCGAAGTTCTCGGCGGCGTGGAAGCTGCTCGGCAAGGCGCTCGCCGACGCCGGCGACGCGCCGGGGGCGCTCGCCGCCTACGAGACCGGGATCGGCGTCGCCGAAGCGAAGGGCGACGTGCAGGCGGCGAAGGAGATGACGGTCTTCGCGCGGCGCATCAGGAAGGCTCTGGCGCCGGACGACGGCGCGTGAACGGCGGTGGTGCGGCGCCGGAGGGGCATTCCCGGCGCCAGCCGCATCAGCGTTTCGCGCCCTTCGGCGGCAGCAGCAGGCCGTCGATGCCGAGCGCCTTGAGTTTCTGCCGTGCCGCCTCGGCTTCGGCCCGCGTCTTGAACGGGCCGACCTGGACGCGTGCTTCCAGCGTCGACGGAATGCCGTTCAGCGTCAGCCTGGCGCGCAATTCTTCGGCGTGCTGGGCGTCGGCGAAGACGCCGGCCTGCACCGCATAGCCGGACAGCAGGCGCGGCGGCGCCGGCGGTTCGGCGGCGGGCGCCGTCGGTGCCGCCGCGCGCGGGGCCTCGACGGTACGCCCCGGCTCCGCGACCGGCGGCGGCAGCGACGCCGCGGCGGTCCCTTCCGCCGGCGCGGTCGACTCGGCGACGCGCGGCGGCGCAGCGGCCGGCATGCGTGCGCCCGTCCGCGGCGGCTGCGCCGCAGGCAACGCGGGCTGGGCGGCAAACTCGGGGCGCGCCGGCGCCTCGCCGGCCGCCGGCACCGCGACCGGGGCTTCCGGCGGCGGCGCCTCGGCCGTCGGCGCAGCGCCCCCTGGTTCGGTTTCGACCGGTTTCAGGGGCTGCGACACTTCCTTCTTCACCACCGGTACCGGCGCGGTAAAGGTCGGGCCGGCCGCCTCCGGTTCCTCGGCCGGCTGGCCGAGGTAGTCGACCAGCGCCAGCGCCCCGAGCAGCATGGCGATCAGCAGGCCGGCAAAGGCCACGCGGCGGATCAGCTGACGCTTCAGGTCGGCATCCGGCTGCGCTTGTGGATTCTCGGTCATCGGACTCTAGCGCTCCCTCATCATCGACTCGCCGTCGGCATCGTCGTCGCGGTTGCGGATCAGCGCCACGACCAGTTCGGCCTCGGCGCGGGCGATGCCGCAGCGTTCGGCGATCGCCGCCGCATCGTGTCCGGCCAGCGCCATCTGCATGGCGTCGCCGTAGATCGGCGCGACATGCTGTGATGCCTGGACATGTTCATTGACCCGCTCCAGCCCCTGCCGGAAATCCTCGCGCAGCGTCGCGAGACCGCCGTCCAGCGTCGCCAGCTCGCCGCGCAGGGCGGTCACTTCGCCGCGCAGGCGGTTCAGTTCGCTCTCGAGGGCGGCGAGGCGGATGTCCGGTGCGGGAGCGTCGGGCGGCTCGTTCCAGGGAAAATCGGTTTCGGCGTAGGCGGCCGCCACCCGTTCGCCGGCAACGGCAACGACAGGGGCGGCAGGCGGCGGCTCGCTCGCCACCGGCGCAGCGGCGGCAGGCGACTGGCGGAGCGCCCGCAGGCGCCTGAAGACGACGAGAACGTAGAGGACGAGCAAGGCGACGACGCCCAGCAGCGTCTCGCGCCAACCGAGGGCCAGATCGTCGAAATTCATTGCCGGCAGGAGGTATTCATGGCGCGGGCTATTATGCCAGACGCCGCTACCGGCATGGGGTGCTCACCCGTGTGCCGGACGATTCTTGTAATGCTGCTTGCTGGCGACGTAAACGGTCTTGTCGATCTCGGCATGGATCGTCCCCTGCCGGTCGACGAAGGCCGTGCTGAAGGTCCGGTCGCAGCTGCCGCAACGCGCGACCTGCTCGCGGACGGCGGCAATCTCGCTGTCGGCGAGGGTGAATTCGGCGGTCAGCGCTTCCCGCCCCGGCCGGCGGTAACGGATCGACGCCGCCTTGTCCCAGACGATGTAGTCGGGGCCGAGGTGAACGGCGAGCAGCAGCGCGAAGACCGGATCGGTCGCCGAATACAGGCTGCCGCCGAACAGCGTGCCGGCGCCGTTGCGAGTCGTACGGCGCAGCGGCAGGCGGACGACGGCACGCTTCATGTCGCGCGAAATGTGCACGATGCGCGCACCGGTGGCGCGATAAGCGGGGAACCAGTTGAGGCCGTGGCGCAGCAGCGTCGGCCGCCACGCCACGGGTATCCGGCGCCAGAAGAAGGCAGGGATCATCGGCGGTTGACGGGCCGCAGCGACGAGGAGACGTTCGCCGCCGCAGCCCGCGCAGGGACGCGGTTAAAGGATCGCTTCGAAAATGCCGGCGGCGCCCATGCCGGTGCCGATGCACATCGTCACCATGCCGTAGCGCTGCTTCGTGCGTTGCAGGCCATGGACGACGGTCGCCGTGCGGATCGCACCGGTGGCGCCGAGCGGGTGGCCCAACGCGATCGCGCCGCCGAGCGGGTTGACCTTGGCCGGGTCGAGCTCGAGCGTGCGCATCACCGCCAGCGCCTGCGCGGCGAAAGCCTCGTTCAGCTCGATCCAGTCGAGGTCCTGCTGGCGCAGGCCGGCCTGCTTCAGCGCGCGCGGAATGGCCTCGATCGGGCCGATGCCCATCACTTCCGGCGGCACGCCGGCGACCGAGTAGCCGGCAAAGCGCGCCAGCGGCTTCAGGTTGAACTGCTTGAGGATCTTCTCGGAAACGACCAGTACGGCGCCGGCGCCGTCGGACATCTGCGAGCTGTTGCCGGCGGTGACCGAACCGCGCGCGGCGAACACCGGCTTCAGCTTGGCCAACTTGTCGAGGGCGCTGTCGGGGCGCGGCCCCTCGTCGGTGTCGGCGAGGTATTCCTTGACCTTCACTTCGCCGGTCTTCAGGTCCGGCACGTGCGCCTTGACCGCGAACGGCGAGATCTCGGCCTTGAAGTGGCCGGCCCGGATCGCCGCGCAGGCCTTCTGGTGCGATGCAACGGCGAAGGCGTCCTGGTCCTCGCGCGAGACCTGCCACTTCTCGGCGACCTTCTCGGCGGTAAGGCCCATGCCGAAGGCGATGGCGTAGTTCTCGTCGCTCTCGAAGAAGGCCGGATTGATGGCGATCTTGTTGCCCATCATCTGGTTCATCAGAGACATCGTCTCAGTACCGGCGGCGATCATCACGTCGGCTTCGCCGAGGCGGATGCGCGCCGCAGCGTCGGCGACGGCCTGCACGCCGGACGAGCAGAAGCGGTTGATGGTGTAGCCGGGCACCGTGTTCGGCAGGCCGGCGAGCAGCACGCCGATGCGGGCGACGTTCATGCCCTGTTCGGCTTCCGGCATCGCGCAGCCGACGATGACGTCATCGACCAGCGCCGGGTCGAGCCCCGGCGCCTGCGCCATGACCGACTTGATGGCGTGCGCCAGCATGTCGTCCGGACGGACGTGGCCGAACATGCCCTTGCGCTTGGCCACCGGCAGACGCGTGGCGGCAACGATGTAGGCGTCCTGAATCTGTTTGCTCATTTGTCAGTTCTCCATTCTCTTCAAAGAGACGTAGTAGCGGTCACCGGCGAGGCGCCCCGGAGCATTCGAGCGGAGCATACGTTTTGTATGTGAGCATCGAATGCGAGGAGCAACGAAGTCGGTGGCCACGCTCTCGTCTCGTCTTAGTTGCGCAGCGGCTTGCCGGTTTCCAGCATATGCTGGATACGCTGTTGGGTCTTTTCGGTCTTCAGCAGCTCGACGAAGAGCTTGCGCTCCACCGTCAGCAGCCAGGCTTCGTCGACCAGCGCGCCGGTCTCGACGTCGCCGCCGCACAACGCGGTGGCCGCGGCCTTGGCCACCTGGTAGTCGTGCGCCGAGATCATGCCGCCTTCCTTCATGTTGGCGAGCATCATTTCGCAGTTGGCGATGCCGGTACGGCCGGCGACCTTGACGCCGCGCGGCGACAGCTTCGGGTAGTAGCCGGCCTCGGCCAGCGCGCGCGCCTCGCGGATCGCGACGTAGAGAAGCTCGTTGGCGTTGAGGACAATCTTGTCGGTATCCAGCGCGAAGCCGAGCTCCTTGGCCTGCGCGCCGCTCTTCGAGACGTTGGCCATGGCGATGGTCATGAACACCGGCTGGATGAACTCGAACACGTCGCCGCCGCCGGTCTTCGTCGCGTTCTGCGCGGCGCGGATGGCGAACTCCTTGCAACCGCCGCCGGCCGGAATCAGGCCGACGCCGGCCTCGACCAGGCCGATGTAGCTTTCCAGCGCGATGACGCGCTTCGCGGCATGCATCAGGAACTCGCAGCCGCCGCCGAGCGCCATGCCCTGCACCGCGGCAACGACCGGCACCTTGGCGTATTTGAAGGTCATCGACGCCTTCTGGAACTCGCCGACGTATTCGTCGAGCAGGTCGAACTTGCCGGCGGCGAGGCCTTCGGCGACTTCCTTCAGGTTGGCGCCGACGGCGAACGGTGCTTCGTGCCAGACGACGACGCCCTTCAGTTCCTTCTCGGCGCGCGCAATCGCTTCCTGCACGCCGACGATGACGTCGCGGCCGAGCGCGTGCATCTTGGTGGTGAAGGACAGGATGCCGATTTCGTTGTCGACCTGCGGCAACTTCCACAGCCGGACGCCGGCGTTTTCCCAGATCGTCTCGCCCGGCACCGACTTCTCGCCAAGCACGCGCTCGGGGAAGATCTGGCGCTGGTAGACCGGCAGCGTCGAGCGCGGCTGCAGCTTGTTCGCCGACGCCGAGTACGAACCTTCGGCGGCGTGCACGCCGTCACGGGCAAACACCCAGGCCGGCAGCGGCGCAGCGCTCATTGCCTTGCCGGCGGCGATGTCGTCGCGCACGGCTTCGGCGATGGCCTGCCAGCCGGCCGCCTGCCAGGTCTCGAACGGGCCCTGCGACCAGCCGAAGCCCCAGCGCATCGCGAAGTCGACGTCGCGCGCGTTGTGCGCGATGCCTTCGAGGTGCACGGCGACGTAGTGGAAGATGTCGCGGAAGATGGCCCACAGGAATTGCGCCTGCGGGTGGCCGGACGCGCGCAGCTGCGCGAATTTCTCGGCCGGGTTCTTGTTCTTCAGGATGGCCAATACCTCGGCGTCGACGTCTCCCGCCGAGTCGCGGTAGTCCTGCGCCTTGAGATCCAGCACCTTGATCGCCTTGCCGTCCTTCCTGAAGATGCCGCACTTGGTCTTCTGGCCGAGCGCGCCCTTGCCGATCAGCGCCGACAGCCAGGCCGGCGCGGCGTAGTACTGGTGCCACGGGTCGTTCGGCAGCGTGTCCTGCATCGTCTTGATGACGTGCGCCATGGTGTCCAGACCAACGACGTCGGCGGTGCGGTAGGTAGCGCTCTTCGGGCGGCCGATCAGCGGGCCGGTCAGCGCGTCGACCTCGTCGAAGCCCAAGCCGAACTGCTGCGTGTGGTGCATCACGGCGAGGATCGAGAAGACGCCGACGCGGTTGGCGACGAAGTTCGGCGTATCGAGCGCGCGCACGATGCCCTTACCAAGGCGCGACACCAGCCAGGATTCGAGGTTGTCGAGCAGTTCCGGCTTCGTGTCGCGCGTCGCGATCAGCTCGACCAGGTGCATGTAGCGCGGCGGGTTGAAGAAGTGGATGCCGCAGAAGTTCGGGCGCAGCGACGCCGGCAGGCCTTCGGCCAGGCGGTTGATCGACAGGCCCGAGGTGTTCGAGGCGATGATCGCGTCCGGCGCGATGAACGGCGAGATCTTGCGATAGAGATCGTCCTTCCACTCCATCTTCTCGGCGATCGCCTCGATGATCAGGTCGCAGCCCTTGAGCTGCTCCAGATGCTGCTCGTAGTTGGCGGCGTCGATGTAAGCGACGCGGTCCTTGGTTGCCAGCGGCGACGGTTCCAGTTTCTTGAGGCCGTCGATGGCCTTTTTGACGATGCCGTTCGGATCGCCTTCCTTGGCCGGAAGGTCGAAGAGCACGACCGGCACTTCGGCGTTGGCGAGGTGTGCGGCGATCTGCGCCCCCATCACCCCCGCGCCGAGCACCGCGACTTTCTTGACGATGAAGTTGCTCAAGCTGTTCTCCTTTGTGGATTGGCGTTACGCACCGGCCGCCGAATTTTTTGCCGCCGGATAAAACGAACGTTTGAATTATATGTTGTTTGATCGGGAGGTCAACCAAAAAAGGAGCAAAAAAAACGGCGCCCGGAGGCGCCGTTTCGTTCGACCTGAAATGCTTAGAACGTGTGGTTGTACTGCACCGACAGGATATCGGCGCGGTTGTTGTTCCACTCGCCACGAACGACTTGCCCCGGCGCAGGCGCCGAGGTGGCACGCACGGTCTTCGCATCCTTGAAGAAGATGTGGCTGTATGCGACATCCAGCGAGGCCTGCTTCGACAGGTTGTACTTCGCACCGAACGACAGCCAGACCCGGTCGGAATCCGGCAACGTCATCGTACGGTCGGAATCCTTGCCGACCGGTGCCTCGTCGTAGGCCACGCCGAAGCGCAACTTCCACGCGTCGTTGTACTGGTAGTTGGCCCCCAGACCGACACGCCACGTGTCCTCAAACTTGTACGCGAGGGTGGTGATTTCGGTTCCGGCAGGAACAAGTCCGGCGTTCTTCGTTTTCAGCGTCAGCTTCTCGAAGACGCTCCAGTCGGTCCAGGTCAGATCGCCCAGCAATTCCCAGCGGTCGCTGAGTTTCTGGGAAACGGCAAACGAGAGGCTGCCGGGGGTTTCGTAACCATCGGCCGTGACGTCCTGATTGCGGAACAATGCGCCGGCGGGCAGCGCAACGGCCGCCGCCATCTTCTGCTTGCCCTCGATATCGAAATCGATACCCGAACGGTACGCAATACCCAGGCGGGTACTCGGCGACAGCTGGAACAGCGCGCCGATATTGGCACCGAAGCCCCAGGCGGCGTCGCTTTCGACCTCCATATGGTTACCCGTGCCGTTCGGGAAGCCTTGCTTGAAGGCAACGTGCGCTCGCGTGAAATTGACGCCGAAACCCAGCGAGAACTTTTCATTGACGCGGAAGGCCAGCGACGGGTTGATGTTGATGTGCTCGATTTCGGCGAAATAACCGGCATTGCGGCCAATGAAATTCCTGTCATATTCGGTCTTGTTGCCGAACGTCGGCCCAACGCCAATGCCAACCCAGACATCGGGGGCAATCGACCACGACCAGTAGCCGTGCGGCAAGAAAGCCGTACCGCCGGCGTCGCCGCCGTCGCCCGTATTGCCCGGACCATTAAAACCGGTATTGGTCGTCCCGGTATCCTTGTACTTGATCGCGCGATTGAGCACCGTCCCCGACAGCGAGATCGTATGCCCCGTCGGCAAATAAGCCATGCCGGCCGGATTGAAATAGATGGTGCTGGCATCCTCAGCCGCCGCGGCCGCGCCAGCGAATGCGTTGCCGTTGCCCGAACCGCTCTGGTTCTGCAGCGCGAAACCCGACGCCCCTGCAACGCCGGCGAAGCCTGCCATGATCAGCGCCGGAATCAGGCGCATGGTCAAACCCTTTGTCATTGCTTAGTCTCCTTTGATATTGATTTATTGCTCAAATATTCGCTTCCGGCGGAAGCTGTGCGACACAAATAGAACAAACGACTGTTTTAATTTTTGTCGTACCCATTTAACAAAAAAACAGCGTTTGAAATCTACGATTTATGCAAAGGAGGCAGTTCGCGTTTGACTCCCTGTTGCGTAATCGCAACATAAGTCAGCGTCGCTTCCGTCACCTTGACCGTCACCGGATCGGTCGGGTTGCGTTCGGCATAAACCTCGACGTTCACCTTGATCGAGGTCCGCCCGGTCTCGACGATTTCGGCGTAGAAACTGACGACGTCGCCGACCGACACCGGTTGCTTGAACAGGAACGAGTTGACCGATACCGTCGCCACGCGGCCGCGGGCGCGTCGCATCGCGGGGATGGCGCCGGCTACGTCGACCTGGGCCATGATCCAGCCGCCGAAAATATCGCCGTTCTGGTTGACGTCCGCCGGCAAGGGCATGACGCGCAGCGTGGGCTGGCCTTTCGGCAGCTGGACGGGGTTCTCAGCCATTCTTTTTCGCCTGGTAGTTGAGGGGGCCACCGGTAAAGGGGGCAAAACCGGTCCCGAATATTACCCCGGCGTCGGCCAGGTCGGCGTCGGCGACGACGCCCTCGTCCACCAGCTTCCGCGTCCGCTCCAGTAGCGGCCTGACCAGACGCTCGGCAAGGCCGGCCGGTACGGCACCCGGGGCGCCCTTCGCCGGCTTGCCGCTGCCGTGGTCGTAGAAGCCATTGCCCGTCTTCTTGCCCAGCTGGCCGGCGTTGAAGCGTTCGACCAGGCACTTCGGCGGCTCGGCTCCCGAACCGGCCAGCGCCTTGCCGGCGGCCATGGCGACGTCGAGGCCGACCATGTCGACCAGTTCGATCGGCCCCATCGGCATGCCGAAGGCGAGCATCGCCTCGTCCACCGTCTCCGGCGAATGCCCTTCGTCGACGGCGCGCAGCGCCTCCAGCATGTACGGGCCGAGCACGGCGTTGACCAGGAAGCCCGGTGCGCTCTTCACCGGCAGCGGCAGGCGGTCGATCTGCTTGACGAAAGCGGCGGCCTTCTTCGCCATTTCCGGGTCACCGCCGTCGGCGGAAACGACCTCGACCAGCGGCATCTTCGCCACCGGGTTGAAGAAATGGATGCCGACGAGGCGCGCCGGATTCTTCAGCACCGTGCGCAGGTCCTCCAGCTTCAGGCTGGAGGTATTGGTCGCCAGCACGGCGTCGGGGCGCATCACGGCATCGAGCCGGCGGAAGAGTTCGTGCTTGGCCTCGACGTTCTCGAAAATGGCTTCGATGACCACGTCGGCATGCGCCGCGCCTTGTCCTTCCGGATCGGGGATCAGCCGGTCCATCACCGCGCGCAACTGCAGCTTGTCGCGGATGCGTCTGGCAAAACCGTCGCGCGCACGCTTGATCGCCGGCGCGATGCGCTCCATGTTCTGGTCCTGCAGCGTCACGGTGAGGCCGCGCAGCGCACACCAGGCGGCGATGTCGCCGCCCATGACGCCGGCGCCGACGACGTGCACGCGCTTTGCCTTGAAGTCGCCACCGTGGCCGTCGCCCTTGCCGAATCCCTTCAATCGCTCCTGCAGGAAGAAGACGCGGACCAGGTTCTTCGCCGTCGGCGAGCGGACGATGCCGTCGACCAGTTCCGGCGCGGCCAGCGCGTTGCCGTTGTGCTTCGCCCAGATGTCGATGATCGCGTACGGCGCCGGGTAATGCTCCGGCCGTGCGCGCTTCGCCACCTGCTTCCTGGCGCCGTTGACGACGACGAACTTGAGCGGGCCGTTCAAGAGCTTCTGCACGAAAGGCAGCGGCCGCCGCGGGCGGTTCGACAGCACGAGGGTGCGCGCGGCGTTCTCCATCACGCGCGGCGGCACGCAGTCGTCGGCCAGGCCGAGGTTGCGCGCGCGCTTCGCATCGAGCGTCTTGCCGGTCAGCATCATGTCCAGCGCCGCCGCCGGGCCGACGCGTTCGGGCAGGCGCAGCATGCCGCCCCAGCCGGGGAAGATGCCGAGCATGACTTCCGGCAGGCCCATCTTCGTGCCCGGTTCGTCGACCGCCAGCAGGTAGCGGCAGGCCAGCGCCAGCTCGAGGCCGCCGCCCAGGCAGTGGCCGCGCACCAGCGCCAGCGTCGGATAGCGTACGGCGGCGAGGCGGTTGAACAGGTTCCAGCCGCGCTCGACCAGCTCGCGCCCCTTGTCGGCGGTATCGAGCTGCGTGAATTCCTGGATGTCGGCGCCGGCGATGAAGCCGGCCTCCTTGCCGGAGCGGAAGATCAGCGCTTTCGGCGGGCTGCGGTCGAGCGCGTCGAGGACCTGCCCGAGCTCGTTCATCACCGCCTTCGACAGCGAGTTGGCGGATTCGCCGGCCTTGTCCAGCGTCGCCCAGGCGATACCTTCGCCATCGACGGCAAGGCGCCAGTGTTGCAGATCGAGATTCATCATTTTCCGTTCTTTCAGTGCAGGG
>JANJTW010000251.1 GCA_024710925.1 Rhodocyclaceae bacterium | reverse complement strand
GGCGGTCTGGGCGAGCGAGATGCCGTCATTGGCGTTGCGCACGGCCTGGTTGGAGCCGCGGATTTGCGCGGTCATGCGGGCGGTGATGGCGAGGCCGGCGGCGTCGTCCTTGGCGGAGTTGATGCGCAAACCGGAGGAGAGGCGCTGCAGCGAGGTGGCGAGCGATCCCTGCGAGGAATTGAGGTTCCGCTGCGCATTGAGCGAGGGAATATTGGTGTTGATGATTTGCGGCATCTTCCATCTCCTTGTGATCCGGTTCTTGGATTGGCCGGGTGGGAGGCGGCAGAGATGTCGTGGATCGCTTGTCCGTCGCCCGGCGCAGGTACGTTCGGGCTTTCTTAAGCGATATTCGTGCCATGGAAGTTACCTTGATGGCGGGGCAAGGAGCGAGAAGCTTTGGTGCGAGGAGGGTTGTCGGCGAGATGTTGTTATCCGGCAATTTTTTGCCGGTAGGGGCGGCAAGCAAGCGAATCGATACCGGACAGAAAAATACACAAAGACCGCAATATGTATATCGGTTTTCTTCTGGCGTAAGAGGTCCGTGAAAAAGGGGCGTACCGGGCCTAGGGGGCGTTTTTTGCCGGCGAAATTTTGCCGGCGTCGGTGGGGGTGTCAGCGCAGGAGCTGCAGGGCCATCTGGCTGGAGGCCTGCGCCTGGGCGATGATCCCGGTTGCCGCCTGCTGCAGGATTTGCTGGCGGACGAGGTTGGCCGTTTCGATGGCGAAGTCGGCGTCCTGGATGCGCGAGCGGCTGGCGGCGATGTTCTGCGTCGTGTTCTGCAGGTTGGCGATGGTGAATTCGAGGCGGTTGAGCTGGGCGCCGATGTTGGCTCGCTGCAGGTTGACGTAGTCGAGGGCTTCGTCAAGGTGGGTCAGGGCGATGGTTGCGCCCGTGCCGGTCGAAATGTCGATGCTCTCCAGCCCCAGCGCTCCGGCGCTCATGGCGCCGATGCCGACTTGCAGCGTCTGCCCGGCGTCCGCTCCGATCTGGAAGGATACGTGCCGTGTGGCCGCGGTGCCGGCACCGCCGACCTGCTGGATGTTGACCTTGAAGCCCCTGAGCAGATTCTCGGGGTCGACGCCGGCCCCGGTGGGGCTGCCGAAACCGACGACGGATTCGGCGGTCTTGACCGGGCCGCCGTCGGCATCGAGGCCGCCGACGGCGCCGGTGTCGGTGTTGGTGAGCTTGATGTCGCTATTTACATAGGCGACGCCGGTGCGGACGTTGCCGGTTACGAGATCGCCGCCGGTGAAGCTGGCGATGAAGGCGGCGGCATCGGCATAGGCGCCGTCGGTTAGGGTGTTGATGGCGTTGTCGAGGGTGGCGGCGCCGGCGGGGTTGGCAGCCATATGGGTCATCAGTGCCTTGATGCCGTCGGTGTGGCCGTGGTCCTTGAGGGTGTCATGCAGCAGGCGGGTGGCGACGTAGCCGGCAGCGTATTCAGCGCTGCTGTTGCCCCATGCTCCGGTCAGGGTATTCAGCATGGTCCGGATGTTGGCATCGTTGACGCCGCCGAGGTTGTTGAGCACGGCGGCGACGCGTTCGTCGCCACCGTGGATCAACTCGGCAGCCCCTTCGAGAAACCATTTTGGGGTATTGCCCGTCGTGCCGGTGCCGAATGCGCTGTTCATCACCGCGTGCACCATTTCGTGGGCGATGATGCGGTCGTTGTAGACCGGAGCATCGCCGCCGTCGGGCAGATTGGGCGGGGTGAAGTCGGCGATGTCGAGCTGCATGTCCTGAAAGTAGCCGGCCTCAAGGCTGGGCCAGCTGACGTAAGCCAGCCAGCCGCCTTCGCCGTCGCTGTCCTGGGTGATGCCGATGTGCATGGCCTCACCCAGGCCGAGGATGCCGAAGTAGTCCTCGATCATCTTTTCCGATTGCGTCAGCCAGCCGAGCTTGAGGCCATCGGCCACGGCGCGCTGGTTGGCGTCGCCGCCGATACCGTCGGTGCCTTGGGCAAAAATTTTCTCGCCGTTGAAGACGGTGGCGTCGCCGATACGGGTAATTTCCGAGATGAGCTGATTGGCCTCGGTCTGCAGTGCGATGCGGTCGGAGGCGGAGTTTGTAGCGTTGGCCGACTGCACAGCGAGTTCGCGGATGCGCTGGATGGCGTCGTCGACCGTTGTCATTGCGCCTTCGGCAGTCTGCAGCAGCGAAATGGCGTCGTTGGCATTGCGGATGGCCTGGTTGCCGCCCCGGAATTGCGATGTCATCCGTTCGGAAATGGCCATTCCCGCCGCATCGTCCTTCGCCGAGTTGATGCGCAACCCCGACGACAGCCTTTGTAGTGACTGCGCCAGCGCGTTTTCCGTCCGTGTCAGTTGACGGGCGGAAAACATCGCATTGGTGTTGGTGACGATCTGAATCATATAAGACCAGGTTCCCGGTTTGGGGGGCTTTCCGGTAAGGCTCCAGTCCTATATCGACACGATTCTCCGAATCTTTAGCCGCTTTATTGCTGGCGGCGCATTGGTTGGTCAGCGGTGGACGACCCGGTTCTTGCCGGTGCGCTTGGCTTCGTACATTGCCTCGTCGGCCCGTTTTATCACGCTTGCCTGATCCTCTCCCGGGCGCAGCTCGGTGACGCCGGCGCTGAAGGTGATCAGCAGCTTTTCGTTGTTGTGCAGGAAAAAGCGCTTGGTCAGTTCGCGCTGCAGGCGGACCAAGGCTTGCTGTGCGTCGCTCGTCCCGGTGTCCGGGAGTAGGATGATGAATTCTTCGCCGCCGAAGCGGGCGACCGTGTCCTGCGGTCGCATCGACTCGCGAATGACCGTGGCGAGGTGGATCAAGGCGGCGTCTCCGGCGTCGTGGCCGAGGGAGTCGTTCAGTTTTTTGAAGTTGTCGATGTCGAGGAGGGCGACGCACAGGGCGGTCTTTCGTCGCGCGGCTCGTGCTGCTTCCCGTCCGAAGGCGTCTTCCAGACCGCGTCGGTTGAGGGTGCCGGTGAGCTGGTCGTGCCGGACGAGGGTGCTTGCCTTGTCCAGCTCCTGCTGCAGTTCGTGGATTCGCTCTTCGGTTTCCTGAACGCGCCGGCGCGTCAGCTGCAGATCGTCGCGCGAGCGCTGGGCGTTGAGCTGGATGATGCGCGTTTCGCGCATCACTTCCTGAACGACGTCGGCCAGTTCGTTGATGTCGTTTGCGGCACTGATCTTGTGCGCGCAGATTTCGATCCTGTCGTGGTAGCCGGAGGTGCTTTCGGTGAACTCTGCGAGGTGGTCAACGAAGCCGACGAGCATCGTTTTCAACGCTTCCCTGGCTTCGACGAGGCTGTGCTTGAGTTGCCCCTGCTTGAAAACGACTTCCTTGATGCGGCGTTCGGCATCGTCAATCGTGCGCAGGCTGAGCGGCTGGGTGACGATGTCGCGAAGTGCGGCGATTTGCCCACGCAACCACTGGTCGTCGATGACCAGTTCGCCAATGTTTTCGATCACCAGCTGCAGCAGGTGCAGCAGACCCTTGCGTAGTTCGGTACGGTCGTCGGCGAGGAGTTCTAGGCGGAAGGCGAAGCGTTTGAGGTCGGCCAGCAGGTCGTTCGTCGCTTGTATGCTGTTTGCCTTGCGCGCCTGGGCGGCAAGCGCTCTTGCCTCCGTAGCCAGCTCCGGGGCTTCTACAATCTGGGCGGCGACGGCGTTTTCCAGCGCGAAGGCGAGCAGGTCGCGTATTTGCGGCAGCAGATCGCTTGCGCGCGAAGTCGCGGGGGCGGCCGCCAAAGAGGGGCGGGGGGACTCGGCCGGTGGCGGAATGTCGGCGCTGACGAGTGCGCTATCGTCGTTTCGCCCGGTCTGCGACCAGGTACGAACCAGATTCTGCAGACGGCCGTAGAGGGCCTCGGCGTTGTTGCCGGCGCTTGAGAACAGGTGTTCCAGTGCTTCGCGTTTCTTGCCTGTGGTGATGCCGGCATGGCTGGCATCCCATTCGCGTAGCAGGCTGTTGATCAGGTCGCCCCACGGTAGCGATTCCACCGCACTTTGCTCGCAGATGAAGCGAATCAGCGTGTCGCGGTAAATGGGCCAGTTCTCATCCTTGGCCGCTTGCTCCAGTTCTCTTGTCAGGCGGTGTTGCGCCGGTGTTTCCCGAGGGAGTTCCTGCTGCAGCGATTTCATTTGCTCGGCCGGAAAATCGTGGCTGTGATCGGTGCGTGTACCGGCGATTTCGTGATAAACGGTGCGGTAGTTTTCGGGCGTCGGGGCGATCCGCCGCGTGGCAAGCAGGCGAAAAGCCTCGCGCGCGATTTCCGTTGGGTTGCTGAGTGACGGCATGGTGCGTCCGATGTGCGGTTTGTGCGGAAGGATTCTAATGCCGGAGGCGCTTTGCCGAAAGCGCGGCATGCCGCGTTCGGCTATAATCCGCGCCGGTTTGCCCCCGTAGCATGAAGGTCGTGCAGTTGCCTTGTAAGCATCAGGACCTGGTTCGATTCCGGGCGGGGGCACCAGTCGCAGTTGTGCCGGCAGGGTCCGTAGCGGCGTCCGGCG
>JANJTW010000142.1 GCA_024710925.1 Rhodocyclaceae bacterium | reverse complement strand
TTCGTCATGCCGAACCTGTGGAAACTTGCCGACCGCTCGTATGCCAACAACCATCACTACTTCGTCGATGGGGCGCCGGTGGCCGCCGACGTCTGCATCACGTCGACCGCGACCGGCTGCGTCGATGCGGACGATTGGCGGACGATCCTCGTCGGTGGCCTGAACAAGGGCGGCTGCGGCTACTACGCGCTGGACGTGAGCGATCCCGCCAATCCGAAGGGGCTGTGGGAATTCAGCCATGAGCAGCTCGGCTACAGCTATGGCGTGCCGCAGATCGCCAGACGCAAGGACGGCCGCTGGGTGGTCGTCTTTTCCTCCGGCTACAACAACATCCCTTCCGGCGGCTGCCCTTCGTCTACCGCCGCCAGCGACGGCAACGGCCGCGTCTTCGTGCTCGATGCGGTGAGCGGCGAACTGCTCGACCTGATTCCGACCTATGTCACCGGTACGACGCCGGCCGGTACGAGCACGACGCCGAGCGGCCTCGGCCAGCTCAACCTGCACATCGAGAACGGCAGCACGGCCATCGCCGGTCGTGCCTATGCCGGCGACCTGCTCGGCAACGTCTGGCGTATCGACTTCGACGACAACATCCTGCCGGCGGGCAAGGAGGCAACGCTGCTGGCCAGCCTGAAAACGGCTGGCGGCGTGCCGCAGCCGGTGACCATCCGGCCGGAGATGAATACGGTCAAGGTATCGAACGCCAGCTACAACGTCGTTTTTGTTGCCACCGGGCGCTATCTCGGCACGAGCGATCCCTCGGATACCGTGCAGAACACGATCTACGCGCTGAAGGACGATCTTGCCGGCGGCATCGCCGATGTGCGCGCGACAACGATGGTCGAACGGACGCTGGCGCAGACCTCCGGCAGCAACGGCCAGACCATCCGCACGGTCGGCGGTGCCGTGATGGACTGGGCGGCCAAGGACGGCTGGTTCATGGATCTCAATCCGGGCAACCTGTCGCCGGGCGAGCGGGTCGTCGTGAACACGCAGCTGGCGTTCAATGTCTGGAAGGTCGCGGCGAACGTCCCCGACATCAATGTGTGCAATGCCGGGGGGTATGCATTCCTGTATTCTATCGACACCGCCACCGGCCTTGCGCTCAATACCGCGGTCGACCAGGCGGTCGGCGTTCGCCTGAGCGGCAATGCCCTGGTCGTCGGCATCAAGACGGTTCGCCTGCTCAACGGCCGGCTGGTGACGATCGTGACCGACTCCTCCGGGCAGATTCACGTCGACCACGGCGGTCAGCCGACCTCGTCGTTGAAGGCTTGGCGCACGTCCTGGCGGGAAATTTCAGACTGATCCGACAATGAGGATTGACGGAGGTTGGGCGGCCTCTCGTGAATCACGGGAGGCCGTTTCTTTTGATGATGAGCACGCGTCTGTGGTACTGCCTGGCGCTGTCGACGTTGCTGCACGCCTTGCTGCTCAAGCTGCCGGGGTTCGCGCCGGCGCTCTTTGGCGGTAGCGACGGGAGCGGTGGCGGGCGGGTGACGGTCAGCCTGCGCGTGCTCGACAACGCGGTGCCGGCGGCGGACGCCGCGCTGTCCCCGGAGCCGGCGGCAAATCCGCCGCCAGAGGTCGAAGCGTCGGCGGCTTCGCCACAGGACGAGGCGCCAGACCACACACCGAACGACGCGCCGAGCGAAGCCGGAAACCGCGAGGCGGCAGCGGAAAGCCCCTCGTCCGGCGCGCCGCTGCCAGTCCTGCCGTCGTCGCTGCCGCGCGGTATCGACCGTGATGCCTACCTGGCCAGCGATGCGCTGGATGTCCGCCCTGCGCCCGAGCAGCCGATCGTCATCGGCTTCGACGATCCCTCCCGGATCGACAAGGATCGTGGGCAGGTCGTGCTCGTTCTCTACGTTGGTGCCGACGGCAGGATCGATCTGGTCGACATCGACCGCAGCGACGTGCCGCCCGATGTCGCCGAGATCGTTGCCGAAACCTTTCGTGTGGCACGCATGCGCCCGGGGCGCAAGGATGGCCGGCCGGTCCCGGCACGGATGAAGATCCTCGTCGAATTCGAGGTGCGTTGACGGGCTGCGCCTGCCGCCTTGTCCGGGAGGCGGGCCGCTGCTAAGGTTGGAGCATGGGCGACGAACGGCTGCTGACTTCGTGGGGCGAATACGAAAGCGCGGTGGCGCAGGCGATGTCCGGCGCGCGCCGGACGATACGCATCTTCGACCGCGACCTTTCCGCACTCAAATTCGAAATGCCGGATCGGCATGAGGGACTGGCGGCGTTCCTGCGGCAGCCCGGAGCCTGCTTGCGCATTGCCGTGCAATGTCCGCGGCCGGTGCTGGACCGCAGTCCGCGCCTGATGGCGCTGCTGCGCCTGCATGCGCACAATTTCCAGCTGCTCGAAACGGCGCCGCATCTTGCTCTCCTCAGCGACTCGCTGCTGCTCGTCGATGATGCCCTCGCCGTCGTACGCTTCCACCGCGACCACGCGCGCAGCAAGCTGATCGTCAGCGATGCCGCTGCATGCCAACCGTATGGCAAGCGTTTCGAGGAAATCTGGGCCGAGGGCGGGACGCCACTCAGCGCGACGTCCCTCGGCCTGTAGCGGGTGCCGCACCCGTCTCCGATCAGGGCGTCGCAGCGCTCCGCTCGAAGAGCGCGATCGATTCGACGTGCGAGGTATTCGGGAACATGTTGACGACACCGGCGCCGCGCATCCGGTAGCCGAGTTGGTGCGTCAGCACCGCGGCATCGCGGGCGAGCGTCGCCGGGTTGCAGGAAACGTAGACGATGCGCTGCGGACCGTTCTCGCCGAACGCCTTGACCAGTTCGACGGCGCCTTCGCGCGGCGGGTCGATCAGCATCTTGTCGAAGCGGCCGAGCGCGGCGACGCTTTCCGGGGTGGCTTCGAACAGGTTGGCGACGCCGTATTCGGTATTTTCCGCGAGGCCGTTGGCGGCGGCGTTTTCAGCGGCACGGCGGACCAGCGCGGCGCTGCCCTCGATGCCGACGACGCGGGCGCCGGAGCGGGCGATCGGCAG
>JANJTW010000113.1 GCA_024710925.1 Rhodocyclaceae bacterium | reverse complement strand
GCAGCAGGCGCGCAACGCCGCGGCGATGCGGCGCAGCGCCTCGTCGCCGCAGGCGTGGCCGTAGCGGTCGTTGATCGCCTTGAAATGGTCGACGTCGATCATCAGCACGGTCCGCGCGTCGCCGCGCTCGCTGCGCCGCTCGCCGCTCTCGGCCAGGCCGAGCAGCGAACGGCGGTTGAGAACGCCGGTCAGGCCATCGACGGCGGCCAGCGTTTCGTGCTCGCGGGCGGAGGCGGCAAGCCGGCGGGCAAAGACCAGCGCAACGGCCGCCAAAGTCAGCCAGAGGACGATGACCAGCCCGAGACGCTCGAACCACGGCGCCAGCGCCCGGCCGACGTCGACCGAGCCGACGGCATAGAGCGGCGTGCCGCGCAGCTGGCGGAAGGCGACGACGCGCTGGCGCTCGTCGAGCGGCGAGCGCATGGTGAACAGCCCGGCCTGCGTTCCCGGCGCGAAGTGCGCGGCTTCCGGCGGCAGCGGCAGGCGCTTGCCGACGTGGCGGTCGTTGTCCGGAATGCGGGCGTAGATCAGGCCGTCGCCGGAAGCGATGGCGAGCGTGCTGCCAGGCGTCGCGAAGCGGACGCCGAGCGAATCGCCGAAGACCGAGAGGTCGATGGTCGCCACCGCCACCTGTGCGACGCCGCCGGTTTCGTCGCGGCGTGCCTTGCTGACGCCGAAGAACCACTTGCCGACGCGCGATTTCGACTGCTGCGGCTCACCGACATAGAGATGCGAGTCGACATGCCGCAGGTGGTGGCGGACGTACTCCCGGTCGGTGACGTCCGGCGGCTCGCCGACGCCGGTCCAATGCACGATGCGCCCCGGCGGCTCGACGACGAGCAGGTCCATCAGGTTCGGCATGCCCGCCACCCAGGCGAGCAGCGTGCCGCGCAGCGACGCGGCGTGCGGCGTCGCCGCCGACGGCGCATGCTGGAGAATGGCGATCATGCCGGTGAGCAACTGGTTGGCACCCTGCAGCGTCCCCTCGGCGCTGAGCGCGGCGATGTCGGCAAGTTCCTGCGCCTCGCGTTCGGCGCGGGCCAGCTGCGTCCGGTAGTCGAAAGTGCCGTAGGCGGCGAAAAGCAGTGCGAGCACCGCCAGCAGGCCGAACGTGCCACCCCAGACCCGTGCCAGCTGGGCGCGCAGCAATCGCGAATCCTGATGCGGTATGGGCACGTACGACCCTCCTGTCTACAGGTATATCCCGTTGACCGCGCCGGCGGCGCGGCGTTCGCGGCGCCGGCCGGCGCTTGCCGCTACAATCGCGCGATGAACGAAAACGCCCCCCGCCACCTGCCGCAGCGCATCGTCTGCCTGACCACCGAAACCGTCGAGGTGCTCTACGCCCTCGGCGAGCAGGACCGCATCGCCGGCATCTCCGGCTACACCGTCCATCCGAAGGAGGCGCGCAAGGAGAAGCCGAAGGTCTTCGCCTTCACCAGCGGCGACCTCGCGAAGATCCTCGCTGTCGAGCCCGACCTCGTGCTCACCTTCTCCAACTTGCAGGCCGACATCAGCCGCGAGCTGATCGCCGCCGGCGTGCCGGTCTACGCCTTCAACCAGCGCAGCGTCGACGACATCCTGGCGATGATCGCCACCGTCGGCCGGCTGGTCGGCGCCGAGGACCGGGCGCTGGCGCTGGTCGGCGAACTGCAGGCGACGATCGACCGCGTGCGCGCCGAGGGCGCGGCGCTGCCGAGGAAGCCGCGCGTCTATTTCGAGGAGTGGGACGAGCCGCCGATCAGCGGCATCCGCTGGGCCTCCGAGATGATCGAAATCGCCGGCGGCGAGGACATCTTCGCCGACAAGGCGCGCGAACAGTCGGCGAAGGAACGCATCGTCGCCGACCCGCTGGAGATCGTCCGCCGGGCGCCGGACATCATCGTCGGCTCGTGGTGCGGCAAGCACTTCCGGCCCGAGCGCGTCGCCGGGCGCGCCGGCTGGGAAAAGGTGCCGGCGGTGGCCGGCGGGCAGATCCACGAGATCAAGTCGGCGGTGATCCTCAACCCCGGCCCGGTGGCGATCCGCGAGGGGCTGCCGGCGCTGGCCGCGCTCTTCCGCGCCTGGGCCGAGGGGGTATGATGCCCCTCCCCCGACCAGCCGGCACGCCGCGATGACCCGACACACCTTCACCCTCGACCGCGAATTCGTCGAACTGCACGTCCTCCTCAAGCTGCTCGCCGTCGCCTCTTCGGGCGGCGCCGCCAAGGCGATGATCGCCGACGGCCAGGTCAGCGTCGACGGCGAAGTCGAGACGCGCAAGGCGCGCAAGCTGCGCGGCGGCGAGACGGTCTGCGCCGGCGACGAGGAAATCCGCGTCGTCGCCGCCGGCGGATAGCTTTCCCGGGGGAGCGTCAGCGGCGCCGCGGCGCCGCCATGTCGCGCGCCAGCGACTGCCGCCAGGCCCGTTCGAGCTGCTGCGCCAGCGCCGGAAAATCGAGCCCGTGGCGGGCGCGCAACTCCTTCGCATGGTTGTGCAGCCAGCGCCAGCGCGGCTCGAAGTGCCGCTCGCGGAAGGCGAAGAGGACGTGGTTGCCGTCCTCCGGCACCGGCACGACGACGACCTGGCCGTCGAAGGCGTCGAGCGCCGCCGCCACCAGCCCGGCGTAGCGCTCGCCCTCGCCGGCGAGGTTGACGACCAGCACGCCCTTCGCCGACAGCCGGTCGCGCGCGCAGTCGAGGAAGTCGCGGCCGGCCAGCGCCGGCGCGAAGCCGTCGGCGTCGAAGGCGTCGACCAGCAGCGCATCGATGCCGGGCGCGGCGTCGGCCAGCCAGGCGGCGCCGTCGGCGTGCACGATCTGCAGGCAGGGTTCCGACGGCGGCAGCAGGAACAGCTCACCGAAGGCGATGATGTCGGCGTCGATCTCGACGGCGACGAGCGACGCCGACGGCAGCCGGCCGTAGCAGAACTTGAGCAGCGAGCCGCCGCCGAGGCCGATCAGCACGATGCGCGCCGGCCGCGGCTGGAACAGCAGGAAGCCAGCCATCGTCCGCGTATAGGCGAGCGCCAGCGCATCCGGGTCGGCGAGGCGCATCGCGCTCTGCATCAGCCGGGTGTTGAAGTAGAGGTAGCGCAGCTCGCCGTCGTCGACGACGAAGGGCCGGCCGTAGCTGCCGTCGAGCAGGCGGGCGCGCAGCGCGTTCGCCTCGGCCGCCGTCGCCGTCGGCGCTTCGTTGAGCAGCAGCGTGCCGACCTCGGTCTCGAAGGGGCTGGGCAACGCGAGGAAGCGGCCGGCGGCGCGCGTCATCGCCACGGCGCCGGCGCGGAACGTCCGCCGCCACCGGCGGTCGGACGGGGGGCAAGGCACCGGCGACGGCCGCTCGCGCGGCGCCGCGCCGGATATTGATTCGCCGCCGGTCGGCGGCCACTGACGAGGATGTGCATGAAATTCAGGAGTTTCGTTGTGCTCTGCGCCGCGCTGGCCGCCCAGGCCGCGGCGGCGGCCGGCCTCTTCGAGCGCGAGGTGGTCTTTTCCGAGGCGCAGATCCAGGCCGCGCTCGAACGCGGCAAGCCGCAGCGATTGTCCTACGGCGGGCTGCTCGCCGTCACGCTGTCCGAACCGCCGCGCGTACTGCTCGACGGCGACGACGGCCGCGCCCGCATCCTCGCCGCGCTCGACGTCGAAGTGCCGGGCCAGCCGCCGCTGCGCGTCGACGTCGCCGGCCGCGCTGGCATCCGCTACGACGAAAACGGCAAGGCCTTCTTCCTCGACAAGCCGGTGGCCGACTCGGTACGCGCGCCGGCGCTGCGCGCCGAGGCGGTGCCGGCGACGCGGCGGGCGATCACGCAGCTGATGGACGCCTATTTCCGCGAGAAGCCGGTGCACGTGCTGCGCGCGGACGGCAGCCCGCAGGAGATCGCCGCGCGCTGGCTGCTGAAGTCGGTGCGCATCGAGCCGGGGCGGGTGGTGGCGGTGCTGTCGACGCTCTGAGGGCGCCGCCGGCCCGTCGCAACGCGCCACGCCGCTGCCGGCGCGCCCCCTCCTGGCACACTCAGCAATCGAGCTGGCGCAGGCCGTCGATGCCGCTCGGTGCCACCGGCAGCCACGGCACCAGCGCGCAGCGCGGCGCCAGTTCGTCGGCGACGCGGCGGATGAACGGAATCTCGCATTCGCCGCGCAGCGCCAGCAGCGGGTCGCGCGTGCCGCTGGCCAGCAGGCTCTGTTCGATCACCCAGGCGAAGGGCGCGATGCCGGCGCGGGCGAGGTCGCGCTGCAGGCGCTCGGCCTCGTGCACCGGCGTCGCCTCGGCCAGCGTGACGACGAGCACTCTGGTGTAGTCGGCGTCGCGCAAGCGCGGCAGCAGCTGCGTGACGGCTTCCGGCATCTCGCCGCGCGTGCGCAGCACCTCGCGGTGGTAGGCTTCGGCGGCGTCGAGCAGCAAGAGCGTGTGGCCGGTCGGCGCCGTGTCGAGCACGACGAAGCCGTCGCGGCCGCGGTCGACCTCGCGCGCGAAGGCGCGGAAGACGGCGATCTCCTCGGTGCATGGCGAGCGCAGATCTTCTTCGAGCAGCGCGCGGCCGGCGGCGTCGAGGCTGGCCGAGGCCTTGGCCAGCACCTCGGCGGTGTACTCGGCGACCTCCTTGTGCGGATCGATGCGGCCGACGCTGAGGCCGGGCAGTTCGTCGCCGACGGCGGCGGCGACGTGCGCCGCCGGGTCGGTGGTGGACAGATGCACGGCGCGGCCGCGCGTCGCCAGCGCCACGGCAATCGCCGCGGCGACGGTGGTCTTGCCCACCCCGCCCTTGCCCATGGTCATGATCACGCCGTGGCCGGCGGCGGCGATCTCGTCGATCAGCGCCGGCAGGCCGGGCGGCAGCGGCGTGCTCACCGTCGATGCGGTCGCCGGATGTTCGGCGCGTTCCGGAGCGGCGACCTGGCGCAGTGCGGCCAGCCCGACCGTGCCGCGCGGCAGGAAGGGGACGATCTGGCGCGGCAGTTGCGTCAGCCCGGCCGGCATCGCCCGCAGCGCTTCCTGCGCCCGTTGGGCGAAGGCGGTGGCGATGGCGTCGGCCGTTGCGTCACCCGCCGCGCCGTCGCCGGCCGCAGCAGCGAAGACGCCGTTGACCACCAGCTGCAGATTGCCGATGCCGAGTGCCGCCAGTTCGCCGCGCGTGCGCTCGGCTTCGCGCAGCGCCGCGGCGTCGGGGCGGGCGACGAGGATGACGGTGGTCGCCGCCGCATCGGCGAGGCGCTCGACGGTCGCCGCGTACAGCGCCTTCTGCTTTTCCAGCCCGGCCAGCGGGCCGAGGCAGGAAGCGCCGCCGGTCGAGGAGTCGATGAAACCGCTCCACGCCGAGGGCAGCGTCAGCAGGCGCAGCGTGTGGCCGGTGGGCGCGGTGTCGAAGATGACGTGGTCGAATTCCGCCGTCGCCGCCGGCTCGCCGAGCAGCTTGGAGAACTCGTCGAAGGCGGCGATCTCGACCGTGCAGGCGCCGGAGAACTGCTCCTCGATGCTCTGGATCGCCGCCGCCGGCAGGATGCCGCGGTAGGGCGCAACCATCCGTTCGCGGTAGTCGCGGGCGGCGGCCTCGGGGTCGATGTTCAGCGCGAAGAGGTTGGCGGCGCCGGGAATCGCCGTCGGCGTACCGGCGAGTTCGGCGCCGAGCACCTCGTCGAGATTGGACGCCGGATCGGTGGAGACGATCAGCACGCGCCGGCCGGCATCGGCCAGCGCCAGCCCGGTGGCGCAGGCGAGCGAGGTCTTGCCGACGCCGCCCTTGCCGGTGAAGAACAGGTGGCGGGTCGGCTCGGCGAACATCAGCAGCAACCCTTCGGGCCGCAGCAGCCGCCGCTTTTCGCCGGCATCGCCGTGCCGTCGAGCGCAAGGCCGAGCTTCTGCGCCAGCTGCGCGCGCGACGGGTAGAGGCCGGTGGTCGCGATCTGGCCGTCGACGACAAGGATCGGCAGGCGGTCGATGCCGGCCTCCATCTCCTTGACCACCGCCGGGTTGGCGGCGAAGGCCTGCGGCTCCTGGCCGAGGTTGTGGCGGGAAACGGCGACGCCCTGCGCCTCGACCCACTGCAGGTCGGCGGCGAACTGCGCCAGCACCGGGTCGACGTCGACGCCGCAGACGCCGGTGGAACAGCACATCGCCGGATCGAACACTTCGAGTTTCTTCATTGCAATCTCCTGATTGTCAGAGGTGCTTCTCGTACCAGCCGCGGGTGGAGTTGACCATGCGCACCAGCCAGAGCATCACCGGCACCTCGATCAGCACGCCGACGACGGTGGCCAGCGCGGCGCCGGAATCGAAGCCGTAGAGGACGATGGCGACGGCCACCGCCAGCTCGAAGAAGTTCGAGGCGCCGATCATCGTCGACGGGCCGGCAACGTTGTGGGCGACGCGGAAGCGGCGGTTGAGCCAGTAGCCGAGGCCGGCGATGAGCAGGCCCTGGAGCAGGATGGGCACGGCGAGCATGCCGATGATCAGCGGCTGGGCAGCGATGGCTTCGCCCTGGAAGGCGAAGAGCAGGACCAGCGTGGCGAGCAGGGCCAGCATCGTGAACGGCGCGATGCGCGCGGCGGCCGACTGGAAAGCGGCCTCGCCACCGGCCATGAAGTGCCGGCGCAGGCCCTGCGCGATGGCCAGCGGGATGACGATGTACATCACCACCGACAGCAGCAGCGTGTCCCACGGGATCGGAATCGCCGAGACGCCGAGCAGAAAGGCGACGATGGGAGCGAAGGCGAAGACCATCACCAGATCGTTCAGCGCCACCTGCGAGATGGTGAAGTTGGCGTCGCCACGGCACAGGTTGCTCCAGACGAAGACCATCGCCGTGCACGGCGCGGCGCCGAGCAGGATGAGGCCAGCGATGTAGCTGTCGAGCTGTTCGGCCGGCAGCCACGGCGCGAAGACGTGGCGGATGAACAGCCAGCCGAGCGCGGCCATCGTGAACGGCTTGACCGCCCAGTTCACGAACAGCGTGATGCCGATGCTGGCGCCCTGCTTCTTCACCTCGTGCAGCGAGTTGAAGTCGATCTTCATCAGCATCGGGATGATCATCACCCAGATCAGCAGGCCGACCGGAATATTGACCTGCGCCACCTCCAGGCGGCCGATGGCCTGGAACAGCGTCGGCGCCAGCTGGCCGAGGACGATGCCGGCGACGATGCAGAGCACCACCCAGAGGCTCAGCCAGCGTTCGAAGAAGCCCATCGGGCTGCCCGCGATCTCTTTCGCGGCGACTTCGCATTGCATGCTCATTCGGCGGCCTCGTGGATCTTTCGCGCCGCCGCCTTCACCTCGTCGGCGGACATCGTTTCCAGCGGCAGCGCGAGGAAGGCCTCGATGCGCGCACGCAGCTGCCGGTAGGCGACTTCGAACGCCTCGCCCCGTGCCTCCATCGGCTCGACGTGCGCCGGGTCGGCGATGCCCCAGTGGGCGGTGGCCGGGTGGCCGGGCCAGATCGGGCAGGCCTCGCCGGCGGCGCTGGCGCAGACGGTGAAGATGTAGTCGATTTCCGGCGCCCCAGGTGCGGCAAACTCGTCCCACGACTTGCTGCGCGCTTCGGGGAGCGGGATGCCGTGCTTTTCCAGCGTTTCCAGCGCCACCGGATTGACCTTCCCGCTCGGCTGGCTGCCGGCCGAGAAGGCGCGGATGCGGCCCGCCCCCAGATGGTTGAACAGCGCCTCGCCGAGGATCGAGCGGGCGGAATTGCCGGTGCATAGCACCAGCACGTTGAGCGGTCGGGTCATCGCGTTTGCTCCGGTGCGCAGGCGGCGGGCGCGCAGGCATCGACGATTTCGCCGCAGCCGAGGCCGCCGCAGCAGTCCTCGGTGAGGAAGCGCAGCAGTTCGTTCATCGCCTCGTAGCGCGTCGCGTAGTAGATGAAGCGGCCTTCCTGGCGGGCGACGACGAGGCCCGAGGCGACCAGCTCCTTGAGGTGGAAGCTGAGCCGGCCGTCGGCGGCGACGCCGAGGCCTTCGGCCAGCCGGCCGACCGACAGCCCGCCGGCGCCGGCGCGGACGAGCAGGCGGAAGGCGCGTAGACGCGTTTCGTGGGCGAGGGCGCCGAGGGCGGCGGTGGCGGCTGTCAGTTCCATATTTCAATGATAATTGAAATATTCTCCGAAAAGCCAGCCCTTCATGCCGTCCGTCCGCCGTCCGCCGGAGCGAAGGAACGCGCCGCCGGAACGCTTCAAACGAAACCCAGCGCCCAGCCGAGCAGCCCGCTGCCGGCGACCACCAGCCACGGCGGCAGCTTCCAGACCATCAGCGCGAGCAGGGCCAGCAGCGCCAGCGCGAAATCCGCGGGACGATGGATGGCGCCGGTCCACACCGGCTGGTAGAGCGCCGCCAGCAGCAGGCCGACCACCGCCGCGTTGATGCCGGCCAGCGCCGCCTGCATGCGGCCGTTGCCGCGCAGGCGTGCCCAGAACGGCAGCGCGCCGGCGACCAGCAGGAAGGCTGGCGCGAAGATCGCCAGCAGGCAGACCGCCGCCCCGTGCCAGCCCGAAGGCGCCTCGTTCATGGCGGCACCGAGGAAGGCGGCGAAGGTGAACAGCGGGCCAGGCACCGCCTGCGCGGCGCCGTAACCGGCGAGGAAATGTTCGCCGCTGACCCAGCCCGGCGGCACCACTTCGGCCTGCAGCAGCGGCAGCACGACGTGGCCGCCGCCGAAGACCAGCGCGCCGGCGCGATAGAAGGCGTCGACCAGCGCCAGCGTCCGCACCGGCGTCAGCTGCGCCAGCAGCGGCAGGCCGAAGAGCAGGACGAAGAAGAGCGCCAGCCAGGCGAGACCGGCCCGCCGGCCGGCGGCCAGCGGCAGCGCCTCCGCGTCGGCGGGCGGCGTCTGCGGAAAGAGCGCGAGACCGGCGACGCCGGCGGCGGCGATGACGCCGACCTGTCCCCAGGCCGACGGCGCGAGCAGCACGGCGACGCAGGCCGCTGCCATGACGGCGAGGCGGCGGGCGTCGGTGCACAGGCTGCGGCCCATGCCCCAGACCGCCTGCGCCACCACCGCCACCGCCACCACCTTCAGCCCGTGCAGCAAACCCGGCGGCACGGCCTCGCCGTAGCCGGCAAGCCCCTGCGCGAAGAGGACGAGGAGGATGGCCGACGGCAGCGTGAATCCGGCCCAGGCGGCGAACGCCCCGGCGTAGCCGGCCCGCGACAGGCCCAGCGCCAGCCCGACCTGGCTGCTCGCCGGCCCCGGCAGGAACTGGCAGAGCGCGACCAGGTCGGCGTAGGCGCGTTCGCCGAGCCAGCCGCGGCGCGTCACGAACTCGTCGCGGAAATAGGCGAGGTGCGCGACGGGACCGCCGAACGAGGTCAGCCCGAGGCGCAGGAAAATGCGGAAGATCGACCAGGGGTCGTTATCGGAGACGGGTCGGGCGGCTTGCCAGTCGGCCATGGATTACCTTTTTCATCGCGGTGGCGTCGCAGATGCTAATCGAAACCGGCGGCGGCTTCCGCTTGCCGGCTACCGGGTGCCGCGCTTCAGCGTTGTCCGCGCGCCGCCGGCGACGACCGGCGACGCCGCCGCCAGGCCCGGACATAGATCGCCAGGTTGAAGAGAAGCAGCGCGATGCCGAGCGCGACCTGCATCCCGCGCGTCAGCCCCGGCGGGTAGATCAGCGGCAGCAGGTAGCGCTCGATGAAGCCGCCGGCGTAGCCCGCCTCGCCGGCCGCCGCGCGCAGCCGGTTCTCCAGCGGCGTCAGCGGGCAGATCCAGCCGAAGGCGACGACCGCCGCGCCCCACAGCGCCGCCGGCAGGTGCAGCCAGGCCAGCCGCGGCCAGCGCGGCACGAAGAGGCCGCCGGCGACGGCAAAGAGGATGAAGGCGAAATGGACGGCGACGACGAGGTCGGCGAGCAGGGCGTGCATCGTCCTCGTTCCGCGGACGGAAACGGCTCAGGCAGCGGCGGCGCGCCGCCGCAACCAGTCGGCAAAGACGCGCGCGGCCTCGCCCGGTTCGCCTTCGTACAACAGATGGTAGGCACCGCTGGCAAAGGGCGCGGCGAGCGCCACCTCGACCAGCGCCCCGCCGAGCAGCAATCCTTCGACGAAGATCCGCGGCACCAGCGCGACGCCCAGCCCCTCGACCGCCGCCTGGATGGCCAGGATGGTGTTGTCGAACTCGATGAAATCCGCGACGAAATTCGCTGCCGGCACCTCGCCGAAACCGGCGGCGGCGAACCACTTCGGCCACAGGTCGGGGCGCGAGCGCATGCGCACCAGCGGCGCCGCGACCAGATCGGCCGGCGTCCGCCAGCCGCCGCGGCCGGCAAGGCGCGGGCTGCACACCAGCGTCGCCCGCTCGCGCATGAACGGCTCGCCGGCCAGCCCGGCGAAGTGCGCCGGGTCGCGGCGGATGTGCAGGTCGACGGCCCCGCACTTCACGATCGCCCCCTGCGAGGTGACGAGGCGGACCTCGATCTGCGGGTGCTCGGCGCGGAACTCGGCCAGCCGCGGGATCAGCCAGTGCAGTGCGAAGGTCGGCGTCGCGTCGACGCGCACGCTGCCGCGTGCCAGCCCGCGCACGCGCTCGCCGGCCTGCTCGATCGCCGCCAGCGCCGGCGCCACCTGGGCGAGGAAGAGCTGGCCGAGCTGGGTCAGCTCGATGGCGCGGTGGCGCCGTTCGAACAACGCCACGCCGAGATGCTCCTCCAGCCCCTGCACCTGCCGACTGACCGCGCCGGGGGTGACGCAGAGCTCGCCGGCAGCCTCCTTGAAGCTGGCATGACGGGCGGCGGCGACGAAGACGCGGAGGGCGTTGAGCGGCAGGGCGGACATGATTTTCGATTGTAGTTTACTCAATCGAAATCGCCATTTTTTCGTTTGATCGTCGGTTTCCTGTGCGCGATGATCGCCCAGCCAGAACAAACGATTGACGCATATGCATCCCAATTTCCCGGAACAGGCCGCCGGAGACAGCGACCGCTGGCTGCTCAGGCTGTGCCTCGCCCGCCTCGGATTCTCGCTGATCAACACCGCCTACGCGGCGCTGATCCCACTGCTGCTGCCGGCCTGGAACATGTCGGCGAGCCAGGCGGGAACGGTGCAGTCGGCCTGGCACGCCGGCTACATCGTCTCGCTGGTCGCCGCCAGCCTGCTCGCCGGCCGCTACGGCGCGCGCAACACCTTCCTCGGCATGGGCTGGACAGCCTGCGCCAGCAGCCTGGTGTTCGCGCTCGGCGCCGTCGACTACGCCAGCGCGCTCGTCCTCTACGGCCTGGCCGGGCTGTGCGCCGGCGGCTCCTACGTACCCGGGCTGACACTGATCGCCGAGCGCAGCCCACCGGCCACACGCGGCCGCGCGATGGGCGCCTACATCGCCGCCGCCTCGCTCGGCTACGCAGTCGGCCTGATCGGCGCCGGGCTGCTCGCCGAACGGGGCGGGGCGACCGCCGGCTTCCTGCTCGCCGCCGCCGGCACGCTGTTCGGGCAGGCGCTCGCCGTCGCCACGCTGCGCGACACGCCAAACCTCGCCGCCGCCGGCGGACGCGAGCCGCTGCGCCCGCTCGCATCGCTGCGCTGGTTGTGGCGGCACAAAGCGGCGCGCTACGCGATCCTCGGCTACACCTTCCACGCCTGGGAGCTGCTCGGCCTGTGGGCCTGGCTGCCGGCCTTCCTCAGCGCGGCGGCAGCGCTGCACGCCGACGGCCCGGCGACGCTGGTCGTCGCCGGCGCCGCGCTGGCGGCGCTGACGCATCTGGCGAGCACCGTCGGCAGCCTGTTCGGCGGCCGCTGGTCGGACCGCTGGGGGCGGACGCCGGTCATCCTGGCCATGTCGCTCGCCAGCCTCGGCTGCGCGCTCGTCTTCGGCTGGGCGATGGCGCTGCCGCTGCCGCTGCTGGTGCTGCTGGCGGCGGTCTTCAACCTGACGGCGATCGGCGACTCGGCGATCCATTCGGCGAACCTTACCGAGCAGGTACCGGCGCAGCATCTGGCCGGCGCCTACGCCGTGCGCTCGATCCTCGGTTTCGGCATGGGCGTGCTGGCGCCCTGGCTGTTCGGCTGCGCCCTCGACGCTGGCGGCGGCACGCCTGCGGCCTGGGGCTGGGCATGGACGCTGCTCGGCATGGTCGCGCTCGCCGGACCTTACGCAACTTGGCGGCAGCAGCGCTTGCCGCGTCAGTAGGCGGGCAGGTACTGCGCCGGCGCCAGCGCGATCGGGAACAGCGGTTTCGCCAGCAGCGCGCGCGCCGTCGCCTCGGAGAGCGAAATGCAGGCGCCGAAGCGCGGCGGCTCGCCGCCCCGGGCCTGGTAGCGCTGGACGGCGGTGACGATGCCGACCAGCCGCCCCTCGCCGTCGAGCAGCGGCCCGCCCGACGAGCCGGGCCGGCAGTAGTTGTCGGAGATGATGAAGGTCTCGCCGCCGCGCTCGGTGCGCAGCCGGACGCTGCCCTCGGACCAGGAAACGGCGCTCGACCCGCCCGGGTGCCCCAGCGCATGCACCGTGTCGCCCGGCTGCAGCGTCGCCGCACTGCCCCAGGCGATGGCGTCGCCGCCGGCGCCGGGCGCGAGCAGCAGGCAGGCATCCTCGCCGTCGAGGCGGGCGTACTTCTCGACACGGAAGACGCGCTGCGTCAGCGAGTGCACGGCGACGATGCCGTTCGTCGCGCCGCCGGCGAGGACGTGGCAATTGGTCAGGATGCGGTCCGGGCCGATGAGGACGCCGGAGCCGGTGAGGTTGCGCTGGCGGACGATGAACACCGACCAGGCGACGTAACGGGCGTCGAAGCCGGGCTGCTTGGCGCCGCGCCGCGGTGCTGGCGGCGCTTCGGCGACCGCGGCCTTCGCCGCCAGCGGCGGCGGTGTCTCGACCGCCGTCTCGGCCGGCGCGGCATCGCCGGCGGCCGGCGGCGGCGGGGTCTCTTCCTGTGCCGGCGGCTCGGCGACGGGCGCCGGGGCGGGGACCGCCGGCGCGACAACGACCGTCGGCGGCGGCACGCGCCCGGCCGGCGGCGGCGACAGCAGGAGGTAGCCGGCGCTGCCGCCGGCGGCGGCGACGAAGGCGAGCCAGCCGCGCCAGCGCACCGGCGGCCGGCGGTCGCCGGCCTCGATGACGGCAACCGCCGCCGGCGCCGCCTCGGCGAACGCCCGGCGCTCGGCCAGCCGGCGGTCGTAGGCGGCGCGCTGCTGCGGATCGCGCAGCGTCGCGCCGGCCACGCGCAGCAACGACAACGCGTCGGCGTCGCCGCGCAGCGCCTGCTCGCGGGCCAGCGCGGCGGCGGCGATCTGTTCCGGCGTGGCATCGGGCGCCACGCCGAGGACGACGTACAGGGTATTCTCGGAACTCACGCTTTAAACTCCGGCCGGGTCGCGACGGTCTAAAATTGCGACATCGTCGTTTTGCGAGATTCTGCCATGACTTCCCGATCTGCATATGCACTTGTATTAACGCGCGCCCTGGCCGTAGCGGCAGCGCTGCTGGCCGTGCCGGCGCACGCCGACGTGGTCGACATCGACAACGCCGAACTGGCGCGGCTTGCCGCCGCCGGCGTGCCGGTCATCGACATCCGTACCGAGAGTGAGTGGAAGGAGACCGGAATCGTTCCCGGCAGCCGCCTGATCACCCTTTTCGACGAGCGCGGCCGCGCCGACGCGCCGGCCTGGCTGGACAAGGTACGCAGCGTGGCGCCGCCGGAGCAGCCGGTGATCGTCATCTGCCGCAGCGGCAACCGGACGAAGGCGGCAAGCCAGCTGCTTTCGCAGCAGGCCGGCTACCGTACCGTCTACAACGTGAAGGCCGGCATCCGCGCCTGGGCCGGCGAAAAGCGGCCGCTGGCGCCGGCGGCCGCGGCGCTCGCCGCCTGCCCGGCGGGGGCGCGCTGCTGACATGAAGGCGAAACCGGAAAAAACCCACGACATCCGCCCCGGCCAGTCGGTCGAGCTGCTCAAGGAACTGCACATCCTGACCCGCGACGGGCAGTTGAACCAGGACAGCCGGCGCAAGCTGAAGCAGGTCTATCACCTCTACAACTTCATCGAACCGCTGCTCGCCGAGGCACAGCAGGCGCACCCGGACGTCCATCTGGTCGACCACGGCGCCGGCAAGTCCTACCTCGGCTTCATCCTCTACGACCTGTTCTTCAAGGAGCGCGGCGGCCCGGATTCCTGCGTCTGGGGAATCGAGACGCGCGACGAACTGGTCGCGCGTTCGCGCGAACTGGCCGGCCGCCTCGGCTTCGCCGGCATGAAGTTCCTCAACCTGTCGGTGGCCGACTCGATCGTCTCGCCCGAACTGCCGGAACGCGTCGACGTCGTCACCGCGCTGCACGCCTGCAACACCGCCACCGACGACGCGATCCGCTTCGCACTGGCGAAGAAGGCGAAGTACATCGTGCTCGTGCCGTGCTGCCAGGCCGAGGTCGCGGCGACGCTCAGGAAACACAAGGCGACGGCGCTGGCCGACGCGCTCGGCGAAGTCTGGCGCCACCCGATCCACACGCGCGAGTTCGGCAGCCACCTGACCAACGTGCTGCGCTGCCTGCGCCTGCAGGCGCACGGCTACGACGTGACGGTGACCGAGCTGACCGGCTGGGAGCATTCGCTGAAGAACGAGCTGATCGTCGCCGTCGACAAGGGGCTGCCGACGAGAAAGCCGGCCGAGCGGCTGGCCGCGCTGCTCGCCACCTTCGGGCTGGAGGAGCTGGGCGAGCGCTTCGCGTAGTTTCGGGAAAAACAGGAAACGCGCGCCGGTCGGCCGGCGCTACGGCGACACCGGCGTCGCGCGGTCCGTCGTGCCGCGCCGTTCGCCGCTGCCTGCACCGCTCCGCCGAGGCGCCATCAGGAAGCGGCGAGACGCGCAAAGACGCCCTTCAGCACGTCCTCGCGTTCCCTGAGTTGCTGCCGGAAGGCCTGACGATCGGTGTGACTGACCTCGGTCCGCAACTCGGACAGGAAGCTCTGTAGCGCCTCGGTCAGCGCCTGACGTTCATGATCGGTCAGTTCGAGTCGGAACATGGCGACCTCCTTTCCGCTGTCGCGGGGCCGGCCGCCGTTCCCCGACGCATGTCGGCACGCCGGAGCGAGACGGACCCTCGACACGGCGCGCCGGCCCTGCACGGTAGACAACGCGCGGCGCGAATGGTGCTGCGGCCGACGCGGCGACCGATCAGGCGCCCCCCGGGAATACTTCCTCGTAGAGCTTGCGCTCCACTCAGGCGCCCCCCAAGGGGACTTCTTCGCGATACCCAGGGCGCATCGCTCAGGCGAACAGCCGGGCGGCGGCTGCCGGCGCCGACGGGAAATAAAGGTGCAGGTAGCTGGCGGTGAGCCGGCCGACGCACCACACCGGCTCGCCCTCGCTCGCCCCCTGCTTCCGCGTCGCCCGCGCCGCCGGCGCCAGCGCGCATTCCGCCCGCGAGTAGTGGAAGGTGTGGCCGCGCAGCGGCGCCGCGCCATCGAGCGCGACTTCCTGCATGCCGAGTGCGGCGAGCTTCTTCTGCATGGCGACGCGGCCGGGCAGCAGGCCGGCGAGGCGGTGCTCGTTGCCGTCGACGTCGGCCAGCGTTTCGAACAGCGCCATCATGCCGCCGCATTCGGCGAGCGCCGGTTTGCCGGCGGCGACATGGGCGGCGAGCGAATCCCACAGCGGCCGGTTGGCGGCGAGTTGCGCGCCGTGCAGCTCGGGATAGCCGCCGGGCAGCCAGACCGCGTCGCAGGCCGGCAGCGCGGCGTCGGCGAGCGGCGAGAAGAAGGTCAGCGTCGCTCCCATTGCTTCAAGGCAGTCGAGATTGGCCGGGTAGAGGAAGCAGAAGGCGGCGTCGCGGGCGACGGCGATCGTCCGGCCGGCGAGCAGCGGCGGCAGCGGCGGACGTTCGGCGGCGGCAAAGTCGACCGGCGGTGGCAGCAGGGCGGCGTCGGTCTTCGCCAGCGCATCGGCCATGCGGTCCAGCCGCGCCGACAGGTCGGCGATTTCGGCGGCGGGCAACAGGCCGAGGTGGCGTTCGGGCATCGCCGCGAAGTCGTCGCGTGGCAGATGGCCCATCCAGCGGATGTCTGCCGGCAGGCTCTTCTTCAGCAGCTCGGCGTGATAGTCGCTGCCGACGCGGTTGGCGAAGGCCGCTTCCAACGGCGTGCCCGGCCGGTAGTGCTTCAACCCGTAGGCGATGGCGCCGAAGCTCGTCGCCATCGCCGCGCCGTCGATCACGGTCAGGATCGGGATGCCCAGCCGCGTCGCCAGCTCGGCCGCCGGCGGCTCGCCGTCGAACAGGCCCATGACGCCCTCGATCAGGATCAGGTCGGCGTCCCGCGCCGCCTCGGCCAGCCGCCAGCGCGCGTCGACCTCGCCGCACATCCACAGGTCGATGTTCTGGCACGGCGCGCCGCTCGCCACCGCGTGGATCTGCGGGTCGAGGAAATCGGGGCCGCACTTGAAGACGCGCACCCGGCGCCCCTGACGGGCGTGCAGCCGCGCCAGCGCGGCGACGACGGTGGTCTTGCCCTGGCCGGTGGCGGGCGCGGCGACGATCAGGGCGGGGCAGGAACGTTTCATGGCGAAGGACGGGCTACGAGGACTGGACGGGGTTTATAGCAGGTTTCGGCACGCCGCGACGGCAAGCCGGGCATTCAAGCCGGCGGCGTTTTGGCGTAATGTCGGTATCGTGCGTATCAGGGAGGAAAATGCGATGGGCAGCGGAAAATGGTTCGGAATGCTGGCGGCGGTGCTGTCGCTGCTGGCCATCGGCGCACGCGCCGACGACGAATTGCTGCGCCTCGAAAGCTGCGTCGACGCGCGCGGCCGGAGCGTGCCGACGGCGGCCGACTACGGCCAGCCGCTGCTGGTGCGGACGGTCGTCGAGGACGGCCGGGCGACGATCCGCTACAACCCCGAGGCGCTGCCGCGGCTGTCGGCCGCCGCCCGCCTGTTCTTCTACGCCGCCCAGTGCGCGCGCGCCGGCGAGGCCGAAGATGCCGGCGAAGCGTCCACCGAAAGCGCCCGCCGGGCCGACTGCAGCGGCGTCGCCGCGCTGCTCGCCGGCGGCCTGCTGCGACGCGACGAACTGCCCGGACTGCAGGCCGAATTGGCCGCGCTCGGCGACGCCGACTGGCGCCGCCTGCCCGGCCCGCCGCGCGAGTTCGCACTGAGCACCTGCCCGCCGGCCGGCCGCGGCGTGCTGCACCTGCCGCTCGCCGACACACCGTCGGCACGGGACCTCGCCCGCAACGACTGCGTGCGCGGCTGCGCCGACCGCCTGTGGCGCTGCCAGAAGTCGTGCCGCGGCGACGCCTGCGCCGCCTGCCTGACGACCTACGAGCTGTGCGACGCGGCCTGCGGCGACGGGGCACCAACGGATCGCTGACGCCCGGCACCGGTCAGCCAGCCCCCCGGCGGCCAACGGTCCCGCCCCCTACTCGCTGCTCCCCGCCGGCTCGATCAGGATCAGCTTGCCGGTCTTCGGATCGCGGAATACCTCGCCAACACGATCGTAGCCGGCGCCGGCCTGTTGCGCGCCGGCCGCCGGACGCTCCACTTCGCGCCCCTTCTCGACCGGCACCGGCTGCTTCAGCGCGGCCTGGCTGCCGGCGGCGAGCGCGGCGAGCAGGCCGCAGGCGAAGACCAGCATCACGTCGACCAGGTTCACCAGGCTGGCGCGCGGGTCCTCGTCGCGATCGTCGAAGCGCGCGTCGAGCCGCGAGTAGAGGCGCAGGCGCTTGCGCGGGGCGGCGGTGCTCATGCCTGCTCCATCGCTTCGAGAACCTCCTCGTACCAGCGCCGGCGCAGCTTGCCGATGACCAGCCCGGCGATGCCGGCGACCAGCCCGAGGACGGTGGCGTCGAAAGCGACCGTCACCGCCGACGCGAGCTTGGCCGGGTCGCCCTGGCCAAGCGCGGCGAGGCCCGGCCCGAGCGGAATGATCGTCGCCATCAGGCCGAGCATCGGCGGGATGCGCGCGAGCAGGTCGGCGCGCTCCAGCCGGTGGCGGGCGAGCGCCTGCACGCGCAGCACGTCGCCGGCGGCCTTCATCTTCGCCAGGCCGGAAAAGCGTTCGCCGACGGCGAGGCCGGCTTCGAGCGCGGCGATCGCGCAGGCGGCGACCAGCGCGGCGAGCGCCGGCGCCAGCAGCCAGGTGACGGCGTCGTGCAGCCAGGTGAGCAGGGAGGATTCGATCATGTCGTTCTCCGGAAGGAGGAAGGGATGAAGGTCGTGCCGCGCCACAGGCCGGCAACGAAGAGGAAGGGCAGCAGCGCCAGCACGGCGAAGGGAATCGGCGCGGTGACGGCAGGCGCGGCGCGTTCGAGCGCATAGGCGCGCGCCGGCGCCGCCTCGGCCGGGAGATCCGCCACGGCTGCCGGCGCGGCCAGCGTCGCGGCCGTAGCGGCCCGCGGGCCGAGCGTCGGTTTCGTCGCCGCGGCTGGCGGCACGTAGGCGACGACCACATTCTCGCCGCGCGCCTTCGCCAGCACGACGCCGAGCGCCTGCGCGTCGGCGGCGGCGAGTTGCGGCGTCAGCCATTCCCACATCGGGTGGTGCGGCGCCGCGTGGCCGGTGCCAGGCAGGCCGTTCTTCGCGACCAGCCGCGCTAGTTCGCCGCCGAGCCGCTCGATCGTCGCCGCGTCGGTTTTCCAGAAACCCTTGTGCGCGGCGACCATGAAGATCGACAGCATGTGCGCCTTGACGTGTGCGTTCGGCCCCTGGCCGAGGAATTGCGGCAGGCCGAGCTTCTGCCGGTCGTCGAAATAGACCGCCTTCACCTCGTCCCAGGCCCAGTTCTCGATCAGGTCCGGGCGCGTCACCTGCCAGCCCCACAGGTTCTCGAGGAACTCCTGGCCCATCGTGCGCGCGCCGGCGTAGCCGTGGCCCATCAGCGGCTTCAGCCAGGCCGGGTTGAGGAAGCGGCCGCGCAGCTCGCCGAGCACGGCGGTGGCGAGCGGCTCGATGTCGGCGCGCCCCGGGTCGGCGTGCTGCAGGATCAGCCCTTCCGGGCGACGGCCGGTGAGCCCTTCGACGGCGAGCGAGAGGCCGCCGAGGTAGTCGAAGGCGTCATTGTTGTCGAGCACGCCGTAGAGGTTGCTGGCGCGCCCGTGCCAGGCGCGGCCGACGTTGGTCAGCGCCGCGTCGAAGGCCGCGTGCGCCGCCTCGCCGTCGGCGGCGAGCCCGTAGGCGTGGCCCAGCCGCGTGCGGTAGACCTTGCCCAGTTCGAGACGCGCGTGCCAGGCGCCGGAACGCTCGGTCAGCCGGTTGATGCCGGCGCCGTAGGCTCCGGGCGCATCGCCGAACAGGCGCAGCGCCGCCTCGCGACCGGCGGCGGCGGGCGTGAGACCCGCCTGCCGCAGCGCGTCGACGCGGCGCCGCCACTCGAAGGCGATGCGATTGGCGGCCGGCGCCTCGTCGCCCCACTGCGCCGCCGGCAGCGGCTGCAGCGCGGCAGTGACGGCCTCCTGCAGGTCCGGCCGCTCGCGAACGATGCTGTTGGCCGACGCGGCGAGCGTGAGCAGGCCGGCGCGGTCGATCAGGCGCAGCAGGTTCGGGTAGAGGTCACGAAAGAGGCCCGAGGTGGTGACGATCACGTCGCGCCGCGGTGCACCGGCAACGAGGCGCACGTCGGTGACGATGCCGCGCGCGTTCCATACCGGCTCGGCGCCCATCAGCGCCAGCGCGAAGCCGACCATCACACCCTCGTCGCGCACCGCATCGGAGGCCCACAAAATGACCGCCTCGCTGCCCTCGTGCTCCGCCTTCTTCTTTATCGCGCGCACCGCGAAATCCTGGCCGAGCTTGTAGCCGAGCTTCGTCGGCAGCAGGTCGCCGTCGACGGCGTGGAAGTTGCGACCGGTGGGCAGCGACTCGGGCGAGCGCAGCGGGTCGTTGCCCTTGCCCGGCGCGACGTAGCGGCCGGCCAGCCCGGCCAGCAGCGCGGCCATCTCCGCCTGCGGCGACGCGGCCAGCTTGTCGGCGACGGCCGGGTCCTCGATGCCGCCCTGCTTCATCGACGCCAGCATCAGGTCGAGCGATTCGCGCGACCAGTCCTGGCCGAAGACGTGCAGGCCGTGCGGCATGAACTTCTCCTGCAGCTTGGTCAGGTAGTGGCCAATCTCGTGCGCCAGCAGTTCGTCGTCGGCCTGCTCGAAACCGATGCCGCGCACTTCGAGCACGTCGGCCATCGACGCTTCCAACTCCTGCTTGAGGTTCAACTCGACGACCTGCTCGCGCATGGTGCGCGCGGCGGCGGCCTTGATCGCCTCCGAACTGCTCGCCTCGAAGCTCTCGACCACCTGGCGCAGCGCCAGCAGCTGGTCGTAGAGCGGCGTCGCCGCGAGCGGTGGCGTCAGGTGGTCGACGATCACCGCCAAACCGCGACGCTTGGCCTGCACGCCCTCGCCGACGCCGTCGACGATGTACGGGTAGATGCCGGGCAGGTCGCTGGCGATCAGGCTCGGGTAGTCGTCGGACGCGAGGCCGACGGCCTTGCCCGGCAGGAACTCGTAGGTCGAGTGGCGGCCGAGGTGCACCAGCGCGTCGGCGCGGAAGACGTCGCGCAGCCAGTGGTAGAAGGCGAGGAACTGGTGCGGCGGCGTGATGCTGGTGTTGGCGTGCAGCAACTCCTCGTCGACTTCCCAGCCGCGCGGCGGCTGCGGGCCGACGAAGACCTTGCCGAAGACCAGGCCGGGCACCAGCAGGCGGGCATCCTTGCCTTGGCCGTGCACCATCACCTTGCCCGGTGTCGCCCCCCAGCCGCGCAGGCCTTCGATGGCGAGCGCGGAAAGGCGGCGGACGGTTTCCGCATTGCCGGCACACGGGGATTTCGCCTGATCGGCCAGGCATTTCAGGTAGCCCGCTTCCAGCTTCGCCAGCAGCTTGATCGCGTCGTCGCGGCGCGGGTGGTCGGCGCCTTCGACCAGATGATGCAGGTCCTTCAGCGCCACCTCGGCGCGCTTCGCGCCGAGCGCCCATTCGCCGGCCCGCTCGGCTTCGAGCACTTCGGCGTGCAGCCGGCCGAGTGGGCCATCGACTATCTCGCCCTGCACACGCGGCGACAATGTTGCGAACCAGCGCGCGTAGTCGGCAGCACCGACACCGTGCACGTTCGGCGCCATGCGCGCGAGTTCGGCGCGGTCCTCGGGCAGATTCACGCCGCGCTCCATGATCGTCGCGAGCAGCGCTTCCGGGCTCGATGGCAACTCGCCGGTGTCGTAGCCCGCCGCCTTCATTTCGCGCAGCAGATGGAATAGTGAAGCAGGCACGTCGAGGTTGTCGGCGCCGATATTCTGCCGTCCCGGCGGGTGGTTGTAGTAGATCAGCGCGACGCGCTTGTCGAAGTTCGTCTTCTGCGCCAACGCCTGCCAGCGCGCGGCGCGCGCGGCAAGGCGCTCGACCTCGGCGGCAAGCACCTCGGGGCGGCGGATCTCGATGCCGGTCAGGCGGTCGATGCTCGCCTTGCCCGAGGCGGCGACGACGATCGGCTGGCCGCTGCCCTGCAATTCGGGCAGCGCGACGCGGTACTGCACCGAATCGGGCGGCAGACCGTCCGGGGAGAGCCGCCACTGCATCGCCGTGCGGTCGGTCAGGCGGATGGCCTTGAACACCGGCACATCGAGCTTGGCCAGCGCGGCGCTGACCGCCTCACGATGCTCGGCGGCGCCGACGACGAAATCCTGGAGCACCACCAGCGCCGCCGGCCTTGCCGGCGCGACCAGTTCCGGCAGGCGCTCGACGACCTCGCGCGAGGTCACCGCCCAACGCGCCATCACTGCGATGCAGTTGACGCCCTTCCGGCGAGACGCGGCACACAGTGCGTCGGCCGGCGCCGGATCGGCGTTGGCGAGGTCGAGCACGACCAGCGCGGGAGCGGCCGGCAGCGGCTGCCAGCGCCAGGCCGCGGCGTCGCTGCGCTCTTCGCCGTCGGCGCGCAGGCGCAATGCCGGCTCCGGCTGCGGCGTCGGCAGCGCGGCCTCGGGGTGCAGCAGGTGGCGGTAGAGGTGGGCGACGTTGTCGCTGCCGCCGGCCTGCCAGGTCTGGCGCAACGCGAGCCAGGCGCGCGCGCCGGGATGCGCGGCGGCAGCGGCGAGCGCGGCGGCCGGCGGAGTTTCGAGCGTCAGGTGGCGCAGCGTCTCGGCGGGAAAATTGTCGAGTGCGGCAAGCGGCGCATTCGGAGCCGGCTGCAGCGGCAGCCGCGACATCAACGACAGCGTCGCCTCGCCGTTCAGCGCGCCGATGCGGGCGCCGGCGCGCGCCTGCGGCAGCACCGCCTTCAGCTTGCGCGCCGGGTCGCCGAAGACGGCGACGGCGAGTACCGCGTCGGCCTCGGCGAGCGTGCGCGCGAGCTGCTTTTCCGGCATGGCCAGGAGCTGCGCCGGCGTGCGCAGCACGATGCGGTCGCCAGGATGCGCCGCGACATGCTTCGCAGCAGCCTCGGCGGCGAGCGGCGCGGCACGCTCGGTGACGACGCCGAACAGCGTCGCGGCAATGGCCGGTAGCGGCAGCAGGCACGCCGCAAGCAGCAAACGGCGCATCGACGGCAACTTAATACTCGACGCCCGGCATCGCCTGCACGCCGGCCTTGAAGGCGTGCTTGACCATACCCATCTCGGTCACCGTGTCGGCCGCCTCGACCAGCGCATCGGGCGCGGCGCGGCCGGTGACGATCACCGTCTGCATCCGCGGCCGCGCGGCGATCGCCGCCAGCACCTCGGCGAGGTCGAGCCAGCCGTACTTGAAGGCGTAGGTCATCTCGTCGAGGACGACGAGGTTCACCGTTTCGTCGGCCAGGCATTCCCGGGCGATCGCCCAGGCCGCCTGCGCGGCGCGCGTGTCGCGGCCGCTGTCCTGCGTCTCCCAGGTGAAGCCCTCACCGCAGACGTGCCAGCGCACCTGTTCGGGAAATTTCCGGAAGAAGCCCTCCTCGCCGGTGTCCGAGCGGCTCTTCACGAACTGCACGACGGCGACCTTGTGGCCGTGGCCGAGCGCGCGCGCGACGACGCCGAAGGCGGCCGAGCTCTTGCCCTTGCCGTTGCCGGTATTCACCAGCAGGATGCCGCGCTCTTCCTGGGCGGCGGCGACCTTGGCGTCGATCACTTCCTTCTTGCGCTGCATGCGGTCGTGGTGGCGCTGTTCGCGCGTGCTGTCTTCGCTCATGCGGATTCCTTCGGGAGAGGGTTTCAGGCGGGAATGAACCAGCGCCGGCCGTCGCTTTCGACTTGGCGCAGCGGGTGGCCGTAGAGTTCGCCGAGCCGATCGGCGGTGAGCAGCTCGCGGCAGGCGCCTAGCTCGCAGCGGCCGTCGCCGTGGACGAGCAGCGCGCGGTCGCAGTAGCGGTCGGCAAGGCCCGGTTCGTGCAGGACCATGACGAGGCCGGCGTGGCAGTCGCGCGCGGCACCGGCGAACAGGTCGAGGACGGCGATCTGATGGTTGAGGTCGAGATGCGCCAGCGGCTCGTCGAGCAGGTAGAGCGGCGCCGCCTGCGTCAGCAGCGTGGCGATGGCCAGCCGCTGGCGTTCGCCGCCGGAGAGCGTCTGCACGTCGCGCGCCTCCATGCCGGCGAGGCCGACGGCGGCGATGGCGCCGCGCGCGATCTCGGCGTCCCGCTTCGTTTCCCAGTCCCAGCGGCCGAGGTGCGGATGGCGGCCGGTCAGCGCCGTTTCCAGCACGGTCGAGGCGAAGGCGTCGCTGTGCCGCTGCGGCAGCCAGCCGCGCCGCTTCGCGGCGGCGCGCGGGCCGAGCGCGGCGTAGGTTTCGCCGCCGAGGCCGACCTCGCCGGCATCCGCCGGGCGCAGGCCGGCGAGCACCGACAGCAGCGTCGACTTGCCGGCGCCGTTGCGGCCGAGGATGGCCAGCCGCTCGCCGGCGGCAAGAGAAAAATCGAGGTCGCGGCAGACGGTGTGGCCGCCGACGCTGACGGCGAGGCCGCGAGCTTCGATGAGTGGCAACGGCTGCGCGCTCACTGCCGGTGCCTCGCCAGCAGGAACAGGAAGACCGGCACGCCGATCAGCGCCGTGAGCACGCCGACCGGCAACTGCTGCGGCGCGACGACGGTGCGCGCCAGGGTGTCGGCGAAGGTGAGCAACGCGCCGCCGGCGAGCACCGAGGCCGGCAGCAGCAGGCGCTGGTCGTTGCCGATGGCCAGCCGGACGAGGTGCGGCACGACGAGGCCGACGAAACCGATCGAACCGGCGCTGGTGACGGCCACCGCGGTGACCAGCGAGGCGATGGCATAGACCGCATAGCGCAGGCGCTTGACGTCGACGCCGAGCGCCTGCGCCGTGTCCTGGCCGCGCGCCAGCAGGTTCAGTTCGCGCGCGAACGGCAGCGCCGCGGCGAGCGCGGCGGCGAGGATGGCCAGCGCGATCCACGGCGCGCCGGTCTGCGAGAGGTCGCCCATCAGCCAGAAGAGCATGCCGCGCAGCTTGTGCTCGGGCGCGATCGACAGCATCAGCGCGACCAGCGCACCGCAGCCGGCGGCGACGATGACGCCGGTCAGCAGGAGGCGCGTCTGCGTCCACGCGCCGTCGCCGTGGGCGAGGCCGAAGACGATCAGCATCGCGCCGAGCGCGCCGAGGAAGGCGAAGCCGTTGATGCCTGCCGTCGCCAGCCCGAGCAGGATGGCCAGCATGGCGCCGACGCCGGCGCCGCCGGAGATGCCGAGCACGTAGGGATCGGCCAGCGGATTCCGGAGCAGCACCTGCATCAGCGCGCCGGCCAGCGCCAGCAGGCCGCCGCAGGCGAAGCCGGCGAGCGCGCGCGGCAGGCGCAGGTCGCGCACGATGGCGGCGTGCTCGACCGGCTCGCCGACGAGCGCGCCGACGACGTCGGCGAGCGGGACGGAAAAGCTGCCGACCGCCAATGCCACGACGAAACTCCCCCCCCCGAGCAAGGCGAGGGCGCTGAGAACGAGCGCGGCACGGCGGCGGGTCGGCATGGTCGATTAGCGGGGCGCGTAACGGATGCCGAAGAAGGCGTTGGCCCCCGGAACGCCGTAGTTGTTCACGGTTTCATAGTACTTGTCGAAGATGTTGTTGCCGCGGGCGAAGAAGACCCAGTCCTTCTGGAGGCGATATTCGGCGAAGAGGTTCACCAGCCCGTAGCCGCCCAGCTTTACCCGGTTCGCGGCATCGTCGTAGCGCTGCCCGACGAGCTGCCACTCGCCGCCCAGCCGCCAGTCGCCGAACGTCCGGCTCAGGTGGCTGAACATCTGCCGGTCGGCGCGACGGGCAAGATGCTTGTCGGTGTCGTCATCGCGCGGACGCTGCAGGTCGACGGAGACACCGCCCGACCACGCGCCGGCATGCCCGGAATAACCGAGCGAAACGCCTTCGAGGGTTGCCTTGCTGACGTTTTTCAATGGCCAGCCGACGATCATGTCGCTGACCTTGTTGTGGAAATAGATGGCCGAAAAACGCCGCTGCCCGCTCTCCCAGATCAGGCCCGTTTCCGCATTCCGCGACTTCTCCGGCTTGAGGTTGGGGTTGCCGGCGAACAGGGCGCCGAAGGTATTCGGGAAATACAGCTCATTGAATGTCGGCGCGCGGAATGCCGTGCCGTAGGAAAGGTGGGCGCGCCAGGCCGTAGACATCTGGTAGCCATACGTCGCCGAGCCGGTGCTCTTGCCGCCGAACTGGGAATTGTCGTCGCGCCGCAGATTGAACTGCAGCTGGTGGTCGTCAACCCCCACGGTCCAGCCGGCAAGCAGCGAACGAATGGTTCGCTCGTCCACCGCGTAGTCGGTCGTTCCGGAAACGGACTGCCTGAGATATTCCGCAGCAAGCAACGCACTGCCCGACGACAGCTTCAGATCGTGCTGCCACACGTACTGATCCTGGGTGGTTTCGATCGTGCCGGTGTCGACCCCGTCGCGCGCCTGCGTCGACTTGTCGGTACTGCGGCCGACGCGCAAGGTGCTCGTCCAGTTTTTCGTCAGCCGGTTGCGGGACCAGAGTGACTGGTTCGACACGTCCTGATGGTTCTTGATGTCTTTCTTCTGCCCCGGCGTTGACGGGCCGCTGTCGTAACGGCTGGTACCGTCGCTGAGCAGAAAATTGGCGCCGATTTCATGGCCATCGACCGGCCTGATGGCAAGGTTGCCGGCAAGGCTGCTATTGCGATAGCCGTCGCGGTCCGGGTTGTAGCTAGCCGCTCGCGGGTTATGGATCGCACTGACCCCGTCCGTGGCATAGTGGCCGGCTTGCAGGCTGTAGGAAACAAGCGCGTTGCTGCCGGAAAAACCGACGCTGCTGTCCGTGGTGCCGTGCGAACCGTAGCCCGTGCTGGCGTTGAGGCGAGGAGCGCCCTGCCCTTTCTTCGTGAATATCTGGATGACGCCGCCGACGGCGTCTGCGCCATAGAGGGACGACGCCGGGCCGCGCAGGATTTCGATGCGCTCGATCTGGGACAGGGGAATGCGGGAGAAGGTCGCGTCGCCGGTGGTCGCCGAACCGAAACGTTGACCGTCGATCAGGACGATCGACTGCTTCGGCGCCGCACCGCGGATGAAGATGCCGCTGTTCGCTCCCGGACCGCCATTGGCCGTGTACTGGATCCCGGGCTGTTGCGACAACAGTTGCTCGATGGAGGTCTGACCTGCCTGCTCGATCATTTCCCGGTCGATCACGGTCACGTCGGCCATCAGGTCGCTGACCCGCATCGCCTGGCGCGTCGCCGTCACGACGATGGGATCAAGATTGGTATCGGCCGCCGCAACGGCGGCTGGCGAGAAGGCGGCGGCAAGTGCCGCCGCCAGAACGTATTGCTTGTTGCTTTTCATGACATCCCCTGAACGCCGGCGAGCGTCCCCGCTACCGGCAAGATCTTCGAATGAAATGCTTCGGGGATGGACGAATGGCGTGGGCAGGAGGCGCCCATAGCATTCAATAGCCGCCTCCCCGCAGCATTTCCGCTAGTCGTGCGAAGGCCGGTCTCCGGGCTGGCGAGGCATGTCGTGCCGCCTTCCCGGGCTTCTGGCGGCCCAGTGGCGTTGTGGCACGACTCTCTCGCTTACCGTTGCGGGGGCAGCAGCGGAATTGCGTGGCAGGGGTCTGCACGCGCACCGCTTTCCCGTTTCACCGCGGCAGAGGGATCTGCGCGCGGCACCTTGCACGGTCCGTCTGCCGCCAACCGAAGTTCGGTCCGCGCCAAAACGGGTGGCGGATTGTACCGTGCGTAACGGTATGGAGGAAGGGGCGGCCGCTTGCCTGCAACATAATTCACATTCAAAATGCATTCTTACTCCTTGACCTGACTTGATTTTTACTTCTATAGTTGCCGCCATGGTCAATGAATTGAATGCGCTCGAGAGCAAGATCGCCCAAGTGGCGGGCTTGTGCCATGCGCTGCGCAGCGAGAACCGCGAGTTGCAGCAACGCCTCGCTGCGGTCGAAGCGGAAAAGCGGCAACTGGTCGAACGCATGAACGACGCGCGCGAACATCTCGAATCCCTGGTCGGGCAGATTCCCGAAGCGAAAGCCTGAACGAACGCGCATGATGGACCCGACCGCCCCGAATCACCTCGACATCACGCTGCTCGGCAAGGAGTACCGCGTCGCCTGCCCGCCCGAGGAACGCGAGGCGCTGCTGACCGCCGTCTCCTACGTCGACGAGAAGATGCACGAGATCTCCGACCGCACGAAAAGCAATGTCGCCGAGCGCATCGCCGTCATGGCCGCGCTGAACATCGCGCACGAGTTCCTGAGCGCGAAGGCGAAGGGCGGCGAGCCGGTCGGCGGCCTTGATTTCGGTGCCGTCAGGCGTAGAATCGCAGACATGGAGGCACAGCTCGACGTGGTGCTCGCACCGCAGGACAAGCTGTTCTAGGAACCCTCGGGTTCCCGGTTGCCAGCCTCCGCAGAGCGTCCCCTGCGGTGTTCGTCAAGGCCATACATTCCTTGAACCAATGCTGATTGGCATCGGTTGCGGACCTAAGACCCGCTGTTGTGCGCGCCCTTCGTCGGGTGTGCCTGATGCGGAAGGAAAGCAGCCACTCTGGACCCAGGTTCAGGATGCCGGCCTAACGGCACAGGCGGGGGCCAAAACAGACAGCGCGGAAGATTTCTTCCGCGCTGTTTTCATTTGGGGAGGCGATGGCGTACTGGCTGATGAAGTCCGAACCGGACGAGGTGTCGATCGACGATCTCGCGGCGCGCGGCACGGCGCCGTGGTTCGGCGTGCGCAACTATCAGGCGCGCAATTTCATGCGCGATGCGATGCGGGTCGGCGAGCGCGCCTTCTTCTACCATTCGAGCTGCGCCGAGCCGGGCATCGCCGGCCTCTGCGAAATCTGCGCGCCGGCGCACGCCGACGCCACGCAGTTCGACCCGGCGAGCCCCTACTACGATCCAAAGGCGACGCCGGACAAGCCGCGCTGGCTGTGCGTGGACGTGGGCTTCGTGCGGAAGACGCGGCTCCTGCCGCTGGCCGAGCTGCGCCGCCATCCCGAACTGGCCGGCATGCCGCTGCTGCAGCGCGGCAGCCGGCTGTCGATCACGCCGGTGACGGCGGACGAATGGAACTTCATCCTGGAGCTGTTGAAGTGAGCGAATTCTGGTGGGCCTATCTGCTGCTCGGCGCCTTCGCCGGTTTCATGGCCGGGCTGCTCGGTGTCGGCGGCGGCGCCATCATGGTGCCGATCCTGACGACGATCTTCATCGCCGAGGGTTTCCCGAAGGGCGAGGTGGTGCACCTCGCGCTCGGCACCTCGATGGCGGCAATCGTGTTCACGTCGATCTCCTCGCTGCGCGCGCACCATGCGCACGGCGCCGTGCTATGGACGGTCGTGCGCGGCATCACGCCGGGCATCCTGCTCGGCACCTTCGGCGCCACCTTCCTCGCCGCACGGGTGCCGGCTACCGGACTCGCCCTCTTCTTCGCCGCCTTCATGTCGTACGTGGCGGTGCAGATGCTGCTCAACATCAAGCCGAAGCCGCACCGCGAACTGCCCGGCGCGCTCGGCATGAGCGCCGTCGGCGTCGGCATCGGCGGCATCTCGGCGCTGGTGGCGATCGGCGGCGGCACGATGTCGGTGCCGTTCATGACCTGGTGCAACGTCAAGGCGCAGCACGCCATCGGCACCTCGGCGGCGATCGGCCTGCCGATCGCGCTCGCCGGCACCGCCGGCTATCTGGTCAATGGCTGGAACCACCCCGGTCTGCCGGACGGCTCGCTCGGTTTCGTCTACCTGCCGGCGCTGGCGTTGGTCGTCCTGGTGAGCATGGCGACGGCGCCGTTCGGCGCGAAGCTCGCCCACCGCCTGCCGGTGGCGACGCTGAAGCGCGTCTTCGCCGGCGTGCTCGTGCTGCTCGTCGCCAAGATGCTGTGGAGCGTGTTCGGCGGCGAGACGGGCTGAACGGCGCTCAGCGCTTGCCCAGCCGCCGCACCGCCGCCGACGCGGCGATGCGCGTCTCGCGCGCGAAGGCCTCGACGTTGGCCTCGATCTGGTCCGGGTCGTAGAGGTAGTTCACCATCATCCCGAAGGACTGGCGCAGCCCCTTGTCGCTGACGTCGGCGAGCCAGTCGATCTGCTCGACGCGGGCACCGTTGCCGAGATGGAAGCGCGACACCGGGTCCCACGGCTTGCCGTCGCGGCGGGCCTCCAGCAGGTAGCGCGCGGCGAGCCGCGGCAGCTTGTCGCGCAAGGCGCGCAGCGCCGCCTTGTCGCTCCGCCACTCGCCGGTTGCGAGCGCCCCGGCGTCGAGCGCGATGCCGGCGTCGGCGAGCGCCCCGGGGTTCTTTCGTATCCACGACGCCAGCCCGGGCATCGGCGACAGCGTGGCGAAGGTCTTCAGCCGCGGCAAGTCGCGCTTCAGGTCGTCGACGACGCGCTTCAGCAGGAAGTTGCCGAAGGACACCCCGCGCAGACCGTCCTGCGTGTTCGAGATCGAGTAGAAGATCGCCGTATCGGCGCGCTGCGCGTCGAACACCGGCGCGTTCACGTCGAGCAGCTGCTGCACGTTGTCGGCGAGGTGGTCGGTGAGCGCAACCTCGACGAAGATCAGCGGCTCCAGCGGCATGCGCGGGTGGAAGAAGGCGTACAGCCGGCGGTCGGAGTCAAGGCGGTTCTTCAGGTCGTCCCACGAGCGGATCTCGTGCACCGCCTCGTAGCGGATCAGTTTTTCCAGCAGCGCCGCCGGCGAGTTCCACGTGATGCGTTGCAGTTCGAGGAAGCCGACGTCGAACCAGGCGCCGAGGCGCGCCTCCAGCTCGCGGTCGAGCGCCGCCAGCTGCGGCTCGCTGTCGAGGTAGCGCAGCAGGTCGGCACGCAGGTCGACGAGGAACTTGACGCCCTGCGGGATGGCGTTGAACTGCGTGAGTATCCGGATGCGCGCCGAGCGCACGGCGCGGCGCAGCCCGGCTTCGGCGTCCCACTGCCCGTCGCTGCCGATGGCGGCCTGATAGGCGGCGTGCGCCGCGGCGACGGCGGCCGGATCGGGGCCGAACTCGACGGCGATCAGGCGCAGGAATTCGCGGCGACCGGCATCGTCGAGGCCGAGGTAGGTTCCGGCCAGGCGCGCCGCGCGCTGCCGCGTCGACACCTCGCCGCCGAGGCTGTCGGCGCATTCCTGCAGCTGCTGGCGGACCTGCGCCAGCCGGCGCGGCGGCAGGCCGGGCGGCGGATCGACGATGGCGGAACGCAGGCGCTGCAGGCCGCGGCTGACGAGGTTGCTATCCGGCATGGGCGGGTCTCCTGGACGGGGGGCGCGCGGCCGGAGTCGGCGTCAGCGCCCCTTGAACACGGGCTTGCGCTTTTCGAGGAAAGCGGCGAGGCCTTCCTTGTAGTCTTCGGTGGCGAGGAAGGCGAACGAGGCGCGCAGTTCGTCCTCACTGAGCGGCGCATCGTCCTGCAGCCGGCGCGCCCACTGCTTGTGCCAGCGCGCGACCAGCGGCGCGCCGTCGCCGATGCGGCGAGCGGCGGCGGCGACTTCGTCGGCCAGCCGTTCGTCCGGCACGACGCGGGTCAGCAGGCCCTTCTGCAGGGCTTCGGCGGACGACAGGATGCGGCCTTCGAGCAGGATTTCGAGGACGACGGCGGGGCCGGCCAGGCGCAGCAGGCCGGCCATCTCCTCGGGATACATCGAGAAGCCGACGCGATTGATCGGCGCGCCGAACTTCGCCGATTCGCCGGCGATGCGCAGGTCGCACTGGCCGGCGATCTCCAGCCCGCCGCCGATGCACGGACCGTGGATCATGGCGACGGTCGGCTGCGGGCAGTCGGCGATGGCGGCGAGCGCCTCGCCGACGCAGCCGTGGTAGTGCATGGCCTTGTCGACGGGGTCGCGCGCGGTGAGGAATTCCTCGAGGTCGCCGCCGGCGGCGAAGGCCTCGCTGCCGGCGCCGCGCAGGATCACGCAGCGCACGGCGGCGTCGGCGGCCAGCGCCGACATCGTCGCCGCCAGCTGCTGCCACATGCCGAGGTCGACGGCGTTCAGCTTGCCGGGATTGACGATGGCGACGGTGGCGACGCCGCCGTCGACCGAGGTTTCGATGCTGCCGGACATGATGCGGGCAGCGGACTCAGGCGGCCTTGGCGCTGCTCTTCGCGCCTTCCGCGGCTTCCTTCGCGTAGATGCGTGCCAGCGCCTCGCGGCCGGAGAGCAGGTGGTCGTGCATCGCCTTCTCGGCGCGGCCGGCGTCGCGCGCCTTGAAGCCGGCCATGATCGCGCGGTGCTCGTCGAGCGACTGCTGCAGCCGGCCCTCCAGCGACAGCGAGTGCAGGCGGGTCAGCTTGAGCACCTTCCTGAGGTCCTGGATCACCTGCAGCAGCCAGCGGTTGTCGGCCAGTTCCTGCACGGCGCGGTGGAATTCCTGGTTGGCGTCGAAGAAGCCTTCCTTGTCGCCGGCGGCGGCGTGCCTTTCGAGCTGCGCGTGGAGGCCTTCCAGCCGGGCGAGGTCGTCGACCTTGGCCTTCTGCGTCGCCTCGAAGGCGCAACGGCCTTCGAGCATGGCCATCAGCGGGAAGATCTCGTCGAGGTCGCGCTCGGAGATTTCGGTGACGTAGCAGCCGCGGCGCGGCTTCAGCGTCACCAGCCCCTCCGAGGCGAGCACCTTCAGCGCCTCGCGCAAGGGCGTGCGGCTGATGCCGTAATCGACGGCCAGCGCCTGCTCGTCGATCCAGGTACCCGGGGGCAGTTCGTGCGAAAAGATGCGCTGGCGCAGGCGTTCGGCGACTTCCTGATAGAGTGCGGTCTGGGCGATACGGGCGGGATTCATGGCTGGATTATACCCTGCACGGTGAACCTTGCATTCATAATTATGGATAAAGTATTATTGAAAGTATTTTCCGGGGTGTCAAGCGACCGCATGTCGCGAGCATGGCCGGCAAGTGCTTCAATAATGATCTCCGACCCGCGGCCGTCCGGCCGGCGAGTCCAAACCAAGCGAGGTTTCCATGTCCAGCGAAAGCGGTTTTTTCGATTCCAGCAACCTTGAGGCCTGGCAGAAGGCCGCCGCCAAGTCGGCGCCCGGCGGCAACGTCGACGCCCTGAACTGGGTCACCCCGGAAGGTATCGCCGTCAAGCCGCTGTATACGAAGCAGGACGTCGCCGAGCTGCCCTACGCCGATACGCTGCCCGGCTTCGCGCCCTTCCTGCGCGGCCCGCAGGCGACGATGTACGCCGGCAAGCCGTGGACCATCCGCCAGTACGCCGGCTTCTCCACCGCCGAAGCCTCCAACGCCTTCTACCGCAAGGCGCTCGCCGCCGGCGGCCAGGGCGTCTCGGTGGCCTTCGACCTGGCTACGCACCGCGGCTACGACTCGGACAATCCGCGCGTCGTCGGCGACGTCGGCAAGGCCGGCGTGGCGATCGATTCGGTCGAGGACATGAAGATCCTGTTCGACGGCATTCCGCTCGACAAGATTTCCGTCTCGATGACGATGAACGGCGCCGTGCTGCCGATCCTCGCCGGCTACATCGTCGCTGCGGAAGAACAAGGGGTGAAGCAGGAGCAGCTGTCGGGGACCATCCAGAACGACATCCTCAAGGAGTTCATGGTCCGCAACACCTACATCTACCCGCCGAAGCCGTCGATGAAGATCATCGCCGACATCTTCGGGTACACGGCGCAGCACATGCCGAAGTTCAACTCGATCTCGATCTCCGGCTATCACATCCAGGAAGCCGGGGCGAACCAGGCGATCGAGCTGGCCTTCACGCTGGCCGACGGCATGGAGTACGTGCGCACCGGCGTCGCCTCGGGCATGGACGTCGACACCTTCGCCGGTCGCCTGTCGTTCTTCTGGGCGGTGGGCATGAACTTCTACCTCGAGATCGCCAAGATGCGCGCCGCGCGCCTGCT
>JANJTW010000081.1 GCA_024710925.1 Rhodocyclaceae bacterium | reverse complement strand
GTCGCCGCCGCCGGCCAGCGAGAAGCCGTCGGAGTGGGCGATGGCCGAGGCCAGCATCTTGGTGCCGCCGGCGAACTGGTCGAGCTCGAAGACGCCGATCGGGCCGTTCCAGACGATGGTGCCGGCGTGGGCGATGATCTCGGCGAGCTTGGCGGCGGTCTTCGGGCCGACGTCGAGGATGCGGTCGTGGGCGCCAACCTCGTCGACCGAGACCTTGGCGCCGCGCGCCATCGCCGAAACTTCGTCGGCGACGACGACGTCGACCGGCAGTGGCACGTCGGCGCCGCGCTCCTTCATCAGGTCCATGATCGCGTGCGCCTCGTTCACCAGGTTTGGCTCGGCCAGCGAGTCGCCGATGCGCTTGCCGTTGGCGAGCAGGAAGGTGTTGGCGATGCCGCCGCCGACGATCAGTTGGTCGACCTTCTCGGCCAGCGACTTGAGGATGGTCAGCTTGGTCGACACCTTGGCGCCGGCGACGATGGCCACCAGCGGCCGCTTCGGGTTCTCCAGCGCGCGCGACAGGGCGTCGATCTCGCCGCCCATCAGGAAGCCGGCGCAGGCGACCGGCGCGTACTTGGCGATGCCGTGCGTGGTGGCTTCGGCGCGGTGGGCGGTGCCGAAGGCGTCGTTCACGTAGATGTCGCACAGCTTGGCCATTTTCTGCGCCAGTTCGTCGTTGTTCTTCTTTTCGCCCTTGTTGCAGCGGCAGTTTTCGAGCAGCACGATCTCGCCCGGGGCGACCTCGAAACCGCCGTCGACCCAGTCGGCGACCAGGCGCACCGGCTTGTTCAGCAGCTGGCCGAGGCGCACGGCGACCGGCGTCAGCGAATCCTCGGGCTTCAGTTCGCCTTCGGTCGGGCGGCCGAGGTGCGAGGTGACCATCACCGCCGCGCCGTTCTCCAGGCAGTACTTGAGCGAGGGCAGCGCGGCGCGGATGCGCGTGTCTTCGGTGATGTTGCCGGCGTCGTCCTGCGGCACGTTGAAGTCGGCGCGGATGAAGACGCGTTTGCCCTTGACGTCGAGGTCGGCGAGCTTGAGAACGTTCATGGAAGGCTCCTGGGAAAGGTCGAAGTGAAGGTTGGAAAGGTCAGGAAATCTTCTGCCGCCAGTGGCAGGCGACATCGAGCAGGCGGTTGGCGAAGCCCCACTCGTTGTCGAACCAGAGCAGCAGGTTGAGCATGTGCTGGCCGGCGAGCCGCGTCTGGCTGCCGTCGATGATCGCCGAGTGCGGGTCGTGGTTGAAGTCGATCGACGCGTGCGGGTCGGCGGTGTAGGCCAGCAGCTTGCGCCACGGGCCGGCGGCGGCGTTGGCCAGCAGCGCATTGACCGCGTCGACCGACACCGGCCTGCCGGCGTCGATGACCATGTCGATGGCCGAGACGTTGGCCGTCGGCACGCGGATCGCCTTCGCCTGCACGCGGCCGGCGAGCTGCGGCAGCAGGCGCTCGACGCCACGGGCCAGCCCGGTCGACACCGGCACGATCGACTGCATCGCCGAGCGCGTGCGGCGCAGATCCGAATGGTGGTAGCCGTCGGCCAGCGGCTGGTCGTTCATCACCGAATGCAGCGTCGTCAGCAGCACGTGCGCGATGCCGATCTCTCTCGCCAGCAATTCCAGCACCGGGACGACGGCGTTGGTCGTGCACGAGGCGTTGGAGACGATGCGCTCGGCGCCGGTCAGCGTCTCGTGGTTGATGCCGTAGACGATGGTCGTGTCGACGTCGGCGGCGCTGTTCGCCGGGTGCGACAGCAAGAGGCGCGGGCAGCCGGCGGCGATGAAGCGGGAGAGGCCGGTACGGTCGCTGTAGCGGCCGGAGCATTCGACGACGAGGTCGATGCCGAGGCCGCGCCAGTCGACTTCCTCCGGCGTCGTCGCGTGGCTGACGGCGATGGCTTCGCCGTCGATCCGCAGGTTCTGCCCGTGCAGCTCGACCTCGCCCGGGAAGCGCCCGTGCGTCGAGTCGAAGCGGGTCAGGTAGGCGATGCTCTCCAGCGCAGCCGGCTCGTTGATGGCGACGACCTGCAGCCGGTCGCGGCACGGCGATTCGTGCAGCGCGCGCAGGAAGCAGCGGCCGATGCGGCCGTAGCCGTTGATGGCGAGACGAAGTGGTTGCGGCAAATCCGGCCCCGGAAAAGAAAAAGGGCAGGCCCGCGGCCTGCCCCCGATGGATGACTTACTTGGCGTTCATCCAGGCGCGCGCCGCGTCGAGCATGCGGCAGGAGTAGCCCCACTCGTTGTCGTACCAGGCCAGCACCTTGACCAGCGTCGAGCCGTCCTCGGCCTTGAGCACGCGCGTCTGCGTCGCGTCGAAGGTCGACGAGACGGTGGTGTGGTTGAAGTCCGACGACACCAGCGGCTCGTTGTTCACGTCCATGATGCCCTTCAGCGGGCCGTTGGCCGCCGCGGTCATCAGCGCGTTGATCTCGTCCTTGGTGGTGGCGCGCTCGGCGGTGAAGGTCAGGTCGACCAGCGAGACGTTGATCGTCGGCACCCGGAGGGCGAAGCCGTCGAACTTGCCGACCAGCTGCGGCAGCACCAGGCCGACGGCCTTGGCGGCGCCGGTCTTGGTCGGGATGATGTTGGCGGCGGCGGCGCGGGCGCGGCGCAGGTCCTTGTGGCGGACGTCCACGGTCACCTGG
>JANJTW010000032.1 GCA_024710925.1 Rhodocyclaceae bacterium | reverse complement strand
TGGGCCGCGCCTTCAATCGCGCGCCACAGCTGCAGCAGGTAGTTGAGGTCCCATTGCAGCTCTTCGGCAGTGCGTCCGATCGCCGCAGTGCGCGCGATCAGGCTCATGCCGGAGGGCACTTCGAGCTGGTCCATGGCCTCGCGCAGTTCGCTGCGGTCGTCGCCTTCGACGCGACGCGACACGCCGCCACCGCGCGGATTGTTCGGCATCAGGACAAGATAGCGTCCGGCGAGCGAGATATAGGTCGTCAGCGCGGCGCCCTTGTTGCCGCGCTCGTCCTTCTCGACCTGGACGATCAGCTCCTGGCCTTCCTTGATGGCGTCCTGGATGCGGGCCTTGGAGGGCTCGACGCCGGGCTGGAAGTAGATGCGGGAGATTTCCTTGAACGGCAGGAAGCCGTGGCGCTCTTCGCCGTAATTGACGAAAGCCGCTTCCAGACTGGGTTCCACGCGGGTAATGACACCCTTGTAGATGTTGCTTTTACGTTGTTCCTTCGAGGCCGATTCAATGTCGAGATCGATCAGTTTCTGACCGTCGACAATGGCGACACGGAGTTCCTCGGCTTGTGTCGCATTGAAGAGCATGCGTTTCATGATGCTTGGGCTCCCGCGCGTAAGCGCGGCTGGAGCTCCCGCAAGCAGGCAGGCAGCGACAGGTTTAGTTGTGGGTGGGGCGCTTCATGGCTCTCCGGGTTGTCTCAACTAAAGACGTTTGTTCGCTGGATGTTTCTGTTCTTCTGGCCACGAAAAGCCGTGGCCGGGGAATCTGCTCGGGGTGATCCGGCCGTGCTGGGCACGCGCAAATCAAGTAGTATCGCTACTTTTGGTGAGCGAACTTAACCAGGATTTGCGTTGGAAGATCTTGCGCAGGTTGGCGCAAGCGAGGCGACTGAGGCCTGCCGGAAAACTGCCGCAGGGATAGCGCGGCTCGACGGTCTCACGGGTCAGCGTCTCTTTCTAGCCGAGACGCAAATCCCGGCCAGTATATTCAATATGCCCGATATAAGCAAAAACTCCGTAACCCGGGCCGAGATCAGCGAAGAAGAGGCCGGTCAACGCCTCGACAACTACCTCCTCCGAGTCTGCAAGGGCGTGCCGAAGAGCCACGTCTACCGCATCCTGCGCAGCGGCGAGGTGCGCGTGAACAAGAAGCGTGCGGAAGCCTCCTACCGGCTGCAGGCCGGCGACGAGCTGCGCCTGCCGCCGGTGCGCATCGCCGAAAGGAAGGAAGAGGTCGACGCCGGCGCCATGCTGCGCTCCGACCTGCCGATCCTCTTCGAGGACGATGCGCTGCTCGTCGTGGACAAGCCGGCCGGCATCGCCGTGCACGGCGGCAGCGGCGTCTCCTTCGGCGTCATCGAGGCGCTGCGGCGGCAGCGGCCGCAGGCGAAATTCCTCGAACTGGCGCACCGTCTCGACCGCGAGACGTCCGGCATCCTGCTCGTCGGCAAGAAGCGCTCGGCGCTGACGACGCTGCACGACATGTTCCGCGAGGGGGGGCGGCAGGCGGACAAGCGTTACCTGGTGCTGGTCGCCGGTCGTTGGCTGGACAAGAAGCGCGACGTCCGGCTGCCGCTGCACAAGTATCTGCTGGAAAACGGCGAGCGGCGCGTGCGGGTGGCCGAGGACGGAAAGTTCTCGCACACCGTCTTCCGCCTGCTGGCGCGTTGGGAACGCTTCAGCCTGCTCGAAGCCCAACTCAAGACCGGGCGTACGCACCAGATCCGCGTGCATCTGGCGCACCTCGGCTTTCCCATCGCCGGCGACGAGAAATACGGCGATTTCGCGTTGAACAAGGCCTTGCCGCGCGAGGGGCTGAAGCGGATGTTCCTGCACGCCTGGAAAATGGATTTCCCGCACCCGCTGAAGGACGAGCGATTGCACCTGGAGGCGCCGCTGCCGGCGGCGCTGGCGGATTTCGTCGCACACCTGACGGCCACCGAAGAGAAGGATTATGGCGAAGCGTTTTGAACTGCTGGTTTTCGACTGGGACGGCACGCTGATGGATTCGGCGGCCGCCATCGTCGCCGCCATCCAGGCGGCCTGCCGCGATCTCGGTGTCGAGGCGCCGCCCGACGAACGGGCGCGCCACGTCATCGGCCTCGGTCTCGGCGACGCGCTGCGCCACGCCGTGCCGAACCTGCCCGAGGCGCGCTATCCGCAGATGGTCGAGCGTTACCGCTACCACTATCTGTCGCGCGACCACGAACTGACGCTATTCGCCGGTGCCGGCGAACTGGTTGCCGAACTCGCCGCCGACGGCTTCATGCTGGCGGTGGCGACCGGCAAGAGCCGCCTCGGCCTCGACCGAGCGCTCAAGGTCAGCGGCCTCGGCCCGTATTTCCACGATTCGCGCTGCGCCGACGAATGTCATTCGAAGCCGCACCCGCAGATGCTGGAAGAATTGATGGCGGCCTTTGCCGTCGCCCCGGAGCGGACGCTGATGATCGGCGATACGACGCACGATCTGCAGATGGCCAAGAACGCCGGCGTCGCCGCACTGGCCGTCGACTACGGCGCGCATCCGGCGGCCGCGCTCGATGCGCTGGAGCCGCTGGCACGCCTGCAGGCGGTCGAGGAGTTGCGGCAGTGGCTGAAGACGCACGCCTGATCTGCGCCAGTGCGGCGCTGGTCGACGGCGGGCCGGGCGTCCGCTTCACCGTGTGCCGCTACGGCGCCGACGAGCCGGCCTTCGCCGTCCGTTACCGCGGTTGCGTCCATGCCTATCTCAACCGCTGCGGCCATGTGCCGGTCGAACTCGACTGGCAGCACGGCGAGTTCTTCGACGATTCGAAGCTATACTTGATCTGCGCCACGCATGGCGCACTGTACGCGCCGGAAAGCGGCCATTGCCTCGGCGGCCGCTGCAACGGCCGGGGGCTGACGAAACTTCCCGTCGAAGAGCGCGACGGCAACATCTACCTGATCCCGACAGAGTGACCCATGGACGAAGCGAGCAAGGACAAGGAAGGCGCGCAAGGCGAGAACTGGGAGCG
>JANJTW010000014.1 GCA_024710925.1 Rhodocyclaceae bacterium | reverse complement strand
ATCGGCGGCTTCAGGCGCTCGCCATGAGTTCCTGCGCGAAAGCCACGCCGGCCCGGTAGAGCGGGTCGCCGCGCAGGCTTTCGGCGGTCGGCGCCGCCCGCGTCGGCAGCAGGCGTTCGACGCGCGCGCTGCGCACCGGGTCGGGCGGCTCCGACCAGCGCGCCAGCAGTTCGCCGACCGAATCCGGGCTGTTGCAGACAAGCAGCATGTCGCAGCCGGCACGGTAGGCGGCGGTCGCCCGAGCGACGATGTCGCCGGCGACGCTGGCCCCTTCCATCGACAGATCGTCGCTGAAAACGACACCTTCGAATTTAATGTCGTTTCTCAACAAATCTATCCAGTAATTTGAAAATCCAGCAGATTTGCTTTGAATTCTCGGAAAGCTGACGTGCGCCGGCATCACCGCGTCAAGGGTCAGCCGACGGTACGGCAACATGTCCGACGCGAGCTCGTCCAGCGTCCGTTCGTCGATCGGAATGGCCACGTGCGAGTCGGCTTCGACCCAGCCGTGTCCCGGAAAATGCTTGCCGCAGGCGATCATGCCGGCCAGCCGGAGACCGGCGATCAGTTCGCCGGCAAGTGTGGAGACGATTTCCGGATCGCGGTGGAAGGCCCGCGTGCCGACTACCGTGCTGCGTCCCCAGTCGAGGTCGAGGACCGGCGTAAACGACAGGTCGACGCCGTGCAGGCGCAGCTCGGCGGCGAGCACGTAGCCGATGGCGCGCGCCATCTCCTGCGCTTTCGCCGGATCGTGGTCCCAGGCCTCACCGAGCGAACGCATCGCCGGCAGGCGGGTGAAACCCTCGCGGCAGCGCTGCACGCGGCCGCCTTCATGGTCGATGCCGATCGGCAGCCGCGGCGTGCGCAGCGCGTGAATCTCGGCGCAGAGGCGGTCGAGCTGCTCCGGGCAGACGTAGTTGCGGGCGAACAGGATGATGCCGCCGACCGCCGGATGGCACAGGCGCTCGCGGTCGAGGTCGGTCAGTTCGGTGCCGGCGATGTCGATCATCAGCGGGCCCAGAGCTTGCTCCACTCGGAGGTGTTTCATGCCTGCTCCAGAATGACGAAGGCGACGGCGTAATCGTGCTCGTCGGAAATCGAGAGATGGGCGGTCAGGCGCTTCTCGCGCAGCAGCGCCGCCAGTTCGTCGGAATACAAAAACATCGGCTTGCCGAGCGCGTCGTGGCCGACGGCGATCGCCGGCAGCGTCGCCGGCGCCCGGACGCCGGTGCCGAGCGCCTTGCCGAAAGCTTCCTTGGCGGCGAAGCGCTTGGCGAGGAAGCGGCCCTTGTCGGTGGCCTTCGCGAAATCCGCCAGCTCGGCGGGAGCGAGCAGCTTTTCCGCCGCCGCCTGCCCGTGGCGCTGGAACATGCCGGCCAGCCGCTCGACGGCGGCGATGTCGGTGCCGATGCCGTAGATCATGCCGACCTTACTCGCCCTGCCGGGCGGCTTCGCGCATCAGCGCCTTCATCTCGCGCACCGCCTCGCGCAGGCCGACGAAGACCGAGCGGCTAACGATCGAATGGCCGATATGCAGTTCGCGCACGCCGGGCAGCGCGGCGATCGGCTGCACGTTGTAGTAGTTGAGCGCATGGCCGGCGTTGAAGCGCATGCCGAGGTCGCGGATCGCCTGCCCGGCACGGCGCACCTTGTCGATCTCGGCGAGCACTGCCGGCGCCGTCGCGTCGCGCCCCTGCGCATGGAAGGCATGCGCGTAGGGGCCGGTATGGATTTCGCAGACGCGGGCGCCGATGCGCGCCGCCGCCTCGATCTGCGGCAGTTCGGCGTCGATGAAGACGCTGGTGACGATGCCGGCGTCGGCCAGCCGGGCAATGGAGTCCTTGAGCTTGGCTTCCTGACCGACGCAATCGAGGCCACCCTCCGTCGTGACCTCGTGCCGGCCTTCCGGCACCAGCATGGCCATCTCCGGCTTGAGGCGGCAGGCAATGCCGACCATTTCATCGGTGGCGGCCATTTCGAGGTTGAGCTTGATCTGCGTGAGCAGCCGCAGTTTCTCGACGTCGGCGTCCTGGATGTGGCGCCGGTCCTCGCGCAGATGCACGGTGATGCCGTCGGCGCCGCCGAGGTGGGCCTCGACCGCCGCCCAGACGGGGTCGGGTTCCCAGGTCCGGCGCGCCTGGCGCAGCGTGGCGACGTGGTCGATATTGACGCCGAGTTCGATCATCGGGTTTGCCATGACTCCTGCCTCACAATTCCTGTAATTCCATGAATATCTTGCGCGTTTCCAGCGGCTGGCCGCCGAGGTAATGGGCCATCAGCGCCCGCATCAGCTGTTTCGACTCCTGCAGCGAGCGTGGATCGGAAAAATCCTCGCGGTCGAGGTCGAGCAGTGTCTTGCCGCAGACCGACAGCGCCGAACTGCCCGGCCGGTCGAGGCGGACGGCGCCACGCTCGATTTCGTAGGCGTAGTATGCCAGCGGCTCGACCGGCCGCCCTTCGCAGTCCTGCGTCAGCGTCAGGCCGTAGCCCAGTTCGGCGAGCAGCGCGTGCTCGAACATGCGCAGGTCGGCCTCGCGCACGCCGTCGGCGAAACGACGCAGCGTCTCGACGTAGGCGGCGAACAGCTTTTCGTGCGCATCCTCGCGCGGCAGCAGGTTCATCAGCAGTTCGTTCAGGTAGTAGCCGCAGAACAGCGCCTTGCCCGAGAGCAGCGGCTGGCCGCCCTGCCACTCGGCCTTCATCAGCGTCTGCACCTCGCCCTTTCCGGCCCAGCCCAGTTCCAGCGGCTGGAAGGCCATCAGCAGCCCGCGCAGCGCCGAGCGCGGCCGCCGCGCGCCGCGCGCCACCAGGGCGACGCGGCCGAAATCGCGCGAGAAGACCTCGACGATCAGGCTCGTTTCGCGGAAGGGATAGGTATGCAGCACATAGGCCGGCTGCGCGTCGACGCGTTGCCGCTGCATGGCGGATTATTCGTAACCGAGGCTCTTCAGCAGGCGTTCGTCGTCGGTCCAGCCCGACTTCACCTTGACCCAGATTTCGAGATAGACCTTGCCGTCGAACAGGCGCTCCATGTCCTGGCGCGCCTCGGTGGCGATGCGCTTCAGCGTCTCGCCACCCTTGCCGATGACGATCGCCTTGTGCCCCGGCCGGTCGACGACGATGGCGGCGAAGATGCGCTTCAATGCGCCTTCCTCCTCGAACTTCTCGATCTCGACGGTGGTCGAGTACGGCAGTTCGTCGCCGAGCAGGCGGAACAGCTTCTCGCGGATGTATTCGGCGGCGATGAAGCGGCTGCTTCGGTCGGTCATCTCGTCCTCGGCGAAGAGCAGCTCCTCGTGCGGCAGATGCTTCCTCGTCTCGGCAAGAAGCTCCTTCAGCTGCCTGCCGTTCGCCGCGCTGACCGGCACCACCGCGGCGAAGTCGCGCTTGCCGGCGACCTCGGCGAGGAAGGGCATGAAGCCGGCCTTGTCCTTGACCCGGTCGGTCTTGTTGACGACGAGGATGACCGGCTTGTCCTGCGGCAGCAGGTCGAGCACGACCTTGTCCTTGCCGCCGAAACGGTCGGCCTCAATGACAAAGAGGACGACGTCGACGTCGGCCAGCGCCTGCGTGACGCCGCGGTTCATCGCCCGGTTCAGGGCATTCGTGTGCTGCATCTGGAAGCCCGGCGTATCGACGAAGACGTACTGCGCGTTGTCGTCGGTGCGGATGCCGGTGATGCGGTGGCGCGTCGTCTGCGCCTTGCGGGAGACGATGCTGATCTTCTCGCCGATCAGCGCGTTCAACAGGGTGGACTTGCCGACGTTGGGGCGGCCGACGATGGCGATGTAGCCGGAACGGATGGTGCTCATTTCAGTTTCTCCAGGGCGCGCTCGGCGGCCATCTGTTCGGCGGCCCGCCGGCTGGGGCCGGTCCCTTCGGTTTTCAGGCGCAACGCGCCGACCTCGCAGGCGACTCGAAAATTCTGGGCATGCGCCTCACCCGACGTATCGAGCAACACGTATTGCGGCAAAGCCAGGCGCCGCCCCTGCAGGCATTCCTGCAGCCGTGTCTTCGGATCCTTGATCTGCTGCCCGGGAACGATGTCGGCGAAGCGCGAGGCATAGAGGCGGCCGACCAGCGCGGACGCCACCTCGAACCCGGCATCGAGATGCACCGCGCCGATGATCGCCTCGACGGCATCGGCGAGGATCGACGGGCGGCGATGGCCGCCGCTCTTCAACTCGCCTTCGCCGAGGCGCAGGCAATCGCCGAGTTGCAGCGTATCGGCGATCTGGTGAAGCGTGTCCTGGCGGACGAGGTTGGCGCGCAGTCGCGACATCTCGCCCTCGGCCAGCGCCGGAAAGCGGCGGTAGAGTTCGAGAGCGACGACACAGTTGAGGACCGAGTCGCCGATGAATTCGAGGCGTTCGTTGTGCGGCGTGCTGTGACTGCGATGCGTCAGCGCGGTTTGCAGCAGGCCCGGATCGGCGAAGGCATGTCCGAGCGCTTTCTCCAGCCGGCCCCGGGTCATTGGCCGGAAGTGGAGGCCTGGTAGTCGATGAGCAGGCTGACCGGGCCGAACAGGCCGATCTTCTTCTCGTAGGCGAACGAAATCACGATCTGGTTGCCTTCCTTCGTGATATCCAGATCCTCGGGACGGACATCGGAAATATGGTCGATCTCGGCATATTTCGCGTAGGACTTGCGCAGTTCGGCCACCGTCGCGTTCGGCCCGGCGGTTTCCGCCACGGCCTTGATGTCCTTGCGGATCTTGTAGAACTCAATCGCCGACGGTGCGACCTTGATCGCCACCAGCGCGACCATCGCCAGGATGAAGCCCCAAACCATCAGGCCGGACAGGCTGATCCCTCTTTGCTTGTTCACCGCGCTCCTCCTATTTGAACGACCCGATGCGGCCAAGGTCGTTGAAGTTGAACCAGATGAAGAAGGCCTTGCCGACGATGTTCTCGTCCGGCACGAAACCCCACACCCGGCTATCCCGACTGTTGTCGCGGTTGTCGCCGATCATGAAGTAATGGCCGGGCGGCACCGTGCAGATCACGCCGGCATTATTGTAGAGACAATTCTGGCGGTGTGGGAACAGGGCGGCATCGCTGATGAAGGCGGGAGCGTCCTCGTCGTTGAGGATGCGGTGCTCGGTTTCGCCGAGCTTTTCGACATACTGCTTGGAATAGTAAAGCCTTTCCGAATGCAGGTAGTCGTCGCGCTTGTCGACGGCGACCGGCTGGCCGTTGATCGTCAGGCGCTTGTTCTGGTAGGCGACCTTGTCGCCGGGCAGCCCGACGACACGCTTGATGTAGTCCAGCGAGGGGTCTTCCGGGTAGCGGAAGACCATCACGTCGCCGCGCTGCGGCTGGCCGAGGTCGATCACCTTCTTGTTGATGATCGGCAGGCGGATGCCGTAGGTGTATTTGTTGACCAGAATGAAGTCGCCGACCAGCAGCGTCGGGATCATCGACCCCGACGGGATCTTGAACGGCTCGACGATGAACGAGCGCAGCACGAAGACGATCAGGATCACCGGAAAGAAGCCGGCGCCGTACTCGACCCACCACGGGTCCTTGCCGCCGGGTTCGCGCTTCGGCTTGAGGAGCAGCGAATCGACGGCCCAGATGGCGCCGGAGACGAGCAGCAGGATGAAGAGGATCAGGGCAAAATTCACTCGGCGCTCCGGTTACTTGCTGTCGACGCGCAGCACCGCCAGGAAGGCCTCCTGCGGAATCTCGACGCTGCCGACCTGCTTCATGCGCTTCTTGCCGGCCTTCTGCTTCTCGAGCAGCTTCTTCTTGCGGGTGATGTCGCCGCCGTAGCACTTGGCCAGCACGTCCTTGCGCATCGCCTTCACGTTCTCGCGGGCGACGATGGTCGAGCCGATCGCTGCCTGGATGGCGACGTCGTACATCTGGCGCGGGATCAGCTCGCGCATCTTGGATGCCAGTTCGCGGCCGCGGTACTGCGCGTTGGCACGGTGCACGATGATCGACAGCGCATCGACCTTGTCGCCGTTGATCAGCACGTCGAGCTTGACGACGTCGGCGGCGCGGTACTCCTTGAACTCGTAGTCGAGCGACGCATAGCCACGCGACACCGACTTCAGCTTGTCGAAGAAGTCCATCACCACCTCGGCCATCGGCATGTCGTAGACCAGTTTCACCTGGCGGCCGTGGTAGTGCATGTCGACCTGGTTGCCGCGCTTCTGGTTGCAGAGCGTGATCACCGCGCCGAGGTAGTCCTGCGGCACGAAGATCGTCGCCGTGATGATCGGCTCGCGGACCTCCTCGACCTTCTGCGTTTCCGGCAGCTTGGCCGGGTTCTCGACCTGGATGACCTCGCCGTCGCGCATGACGACCTCGTACACCACGGTCGGCGCGGTGGTGATCAGGTCCTGGTCGAATTCGCGCTCCAGGCGCTCCTGCACGATCTCCATGTGCAGGAGGCCGAGGAAGCCGCAGCGGAAGCCGAAGCCCAGCGCCTGCGAGACTTCCGGTTCGTAATGCAGCGACGCGTCGTTGAGCTTGAGCTTTTCCAGCGATTCGCGCAGCTGGTCGTACTGGTTGGCCTCGACCGGGTAGAGACCGGCGAAGACCTGCGACTTGATTTCCTTGAAGCCGGGCAGCGGCTCGGCGGCCTGCCGGTCGGCCAGCGTCACCGTATCGCCGACCTTGGCGGCATCCAGTTCCTTGATGCCGGAAATGATGAAGCCGACCTCGCCCGCCTTCAACTCGCTGCGCGCCTGCGACTTCGGCGTGAACACGCCGACCTGCTCGCACAGGTGCGTCGTGCCGGTGGCCATCAGGCGAATCTTGTCCTTCGGCTTGAGCGTGCCGTCGACGACGCGCACCAGCATGACGACGCCGACGTAGTTGTCGAACCAGGAGTCGATGATCAGCGCCTTCAGCGGCGCCTCGGTGTCCCCCTTGGGCGCCGGGATGCGCTCGATGAGCGCTTCCAGGATGTCCTCGACGCCGAGGCCGGTCTTCGCCGAGCAGAGCACGGCGTCGGTGGCGTCGATGCCGATCACGTCCTCGATTTCCTGGCGGGCGGCATCCGGGTTGGCCGACGGCAGGTCGATCTTGTTCAGCACCGGCAGCACCTCGACGCCGAGCTCGATCGCCGTGTAGCAGTTGGCCACCGTCTGCGCCTCGACGCCCTGCGAGGCATCGACGACCAGCAGCGCGCCCTCGCAGGCCGACAGCGAGCGCGAAACCTCGTAGGAAAAGTCGACGTGTCCCGGCGTATCGATCAGGTTCAGGTTATAGACCTTGCCGCTACGCGCCTTGTAGCTCAGCGCCGCGGTCTGCGCCTTGATGGTGATGCCGCGCTCGCGCTCGATGTCCATCGAATCGAGCACCTGCGCCTCCATCTCGCGATCCGAGAGACCGCCGCAAAGGTGGATGATGCGGTCGGCCAGCGTCGATTTGCCGTGGTCGATGTGGGCGATGATGGAGAAATTGCGGATGTGGTCCATGCGGCACGAAAAAGGGGGCTTTCAGGCCCCCTTGGGATAAGCGTCAAGGCGCGGATTTTAGCGGATTTGGCTCAAATAATCACGGACTTTGGGCGCATCGAGGAAGTAGTGACACAGTTCGGTGTCGCCGTGCAGCAGCACCGGCACCAGTTCCCCCCAGCGCGCTTCGAGCGCCTCGTCCGCATCGACGTCCACCACGGTGACGGCGGCGTTGAATTCGCCGGCCAGCGGCGCCAGCGCCGCCTCCATGTCATGGCAGAGATGGCAATAGGTGCGCGAGAGCAGGGTCAGTTCCATGGCTTACCTGTCGCCGTTGATGCCCTTGATGGTGACGAAGGTCTGCATCTCGCCGCGGCGCACCAGCAGGGTCACATTGGCGCTCTTGTCGAATTGCGCGAGCAGGCGGTTGAACTGCTCCGCCGAGCGCAACTCGGTCGTCGTTCCCTTGCTGATCAGCGCCAGGATGATGTCGCCGGGGCGAAGGTCGGCGCGGGCGGCATTGCCGCGAATGTCCTCGACCAGCAGACCGCCGCCGATACGCAGCTCTCGGCGCTGCTCGGGCGTCAGTTCAGAAACGACCAGTCCGAGCCGGTTCGCCGCCTGCTCGGGCGGCTTCGGCTTGCTGCCGGCCGTAGCCTGGCGTTCGTCCGCGGGCATCTCGGCAACGACCAACGATAACTCACGTTGCCCCCCCTTGCGCCAGAGCGTAACGGGAACGCGCGCGCCGGGGCGCGTCATGCCGACGATCCGGGGCAGGTCGGCGGAGGCACCGATGCTCTTGCCGTCGAACTTGAGGATCACGTCACCCGGTTCGACGCCGGCCTTTTCCGCCGGGCCGCCCTTTTCCACCGAACTGACCAGCGCGCCCTGCGCCTTGCCCAGACCGAAGGACTCGGCCAGCTCCTTGGTCACTTCCTGGATGACCACGCCCATGCGGCCGCGGCTGACCCGCCCCTGTGCCTTCAACTGGTTCTGGATGTCCATCGCCAGATCGATCGGGATGGCGAAGGAAATGCCCATGAACCCGCCGGAGCGGCTGTAGATCTGCGAATTGATGCCGACCACCTCGCCGCGCAGGTTGAACAGCGGGCCGCCGGAGTTGCCGGGGTTGATGGCGACGTCGGTCTGGATGAACGGTACGTAGTTTTCCTGCGGCAACGAGCGCCCCTTGGCGCTGACGATGCCGGCGGTGACGCTGTTGTCGAAGCCGAACGGCGAGCCGATGGCCACCACCCATTCGCCGACCCTGAGCGCCTCCGGATCGCCAAGACGGACCGTCGGCAGGCCGCCGGCCTCGATCTTGAGCAGGGCGACATCGGTCCGCTTGTCGGCACCGATGACCTTGGCCCGGAACTCGCGCTTGTCGGTCAGCTTGACGACGACCTCGTCGGCGCCATCCACGACGTGGGCGTTGGTCAGGATGTAGCCGTCGCCGCTGAGGATGAAGCCGGAACCCAGCGAGCGGTGCTCGAAATCGCGCGGCGCCCCGCGTCCCGGCCCCTGCGGCGGCATGAAGCGGCGGAACAGGTCGAACATCGGGTCGTCCTCGTCGAACGGGAACGGCGCCTGCATGTTGCGCCCCTTGATCACCTGCGTCGTGCTGATGTTGACGACGGCGGCCCCCTGCTTCTCGACCAGTTCGGCAAAATCCGGCAGGCCGCGTACCTGGGCGGCGGCGCCGAAGGAAAGGAACAGCAGGATGAATGCGGAAAGCAATCTCTTCATGGAACGACTCGCCTCCTGAAAGACTGGAAGTGGAATGCCGCGCACGGGCGCGTTCAAACTATATGGGGATGAAAACGCGGATCGCAATGCCTGCGCTTCTGCCGCCAGGCGACCCACCGCCAGCCCGCGATCAGGCCGGCGCCGGCGCCGGCAAGGGCGCCCGCCTCGCCGAAGAGCGCCGAGCCGATGACGGCCCCGGCGAACAGGAGCAGCAGCGGCTGGACGTAGATCAGCATTGCGCTGGCACCGACGGCACCTGCGTCGACGGCGACCCGCACCGCTTCGCCGACCTTTGCCCCGCGCGGGTTGAGCACCCGCCATTCGCGCGGGGCGCTGCACAGCATCTGGCTGACGCGCACGCCGCCGCAGCCGCCGCTCTCGTGACAGCGGCCGCAGCCGTTGTCCTCCGTCCTGACCAGCGCGTGGTCGCCATCGACGGCGGTGACGATGCCTCGTGTTTCACTCATAGCCGGTTGTCGTTGCTGCGGAAAAGTCCAGGGGGCCGCTACCAGCGGCGATCCGGCGATACGTCGAGAAGCGGCCGCAGCTTGGCGGCAACCGCCTCGCGCGCCCGGAAAATGCGCGAGCGGACGGTTCCGATCGGGCAATCCATGATGCGCGAAATCTCCTCGTAGCTGAGGCCTTCGATCTCGCGCAGCACGATGGCCGTGCGCAACTCCTCGGGCAGCGATTCCATCGCGGCATTGACCGTCTCGCCGATCTGCTTCGAGTGCAGCACGCTTTCCGGCGTGTTGATGTCGCGCAGCTGGTCGCCGTCATCGAAGGTTTCCGCCTCTTCCGAATCGAAGCTCGTCGAGGTCGGCGCCCGCCGGCCCTGGGCGACGAGAAAATTCTTCGCCGTGTTGGTCCCGATGCGATACAGCCAGGTATAGAACGCACTGTCCCCCCGGAAGGAAGGCAGGGCGCGGTAAGCCTTGATGAAGGCTTCCTGCGCGACGTCCTCGACCTCCGCCGGGTCCCGGATGAAACGGGACAGCAGTCGGGCCAGTTTGCGCTGGTACTTCTGTACCAGCTGTTCGAAAGCGTGCTTATCGCCTCGCTGCGCCCGCTCGACCAGCACCTGGTCAATTTCGCGCTCGCTCATGCTGTTAGCGTCCCTGTCGGATGATCTTGTGTTTTGTGCGGAAAAGTATAGCGCAAGGCTCAAGACCGCGACCAACACGCAAGCACGAACTTTCTATCGACTGCGTTTTTCGGCACAAGTTCAGGCTACCCGCGGCGGCCTCCGGTCGGCGCCCATGCTATAGTTCCGCCTCCTTCGGCGCCACCCCGGAATTTTCCTGATCGTGCCCCTCCACTACGACGTTCTCATCATCGGCAGCGGACTTGCCGGCCAATCCGCAGCCCTTCGCCTTGCCGACACGAAACGCGTCGCGATCATCAGCAAGCGCACCGTGGACGTCAGCGCCTCCGCCTGGGCTCAAGGCGGCATCGCCGCCGTACTCGACAGCCGGGACTCGATCGAGGCACATATCCGCGACACCTTCGAGGCCGGCAGCCACCTCAACGACCCGCAGGCCACCCGTTTCGTCGTCGAGAACGGCCGCCGCGCAATCGACTGGCTGATCGACCAGGGGGTCCCCTTTACCCGCGGCGAAGGCGGCTACCACCTGACGCGAGAAGGCGGTCACAGCGCCCGCCGGGTGATCCACGTCGCCGACGCCACCGGGCTGGCGGTGCAGCAGACGCTGACCGGGAAGCTGCTGGCGCACCCGAACATCACGGTCCTCGAAAACCACATCGCCATCGACTTCATCACCGACGGCAAGCTCGGCCTCGTCGGGAACCGTTGCTACGGCGCCTACGCGCTGGACACGGCGAGCGGCAAGGTGCTGACCGTCGCCGCGCCGGCGACGCTGATCGCCACCGGCGGCGCCGGCAAGGTCTACCTTTACACGACCAATCCGGACACCTCGACCGGCGACGGCATCGCGATGGCCTGGCGCGCCGGCTGTGCCGTCGCCAACATGGAATTCATCCAGTTCCATCCGACCTGCCTGTACCACCCGCAGGCCAAGTCTTTCCTCATTTCCGAGGCAGTCCGTGGCGAGGGCGGCATCCTGCGTCTGCCCGACGGCACCCCCTTCATGCCGCAGCACGACGCCCGCGCCGAACTGGCGCCGCGCGACGTCGTCGCCCGCGCTATCGATTTCGAGATGAAGAAGTACGGCCTCGATTGCGTCTTCCTCGACATCGCGCACAAGGGCAGCGATTTCATCCTGCACCATTTCCCGAACATCCACGCGCGCTGCCTGGAACTGGGCATCGACATCACCCGCGAGCCGATTCCGGTGGTGCCGGCCGCCCACTACACCTGCGGCGGCATCGTCACCGACCTCGCTGCGCGGACCAGCATTGACGGCCTCTACGCCGCCGGCGAAGCCGCCTGCACCGGCCTGCACGGCGCCAACCGGCTGGCCTCGAATTCGCTGCTCGAATGCCTGGTCTTCGCCGAGGCGGCGGCCAACGACATCCTCGCCCAGCCGGTGCGCCAGCGGCCGGAGTTGCCGGCATGGGACGAGAGCCGCGTCACCGACGCCGACGAGGAAGTGGTCATCTCGCACAACTGGGACGAACTGCGGCGCTTCATGTGGGACTACGTCGGCATCGTCCGCACGACCAAGCGGCTGCGCCGCGCACAGCACCGCATCCGGCTGCTGATGCGCGAGATCGACGAGTTCTACGCCAATTTCCGCGTCACCAACGACCTGATCGAGCTGCGCAACCTGGTCGTCACCGCCGACCTGATCGTCCGCTGCGCGCTGAAGCGCAAGGAAAGCCGCGGCCTGCATTGCTCGCGCGACTATCCGGAAACGGCAGCGAAGGCGCGTCCAAGCGTTCTCAAGCCACCACGCCGCGCTGGCTGAACTTCGCCCGCCAGCGCAACCACAGGCGCAACGCACGGAAAGCGGACGGCGCCAGGCTGTCCGACAGGACGAGCAGCGTCGTCATCCGGCGCCGGTCCCTCCCCCCCGCCTCGCGCACGCGGATCGCCGCCAGCCAGCCAACGACCCAGCCTCCCGGCAGGATCTCCAGACGGGAGGGCTCGCCATCGGCATCGAGTCGATCGAGGGCGCCGTCATCGCCGAGGCGATAGACGAGCGGCGGCGGCAAGCGGCAGGCTCCGACCAGGGACGTGGCAATCAGTAACACCCCGGCCAGCGCAGCCACCGGCGGAATCGCAGCGACCGCCAGCGCGAACGCCGCTAACGCATGCACAAAAACGAGCGCCACCCGGAGGCGGCGCGAAGGCTTTATTACGACGGTGACCGGGAAGCGCACCTCCCGGCCCCGCGCTCAGACCCGGCGGAAGACGACGGAACCGTTGGTGCCGCCGAAGCCGAAGGAGTTGGAGATGGCGGCATCGATCTTCATCTGCCGCGCCTCGTTGGCGCAGTAGTCGAGATCGCACTGCTCGTCCTGGTTGAAGATGTTGATCGTCGGCGGCGAGATCTGATGGTAGATCGCCAGCGCCGAGAACACCGCCTCGATGCCGCCGGCGGCACCAAGCAGGTGGCCGGTCATCGACTTGGTAGAATTGACCACCAGCTTCTTCGCATGATCGCCGAAGGCGCGCTTGACGCCGATCGTTTCCGCCAGGTCGCCGAGCGGCGTCGACGTGCCGTGGGCATTGACGTACTGGATCTGGTCAAGGTTGAGGCCGGCATTCTTCAACGCCGCCAGCATGCAGCGGCGGCCGCCGTCGCCATCCTCGCACGGCGCGGTCATGTGGTTGGCGTCGGCGCTCATGCCGTAGCCGGCCAGTTCGCCATAGATGCGCGCGCCACGGGCCTTGGCGTGTTCGTATTCTTCGAGCACCAGCACGCCGGCACCTTCGCCGAGGACGAAGCCGTCGCGGTCCTTGTCCCACGGACGGCTGGCGGTGGCCGGGTCGTCGTTGCGGGTGGACAGCGCGCGGGCCGCGCAGAAACCGCCCATGCCCAGCGGCGACACGGTCGCTTCGGCACCGCCGGCGATCATGATGTCGGCGTCGCCGTACTCGATGATGCGACCGGCCTCGCCGATGCTGTGCGTGCCGGTCGTGCAGGCGGTGACGAGGGCGATGTTCGGCCCCTTGTAGCCGTACATGATCGACAGGTTGCCGGAGATCATGTTGATGATCGAACCGGGAACGAAGAACGGCGAAACCTTGCGCACGCCGCCCTTGATGTATTCGTCGTGGGTGTTCTCGATCAGCGGCAGACCGCCGATGCCGGAACCGATGGCGACACCGATGCGCTCGGCGTTGGCCGGATGCGCTTCGAGGCCGGCGTCCTTGATCGCCTGGATGCCGGCGGCCATGCCGTAATGGATGAAGGTATCCATGCGGCGGGCTTCCTTCGGCGACAGGTAGGTACCGATGTCGAAGTCCTTGACCTCGCCGGCGATCTGCGTCGGAAATGTCGAAGCGTCGAAACGCGTGACGCGGCCGATGCCGGTGCGGCCGGCGACGATGTTCTGCCAGGCCTGATCGATGCTGTTGCCCACGGGCGAGACGATGCCCAGACCGGTGATGACGACTCTACGGCGTGCCAAGTTGAGCTCCGGAAACGATGGGGGATGAAACGGAATTCGGTCGGGGCGCTCCGCTCGAAACTCGGGCCGGCGTGTCTCCGACACTGGCCGGCCCGCGTTGGGGAGTCCCGAGTCTTTTACTTCTTGTTGGCGAGGATGTAATCAATCGCCTGCTGAACGGTGGTGATCTTCTCGGCTTGGTCGTCCGGAATCTCGGTCTCGAATTCTTCTTCGAGCGCCATCACCAGTTCAACGGTATCCAGCGAATCCGCGCCGAGATCATCGACGAAGGAGGACTCGTTCTTGATGTCCGCTTCGTTCACGCCGAGTTGCTCGGCGACGATCTTCTTGACGCGTTGTTCGATGTTGTCCATTAAGGGCTCCTTCCCTGTTACAGGTATGAAACGAAAGTCGGATTCTACCAAAACGCCATGCGCTTACCAATCGGGGCGCAGGCCCTCTGGAAATCCGGGTTAATCCATGTGCATGCCACCGTTGACGTGGATCGTCGATCCCGTCACGTAGGCTGCACCCGGAGAGGC
>JANJTW010000257.1 GCA_024710925.1 Rhodocyclaceae bacterium | reverse complement strand
CGTCTACGCGGTGCTGCTCGGCGGCGTCATCGGCTTCTACGACGGCTTCTTCGGCCCCGGCACCGGCAGCTTCCTGATCTTCCTGTTCATCCGCTTCTTCGGCTTCGACTTCCTGCACGCGTCGGCGGCGGCGAAGGTGGTGAACGTCGCGACCAACCTCGCCGCGCTCGCCTATTTCGCGCCGAACGGGCACCTGCTCTGGCAGGCGGCGATCCTGATGGCGCTGTGCAACGTCGGCGGTTCGGTCGCCGGCACGCACCTCGCGCTGAAGCACGGCAGCGGCTTCGTCCGCCGGGTCTTCCTCGTCGTCGTCTCGCTGCTGATCCTGAAGTTCGCCTGGGATACCTTCAGCTGAGGCGGTGACCGGATTTTTCGGCGACGCGCTGGAAGGCCTCGTTGCCGGTGATCACCCGCCAGTCGCGGGCATCGCGCGCGCTGGCGCGCTGCAGGTAGCGGCGGGCCTGGTCGGCCAAATCCTGGCGCCAGCCCTGGCGGTCCATCAGCGCGCAGATCGCCTTCGCTGCGTTGACCAGGAACTGCACGCTCGGCACGCTGTCGGCGGCGTCGATGAGCAGGCGCACCGATTCCTCCAGGTTGCCGCTGCGTGCCGCGAGAACGCCGCGGTTGTTGAGCTCGACGATCTCCCGGTTGACCTCGTCGAGCAGCGCCCGCCCGGCATCCTCGTTGCCGCTGCGGGCGAAGACGCCCTCGATGCGGGCGATGACGTTCCTGTTCTCGTTGTTCTCCGCCGCCACCCGCTTCATGATCGCCTGCGCCGCCTCGTTGTCGCCGGCGGCGAGGCAGGCTTGCGCCAGATCGACGGCGACCTTGTGCGACATCGGTCGGCCCGGATCGCCCTCGGCCTGCAACGATTCGTGCAGATGCAGCGCCTGCTCGACGGCGGCCCGTGCCTTTGCCGGCTCGCCCTCGGCCTGCAGGCACAGGCTGTCCATCACCGCCGCCGCGTATTCGCCGTGCCGGTTGCCGCGCCATTCGCGCTTCAATTCCTGGATCACCTGGCGGGCGCCGGCGGCATTGCCCTTGTCGAGCATCACGCGCGACAGGTTGGCGTAGTCGTCCACCTGCCGCAACGATGAGCCGCGGTGGCGTTCGAGAACCTTGCCGTAGGCCTTTTCGGCCGCTTCCAAGTCGCCGTTGCGCATGGCGACGTCGCCGACGACGCGCTGTCGCGTCGCGTTCTTCGGCGAGATCGTCGCCGCCTGCTGGAGGACGGCCTGGGCGGCCGCCAGATCGCCCTTTTCCTCGCGTACGCCGGCGAGGAAGTCGTAGGCCGAGAGGTACTCCGGAAATTCGCCGACCACCGCCTCGGCCAGCGCTTCCGCCTCGTCCAGCAACTTGCGGCCGCGTACCGCCACCGCCAGCCCCATGCGTGCCCACGGCACCGACTTGCGCGCGAGTACGTCGCGGTAGATCGTCTCGGCTTCCTCGTGGCGGCCGAGCGCATTGAGGATTTCCCCCTTCAGGCGCAGCACGTCGAGCTCGAACGGCGAGGTCGTGGCGAGCAGCCGGTCGCAGGCGTTGAGCGCGCCGATGTAGGCGCCGGCGTCGAGCCGCTGGTAGACCGGGGCAAAGAAATTCTTCTTGAAGACCGCCCGCAGCAGGCGCGCCTGCAGCTGCTCGGCGGTGAATGGCTTGATCACGTAGTCGTCCGGCGCCAGTTCGGCGACGGAGACGACGTTGTGGTAGCCGCGTTCGCCGGTGATGACCATGAACACCGTGGCGAGCGGGATCAGGCGCTGCTGGCGCAGCTCTTCGAGGAGCTGCTGGCCGTCGCGGCCGTCGTCGAGCAGGTAGTCGGAAAGGATGATGTCGTAGACGCCGGCACGCACCTGCCGCAGCACCTCGGCCGACGTGCCGGCGCCGGTGACTGCGGTGATGCCGAGCGCGGACAGCATCAGCCGCAGCGAATCGCGCGCCGCCGGGTGGCGGTCGACGATGAGTACGCGCTTGCGCGGCAATTCCTTCTGCAGGCGCTGCGAAAGCTCGTCGGCCGGGATGTCGTCGAGGGCTGCCATGAACCAAAGGTAAGCGAAGCGAATGCCGGAAACAAGGGCACCGCGGTGCCTGGCGACGGCCGGTCAGACGTGGCGGTCAGGCGGCGCCGGGCGGCCGAGCAGGTAGCCCTGCAGGATGTCGCAGCCGCAGCCGAGCAGGTAGTCGTGCTGCGTCTGCGTTTCGACGCCCTCGGCGACCACGGCGAGGCCCAGGCTCCGGCACATCGCCACGATGGCGCGGACGATCGCCGCATCCTGCGTATCGCTGACGATGTCGCGGACGAACGAGCGGTCGATCTTCACCTCGTCGATCGGCAGGCGTTTCAGGCAGGAGAGCGAAGAGTAGCCGGTGCCGAAATCGTCGAGCGAGATCATGACCCCCATGTCCTTGAGCTGGCGCATGCGTTCGGCCGCGGCATCCTCATCGCCGAGCAGCGCGCTCTCGGTCAGTTCGAGGCACAGGCAACGGCTGTCGGCGCCGGTACGGGCGAGGGCCTGGGCCACCGAGTCGACGAAATCCGGCTGGTGGAACTGCAGCGCGCTGACGTTGATCGACAGGCCGCGTTCGGCGTGCGTCGGCTGCCGTGCCGCGAGCAGCGCGCAGGCGTGTTCGACGACCCAGCGGCCGATCGGCACGATCAGGCCGGATTCCTCGGCAAGGGGGATGAAGTCGTCGGGCATGACCAGGCCGCGCTCCGGGTGACGCCAGCGCAGCAGCCCTTCGTCGCCGATTTGCCGGCCGTGCGCATCGAACTGCGGCTGCAGGTGCAGTTCGAATTCGTCGCGTTCGAGAGCGCCGCGCAGGCCGGCGAGGGTGCGCGCGCAGTCGTCGACGGCGTCCTGCATCGCCTGGCTGAAGAAGCGGATGGTGTTGCGGCCGGCTTCCTTTGCCTCGTACAGGGCCATGTCGGCCTGCTTGAGCAGGGTCTGCACGTCCGATTCGTGACCGCGGAAGAGGCTGACGCCGATGCTCGGCGACAGCGCATAGTCGCCACCGTGCAGCGGAAAAGGGCGCGTCAGCGCGCTGCGGATCTTCTCGGCGATGGCTTCGGCGCGGCTGGCGGCGCTCGCCGCTGCGACGTCCAGGTTTTCCAGCATGACGACGAATTCGTCGCCGCCGAGGCGGGAGACCGTGTCCTCCTCGCGCACGACCGCGCGCAGGCGGCCGGCAACCTGCGTCAGCAAGTCGTCGCCGGCATCGTGGCCGCGCGTATCGTTGAGCATCTTGAAATGGTCGAGGTCGAGGTAAAGCAGGGCGCCGTAGCTTCGCTGCCGCTGGCCGGCGGCAAGCGCCTGGCGCAGCCGGTCGAGCAGCAGGCGGCGGTTCGGCAGACCGGTCAGCGGATCGTAGAAAGCCAGGTTGCGGATCTGCATTTCCGCTTCCTTGCGCTCGGAAATGTCGGAGAAGGCGCCGACATAGTGCGTTATCCGCCCACGCTCGTCGGTGACCGCCGAGATCGTCAGCCATTCCGGATACACCTCGCCGCCCTTGCGCCGGTTCCATACTTCCCCTTGCCAATAGCCTTCGCGGGTCAGCGTTTCCCACATGTTGCGGTAGAAATCGTCGCCCTGCCGGCCGGATTTCAGCAGCGACGGCGTGCGCCCGACGACCTCATCGGCGGCATAGCCGGTAAGCTCGGTGAAGGCGCGGTTGACGCGCAGGATGACGCCCTTGCCGTCGGTGATCATCATGCCTTCCTGGGATTCGAAGGTCGTTGCCGCGATGCGCTGCGATTCCGCCGCGGTCCATTCGGTCGTGACGTCGCGGACGACGAGGACGACGCCTTCAACCGCCTCGCCGCTGCCGCGCTGCGGGCTCAGCGATGCGCGGTAATGCCGGAGCCCGCGCGCCGTCTGGCAAGCGAAGTCGACGCCCTGTGCGACGCCGTCGGCCATCACCCGCAGCCGGGCGTCGTCGAGCTGTCCGGCGGTCTCGGCAGAAAAGAGATCGGCGAGCGTACCGCTTGCCGTCGCCTCGTCGCGGACGTTGGCAACGTCGCCCGGCAGATGGGTCATCTGCCGTCGCCCGGCGGCATCGAGCAGGACGACCATGTTCGGCAGCGCGCCGAACAGCGAACGGAAGCGGCGTTCCGATGCCGCCAGCGCCTCCCGCGTTCGCGCCTGCCGTGCCTGCGTCCGGTAGATCGCCAGCACCAGCGCCAGCAGCATCAGGCCGAGCAGGGCGACGGCGATGCTTTCGCGCCGCTGCTTCTCGTACACCGGCGCCAATACCTCGGCGGCGGCGAGGCCGACGACCAGCGTGACGCCGATACGCGGCTCGCGGTGGAAACCGTAGATGCGCTCGGCGCCGTCGGTTTGCGCCACCCGGCGGAAGGTGCCGCTGATCGGTGCATTGGCGGCAAGGTAGGGGGTGCCGGTCAGCACCGTGCCGATGCTGCCTTCAAGCTCGGGGCCGCGGCTGAGGATTTCCCCGCTGGCGCGGACCATGGTCACGATGCCGCCGGCGCCGAGATCGATGCTCCGGTAAAAACTGGCGAAGAAACCGGGGTCGACGGAGATGACGAGGACGCCGTGGAAATGGCTGCGCCGGTCGACGATGGGGCGGGCAATCTGGATCGACCATTTGCCGGAAACGCGTCCCTTCAGCGGCCGGCTGACGAAGAGGCGATCCTCGCCGCGCTGCGCCTGTTCGCGCGGGCTACGGAAATGCTCGCGGTCGGCGAGGTCGATGCGCGGGCTGCCCGGTGCGAGGCTGCTGAAATCCATGCGCCCGTCGGCACCGATCACGGCCACCTGGAAGGCGATGTCGCCCATCAGCGACTGGCTGCGGTTGACGGCCTCGGCAAAGCGGTTACGGTCGGCGAGCCAGGCATCGCGCAGATCGTGCAGGACGAAATCGACGCGCTGAAAGGAAGCCAGCGTGTGTTCGGCAAAGGCGCGGGCGAGATTGCGGGCGTCGCCCTCGGCGGCGCGCAAGGCCTGCGCTTCCGCATCGCGGTGCTGGCGGTGCAGCGAGAAGGCCAGGATCAGCGTGACGATGCCGAACAGCAGCCACAGCAGGAGGGTGTTGCGGCTCATGTCCGCGCGGAAATGCATGCCTTCGGTTCGCTCGCGCTTGGTTCGGACGGCAGGAATGAAAGACGGGTTGCATACGATTGTAATTATAGACACGGCCCTTAAAACAGCGGATAATTCAATTTATTTGTCATATTTATCCGTGATGGACCAGAAAAAGGAAGCCAGGACGCTGGATCAGCTGTACGCACTGCGCAAGCAGGTTGTCCGCCTGTCACTGGCCGGCA
>JANJTW010000214.1 GCA_024710925.1 Rhodocyclaceae bacterium | reverse complement strand
CGGTCGAGCTTGATGACCTTGAATTCGAGGGTCTTGCCTTCGTACGGCGTGGTGTCCTTGACCGGACGCATGTCGACCAGCGAGCCCGGCAGGAAGGCGCGGACGCTGTTGGTCATGACGGTCAGACCGCCCTTGACCTTGCCGGTGATGGTGCCGGTGACCAGCGAGCCGTCGTTGAGGGCCTGCTCGAGGGCGTTCCAGGCGGCGATGCGCTTGGCGCGGTCGCGCGACAGGCGGGTTTCGCCAAAGCCGTTTTCGAGTTGCTCAATGGCGACTTGCACGAAGTCGCCGGCATTCACTTCGAGTTGGCCCTGGTCGTTCAGGAATTCTTCGACATCGATGTAGCTTTCGGACTTCAGTCCGGCGTTGACGACGACAAAGTTCTGGTCGACGCGCACGACTTCGGCGGTAATCACCTCACCCTGGCGCATTTCCTGGCGCGCAAGGCTTTCTTCGAAGAGGGCGGCAAAGCTTTCGGTAGCGGGAACAGCAGACATGGACATTTCCTTGCACCGCATCACTGCGGCAAATCAGTTAGTTAAAGACCGTCGCCGGATTCCTTCTTCCCCGGGGAAGGGAAAAAACGCCTCTCCCGGTTCGACGGGCCCCGGCACAACCGGAGACACGGAACCGAAGGAAGCGTCCTTGCGGAAAATCGGGCGACACCCTGGTACGGCTTGGTACGACTACGACGTCGACTTGGCCCAACCCAGCACCCGGGCCACCGCTTCTTCGATGGTCAGGGCCGAGGTATCGAGCAGTTCGGCATCTTCACTTTGCCGGAGCGGCGCCACGCTGCGTTGGCTGTCGCGTTCGTCGCGTTCGCGCAAATCCTGCAAAATCGGCTGGATTGTAGCCCCAATCCCTTTTCCGATCAACTGCTTATAGCGTCGATCGGCGCGAATCTCGACGCTCGCCGTGAGGAAAACCTTGGTTTTCGCATCAGGAAATACCACCGAGCCCATGTCGCGGCCGTCGCCGACGAGGCCCGGCGCGCGGCGGAACAGCCGCTGGCGGAAGAGCAGCGCCTGGCGCACGGCCGGCAGTGCGGCAACCTTCGAGGCGCCGGTGCCCATTTCCTCGGTACGGATTGCCTCGCCGACCTCTTCGCCGGCCAGCCTGATCGACTCGCCTTCGAAAACGACGTCGAGCTTGGCAGCGATTGCCGCGACGCCGGGCTCATCGTCCCAGGCGACACCGGCACGCCGGGCGGCGAGCGCCGTCAACCGGTAGAGCGCACCGGAATCGAGGTAGTGCCAGCCGAGCGCGGCGGCGACACGGGCGGCGACGGTGCCCTTGCCCGAGGCCGACGGACCGTCGATGGCGATCACCGGTACGGCCTGCGTCACCGAGGCAAGGCGCTCGAAGTAATCGGGGAAGGTCTTGCCGACGCACTTCGGGTCGTTGATGCGCAGCGCGGTGCCGAAGGCGGCGAGCGAGAAGCACATCGCGATGCGGTGGTCGTCGTAGGTGTCGATGCCTTCCGGTAGCGACGACAACACCTTCGCCGGCGTCACGCGGATGTAGTCGCCCCCCTCCTCGACCTCGACGCCGAGCTTCCGGAGCTCCTTGGCCATGGCCGCGATGCGGTCGGTTTCCTTGACGCGCCACGAGGCGATGTTGGACAGCGTCGTCGGCCCTTGCGCGAACAGCGCCGTGGTGGCCAGCGTCATCGCCGCATCCGGAATGTGGTTGCAGTCGAGCGTGATGCCCTTGAGGCCGCTCGCGGAAGCCTTCGCCTCGATCCAGTTATCACCCATCTCGATGACGGCGCCCATCTGTGCCAGCGCCTCGGCGAAACGCACGTCGCCCTGGATCGAGTCGCGGCCGACGCCCTCGACGCGCACCGGACCGCCACCGATGGCACCAAGCGCAAGGAAGTACGACGCCGACGAGGCGTCGCCTTCGACGAAGATCGTGCCGGGACTGCGGTAGCGCGCACCGCCGGGAACGACGAAGCGCTCCCAACCTTCGCGCCGCACCGCGACGCCGAAACGACTCATGAGCGCCAGCGTGATCGCGATGTAGGGCTTGGAGATCAGCTCGCCGACGACCTCGATCGTCGTCTCCACCCCGGTCAGCGGCAAGGCCATCAGCAGCGCGGTGAGGAACTGGCTGGAGACGTCGCCGCGCACGCGCACCACGCCGCCGGGGCGGATCGCCGCCGGGCGGATGTGCAGCGGCGGGAAGCCGGCGTTGCCGGTATAGGCGATGTCCGCACCGAGCTGGCGCAGGCCGTCGACGAGATCGCCGATCGGCCGCTCGTGCATGCGCGGCACCCCCGACAGGCGGTATTCCCCCCCCGACAGCGCGAGCGCCGCGGTCAGCGGACGGAAGGCCGTGCCCGCATTGCCGAGGAAGAGATCGGCCTGCTTGACCGGAAACGCCCCGCCCGCACCGCGCACGCGATAGTTGTCGCTAGCGCCCTCGCGCGACCACGCCACGCCCAGCGCCCGCAGCGCATCGAGCATGCGCTCGACATCGTCGGAGGCGAGCAGGTCGCGGATGTCGGTTTCGCCCTCGGCCAGCGCGGCCAGCAGCAGCGTGCGGTTGGAGATGCTCTTCGAGCCGGGCAGGCGCACCCGTCCCGCGGCGCCGAGCATGGGCGGCAGATCGAGAAATTCCATGATCACTCCGAGCGGGGGGCGGCGTTGGCGCCGGCGAACTGCTCGGCCCACGCATTGCGCGCCGCGCGCGCCTCCGCAAACAGTTTTTCGAGGCGCTCACC
>JANJTW010000206.1 GCA_024710925.1 Rhodocyclaceae bacterium | reverse complement strand
CGACAATCTTGCATCCATCATGAGCCAGAACAATTCCTCCCAATACACTTGGGCCGGCCGCTTCTCCGAGCCGATGTCCGACCTCGTCAAACGCTACACGGCCTCGGTCGATTTCGACCAGCGCATGTGGCGCCAGGACATCCGCGGCTCGCTCGCGCACGCCAAGATGCTGGCGAAACAGGGCATCATCGCCGCCCAGGACCTCGCCGACATCGAGCGCGGCATGCAGCAGGTGTGGGAGGAGATCGACTCCGGCAAGTTCGAATGGCAGCTCGATCTGGAAGACGTGCACCTGAACATCGAGAAGCGCCTGACCGCGCTCGTCGGCGACGCGGGAAAACGCCTGCATACCGGCCGCTCGCGCAACGACCAGGTGGCGACCGACATCCGGCTGTGGCTGCGCGACACCATCGACGACATCCTGGTGCTGATCCGCCAGTTCCAGGAAAACCTGCTCGTTCTCGCCGAGAAGGAAGCGGCGACGCCGATGCCCGGCTCGACGCACCTGCAGGTGGCCCAGCCGGTGACCTTCGGCCATCACCTGCTGGCCTACTTCGAGATGACGCAGCGCGACAAGGAGCGCTTCGCTGACTGCCGCAAACGCGTCAGCCGCCTGCCGCTCGGCGCCGCGGCGCTGGCCGGCACCACCTACCCGATCGATCGCGAGTTCGTCGCAAAAGAGTTGGGCTTCGACGGGGTCTGCGAGAACTCGCTCGACGCCGTGTCGGATCGCGACTTCGGCATCGAATTCTGCGCCGCCGCGGCACTGCTGATGACGCACTTCTCGCGCCTCTCGGAAGAGCTGGTGCTGTGGATGAACCCGCGCTTCGGCTTCGTCCGGATCGCCGACCGCTTCTGCACCGGCAGCTCGATCATGCCGCAGAAGAAGAACCCGGACGTGCCGGAACTGGCGCGCGGCAAGACCGGCCGCGTGAACGGCAGCCTGATCTCGCTGCTGACGCTGATGAAGGGCCAGCCGCTGGCCTACAACAAGGACAACCAGGAAGACAAGGAACCGCTGTTCGACACCGCCGATACGGTGCTCGACACGCTGCGCATCTTCGCCGACATGATGGGCGGCATCGAGGCGCGCCCGGACAACATGCGTAACGCATTGACGCAGGGGTTCGCCACGGCGACCGACCTCGCCGATTACCTGACCAAGAAGGGCCTGCCCTTCCGCGACGCGCACGAGGCCGTCGGTCTGGCCGTCAAGCGCGCCGAGGAACTGGGCGTCGACCTGCCGCAGCTGTCGCTGGCCGACCTGCAGAAATTCTCGCCGCTGGTCGCCGACGACGTCTTCGCGGTGCTGACGGTGGAAGGCTCGCTCGCCGCCCGCGACCACATCGGCGGCACCGCGCCGAAGCAGGTGCGGGCGGCCGTCGAACGGGCGCGCAGCCGCCTCTGAGCACGCCCCGGGCGCGGCCGATGGCGCGGATCGGCAAGTACGAGATTCTCGGCGAACTCGGCCGCGGCGCCACGGCCACCGTCCATCTCGGGCACGACCCCTTCGCCGGCCGGCCGGTGGCGATCAAGCTCGCCTTCCCCGAGGCGTTGCGCGATCCCGAGCGCGGCCGGCTCTACGCGCACCTGTTCCTCAACGAGGCTTCGCTCGTCGGCAAGCTGAACCACCCGCACATCGTGCAGATCTACGATGCGGTGGTCGCCGACGACCTCTGCTACATCGTCATGGAGTACGTCCCCGGCGGGACGCTGGAGGCCTTCTGCTCGCCGGACCGGCTGCTGCCGGTCGAGCGCGTCGTCGAGATCGCCTTCAAGTGCTCGCGCGCGCTCGACTTCGCGCACCGTCTCGGCATCACGCACCGCGACATCAAGCCGGCGAACATCCTCGTCGCCGGCGGCGGCGACGTGAAGATTTCCGACTTCGGCGCGGCGATCACCGGCGGCAGCGAACGTACGCAGGTCGCCGGCATCGGTTCGCCGGCCTACATGTCGCCGGAGCAGGTGCGCGAGCAGCCGCTCGACCAGCGCACCGACATCTACTCGCTGGGCGTCGTCATGTACCAGCTGCTCGCCGGCCAGCTGCCCTTCCAGGCGAGCAGCAACTACAACATGATCTACCAGATCATCAACAGCGCCCCGACGCCGCTCTGCCGGCTGCGCCCGGAATTGCCGCCGGCGCTCGATGCCATCGTGGCGCGGGCCATGGCGCGGGACATCGAGCGACGCTACCCGGGCTGGGACGAATTCGCGCACGATCTGGCGCAATATTTCCGCAAGCGGACGGCGCAGGCGCGCGAGTTCGCCGAAACGGAGAAGTTCGAGACGCTGCGCGCCCTTCCCTTCTTCGCCGAGTTCTCCGACGTCGAGCTCTGGGAGGTGGTGCGCTTCGCGCAGTGGCAGCGTATCGCTCCGGGCGCCCCGATCATGCGCGATGGCGAACCTGGCGATTTCTTCTGCTTCGTCGCCGAGGGCGAGCTCGCCGTGACGAAGCACGGCAAGGCGCTCGGCCGGCTTGCCGCCGGCGACTGCTGCGGAGAGATGGCGGTGCTCAGCCGCGCTGCGCCGGTGCGCGGCGCCGACGTCGCGGCGCTCGGCGAGGCGAAGATCGTCAGCGTGCGCGGCGATGCCCTGCAACACGCATCGGAGGGCTGCCGGATGCATTTCTACCGGGCCTTCATCGACGTTCTCACCCACCGGCTGGCGCTCGCCAACCAGCGCCTCGCCGCCGTCTGAGCGCGGCCCCGGATTACTGCGCGCAGCCGACGCGGTAGTCCGACTTCTGGCTTTCGGTCCACGTCAGCGTGCTGCGCACGGTCTTCGTCGCACCGTCGAAGAGCACGTCGAAGCGTGCCGCCTCGTTCCAGCTGTCGCAGTAGCGCCACTCCCAGACCAGTTCGTCGCGCGCCGGGAACCAGGCGGTCCATTGCGGCTGCGACGGACCGAGCAGGCGCAGCACTTCGTCCTGCGTCATGCCCGGCCGGACGCGCGCGAAGTGCGCGCTGTCGAGCACGTTGACGATGCGTTCGAGCCGGCCCGCGGCATCGAAGAAGGCCATGTACGTATGAAACCCGGCCGGACCGCGCGGGTAGGCCAGCTGGGCGCCGCCGTCCGGCAGCGTCCAGCGCATCGCCGGCGCCCCCATGACCGCGCGCACCTCGGCCTCGCCGGCGACGCCCGGCATCAGCCCGCGCCCGGCATAGCCGGCGCAGGCGGCAAGGAGAAGGCAGCAGGCAACGGCGAACGCTCTGGCGCGCATGGGTCGGTTCCGGATGGGGATGGCGCATTGTCGCGCAAGGCCGGCAACAGCGCCAGACGCGCCTTGCCGGGGCGCCGCGGCGCGTGTTAAATTAGAATTTTCTAATATTCGAAAGGCCAGGATCATGAGCAAATCCTTCGTCGGCATCACGCGCGACGTCGCGCAAGGCATGGAAGCGCTGCGCCGGGAGATTCCCGAGACGATGCAGGGCTTCAACGCGATGGCAAAATCGGCGCTGCAGGGCGGCGCCATCGATGCGCTGCACAAGGAGTTGATCGCGCTCGCCATCGGCGTCGCCAGCCGCTGCGACGCCTGCATCGGCTTCCACGTCAAGGCGCTGATCCGCCTCGGCGTCAGCCGCCAGCAGCTGATGGAAACGCTCGGCATCTGCACCTACATGGGCGGCGGGCCGACGCTGATGTACGCCGCCGAGGCGGTGCGCGCCTACGACGAATTCAGCGCCCGCAGCGCGGCACCGACCGGCGCCTGAGGCCGGCGATGAACTGGTGGCCGCTGGCCGCCGCGGCCGGCCCGGCCCTGCTGCTGCCGTTGCTGCTGGCGCGCTTCCATGCCGGCCTGCGCCGCAGCCTGGCGCCGGAACGGACGACCGCCGGCGGCACACCGGCCGATTTCGGGCTGCCGGCGCGGGAGCTGACGCTCGCCGGCGCCAACGGCCGGCGGCTGTTCGCGTGGTACGCGCCGGTGCCCGGCGCGACGACGGCGGTCGTGCTGCTGCACGGCTGGGGCGGCAACGCTGGCCAGCTGCTGCCGCTGGCGGCACCGCTGCACGCCGCCGGGCACGCCGTGCTGCTGCTCGACGCGCGCTGCCACGGACGCAGCGACGAGGACGACTTCGCGTCGATGCCGCGCTTCGCCGAAGACCTCGCCTGCGCGCTCGACTGGCTGCGCCGGCAACCGGCAACAGCGGCGGCGCGCCACGTCGCCGTCGGCCACTCGGTCGGCGCCGCCGCCGCGCTGCTCACCGCCGCGCGCGACGAACGGCTGGCGGCGGTGGTCAGCATCGCCGCCTTCGCCCATCCGGAAACGGTCATGCGCCGCTTCCTCGCGGCGCGGCGCATTCCCTTCGTGCCGCTCGGCTGGTATGCGCTGCGCTACGTCGAGCGGGTGATCGGCCGGCGCTTCGACGCGATCGCGCCGGAAAACACCATCCGCGCCGTCCGCTGTCCGCTGCTGCTCGTCCACGGCAGCGAAGACACGACGGTCCCCGCCGACGATGCGCACCGGCTGGCGGCGCGCGCCGGCGGCAACGCCCGCCTGCTGCTACCCGGCGACCACGCGCGCATCGACGCCTTCGCCGACGGCGTCGCCGCGCTGCTCGCCTTCCTCGACGAGATCCGGGCGCGCCAATGACAAAGGGGGCCGCAGCCCCCTTTCGTGTCCGTCCGCCACGCAGCCGATCAGGCGGCGTCGCCGAGGCCTTCGAGCATCGGTTGCAGTTCGCCGGACTGGTACATCTCGGTCATGATGTCCGAGCCGCCGACGAATTCGCCCTTGATGAAGAGCTGCGGAATCGTCGGCCAGTTGGCGTAGTCCTTGATGCCCTGGCGGATGTCCGGGTTCTCCAGCACGTTCACGCTGTAGAACTTGTTTACGCCGCAGGCCTTGAGGATCTGCACGGCGCGCGCCGAGAAGCCGCACTGCGGGAACTGCGGCGTGCCTTTCATGTAGAGGACGACCGGGTTGCCGGTGACCTGTTCGCGGATGAGGGCTTGCACGTCTTGAGTATCCATGTCGGGAATCCAATAGTTGAGTTATTTGCTCAGCTATTCTAGCAGCCGGCAGCGCGTTGCGAAACTGCCCGCAGTCCGGGATTCAGGTCGGCACCCGCTCGAAGACCGGCGCATGGTAGGCCAGCCGCTCCTCAAGCAGGGAACGTCCGGCCGCCTCGAAACGGACGAACTGCAGACCGGCCCGGAAGCACAGGTGGCCGTCGGAGTGCACCGAATAAACCAGGTTCGAATGGGCGGTGATGATCTTCGGCGCCTGGCCGATGAACAGCGCCGGCGGCGCGAGCACCAGCGTCAACCGTTTGACGCCGCGGAGGTGCAGGTCGCACAGCACCGAGGCGCCGCCAAGCGACAGGTCGTACACCCGCCCCTCGATGATCGTGCCGCTGCCAGGATCCTCGCCGAGGATCAGGCGGGCCGGCCAGCGGAGGCGATAGCGGGGGTGGCGGCGCTGGTCCTTCATGCGGGAGGCGGGGAGAGGGGGGATGGAAAAATCGGGCTCGATTGTAAGCGCGACCGGCCGACGTCCGCCTTGACGTCAATCAAGACGGACGTCCCAACCGCCGGCGCTCAGCCGCCGGCGGCCGGCAGACGGCCGCCGCTGACGCGATCGACCCCGGAAAGGTCCTGCCAGGTCGAAACATCGGCGAAGGGGCCGGCGGCGAGCAGCGCGCGCACCGCCTCGGCCTGGTCGTAGCCGTGCTCGATCAGCAGGACGCCGTCGGCCACGAGATGCGCCGGTGCCTCGGCGACGATGCGGCGGATGCAGGACAGGCCATCGGCGCCGTCGGTCAGCGCCAGGTCCGGCTCGAAGGGCAGGCCGTCCTGCGAAAGGTGCGGGTCGCGCGCGGCGACGTAGGGTGGATTGGCGACGATCAGGTCGAAGCGCTCGTCGCCGAGCGCCGAGAACCAGTCGCTCTCGACGAAACCGACCTTGCCGCCGAGGCGGGCCGCGTTCTCGCGCGCCACCGCCAGCGCCGCCGGCGAGACGTCTACGGCGAGCACCGCCGCCTCCGGGTGCTCGCAGGCGATGCTCACGGCGATGGCGCCGCTGCCAGTGCCGAGGTCGAGCACGCGCGGCCAGGCCAGCGTTTTCAAATGCTTCAGCGCCAGCGTGACGATCAGCTCGGTGTCCGGGCGCGGGATCAGCACGTCCGGCGTCACCTTGAAACTGCGGCTGTAGAAATCCTTTTCGCCGACCAGGTAGGCCACCGGCTCGCCGCGCTCGCGACGCAGCACCAGCGTCATGAAGGCCTCGACCTCGTCGCCGGAGAGCCGGCGGTCGGGGTCGGCGAGGAACTGCGCGTGCGTGATGCCGAGCAGGTGCTGCATCAGCAGGCGCGCGTCCAGCCGCGGGATGCGCCGCTTGACCTGCTCGACGGTGGCCTTCAGCGTCTGCGCCGTGGCATTCATGCGAAGTTCGCCCCGCCCTAGTCGTCGGCCAGCGCCGCCAGCTGCTCGGCCTGATGCTCGGTGGTCAGCGCGGTGAGCAGCTCGTCCATGTCGCCGTCCATGATCGCGTCGATCTTGTACAGCGTCAGGTTGATGCGGTGGTCGGTGACGCGGCCCTGCGGGAAGTTGTAGGTGCGGATGCGCTCGGAGCGGTCGCCGCTGCCGATCAGGCTCTTGCGCTGCGCCGCCTCCTTGGCCTGCGCCGCGCGCAGCTGCGCGTCGTTGATGCGCGCCGCCAGCACGCGCATCGCCTGCGCCTTGTTCTGGTGCTGCGAGCGGCCGTCCTGGCACTCGACGACGATGCCGGTCGGGAGGTGCGTCAGGCGCACCGCCGAGTCGGTCTTGTTGATGTGCTGGCCGCCGGCGCCGGAGGCACGGAAGGTGTCGATGCGCAGGTCGGCGGCGTTGATCTGGACCTCTTCGATCTCGTCGGCCTCCGGCATCACGGCGACGGTGCACGCCGAGGTATGGATGCGCCCCTGCGCCTCGGTCTCCGGCACGCGCTGGACGCGGTGGCCGCCGGATTCGAACTTGAGCTTCGAGTAGGCACCCTGCCCGCCGGTGGCGACGATGCGGGCGATGATTTCCTTGTAGCCGCCGAGATCCGATTCCGAGGACGACATCACCTCGACCTGCCAGCGCCGGCGCTCGGCGTAGCGGGCGTACATGCGGAACAGGCTGCCGGCGAACAGCGCCGATTCCTCGCCGCCGGTGCCGGCGCGGATTTCGAGGATGACGTTGCGCTCGTCGTTGGGGTCCTTCGGCAACAAGAGCTTCTGCAGTTCGGTTTCGAGTTCCGGCAGGCGTGCCTTGGCGGCCTTCATTTCCTCTTCGGCGAAGGCCTTCATGTCCGGGTCGGAGAGCATCGCCTCGGCCTCGGCGAGGTCGCCCTCGGCCTTGCGGAACTCGCCGAACAGCACGACCACCGGCTCGATCTCGGCACGCTCGCGCGAGAGCTTGCGGAACTGGTCCATGTCGCGCGCCGTCTCGCCGCTGGCGAGCAGCAGATCGACTTCTTCGAGGCGACCGGCGAGATGGTCGAGCTTGTCGCGGATGCTTTGCTTCATGGAGTCCGGGCGGGAAATGCGGGCAGCGGCGCCAACGGCGGCGCTACTCGCCGTGCAGGTGGAAAAGGCGGACGGCCGCCTGGCGCAGCGTTTCGCGGTCGCTGCTGTCGGCCGAATTGAGCGCCTGCGTCGGCGCGTGCAGGAATTTGTTGGTCAGGCGGTGCGCCAGCTGGTCGAGCACCTTTTCCGGGTTCTCGCCCTTGGCCAGCAGCTTCAGCGCGTGCTCCATCTCGTGCCGGCGCATGCGCTCGGCGGAGTCGCGCAGGGAACGGATCAAGGGCACGGCGTCGCGCGTTTCCAGCCAGGCGATGAAGGTGTCGACCTGCGCGGCGATGATCGCCTCGGCCTCGACGACGGCAGCCTGCCGCGATTCCAGCCCGGACTCGACGACCTGGGCGATATCATCGACGGTGTAGAGGAAGACGTCGTCGAGCTCGCCGATCTCC
>JANJTW010000196.1 GCA_024710925.1 Rhodocyclaceae bacterium | reverse complement strand
AGACCGCCTGCACATGCGCGGCGGTTCATGCAGAATAGCGCGTAATTTAACCCGGGCGGACGGCGCGCGAAAGATGCACATCGAGTTTTCCCTGCAGACCGCCATTCTCGGCTCGCTCGGCAGCTCGCTGATCCTCGCCGGTACGCTGTTCTATCTGTGGCGCATCGACCGCGCCCAGCGCGCGCTGCTCGCCTGGTCGCTGGCCTTCCTCGCGCAGACCGCGCGCATGGGCGCACAGCTCGGCAGCGCGCTCGGCGCGACCGGACTGTCGGTCGTCGCCGACATCCTCTTCGCCGCCGCCGTCTTCCTGATCTGGCGGGGCTGCCGCGAGCTTTCCGGCCGCCCCGGCGGGCTGCGCGCCGCCGCCGCCCTGTTGCTGCTGGCGACGCTCTGGAGCGCCTTCGGCGCCACCGCCGACGTTTCCTTCACGCTGCGCACGCTGCCGCTCTACGCCCTCGCCGGCGGGCTGCTGATCGATGCCGGCCGGATGCTGTTCCAGCTCGGCCGGGCGCAGCCGGAGGTCGGCTACGGCGTGCTGGCGACCCTCTTCGTGCTGCTCGGCATCCATTACCTCGACTACCCCTTCCTGCGCGAGGCCCCCTGGTTTGCCCCGATCGGCTTCGGCATCGCCGCCATCCTCATGCTCGGCATCGGCATCGTCATGCTGATCATCACGCAGCGCCGGCAGCAGGCGCAGCTCAGCGCACTGGCGGCCAGCCTGCGCCGCGAGATGATCGAGCGGCAGGAATCCTCGGAACGCTTCCAGGCGATCGCTGAAAGTTCGGAACTGGGCGTCGTCGTCGCCGACGGGCGGGGCAGCTTTGTTTACTGCAACCCGCGCTACCTCGTGCTTTCCGATTCGACGCCCGAGGAAGTGCGCGACGGCCGCTGGATCGAACACCTGCACCCGGACGACCGCGAACCGATGCGCCAGCGCTGGCGGCGCGCCGTGGCGACGCAGAGCGGATTCAGCATGGAGCGCCGCGTCGTCAAGGCCAGCGGCGACATTCTCTGGGCGCGCGCGCACATCGCCCCGGTCCGCTCCGGTGACGGCGACTTCCGCGGCTTCGTCGCCACCGTCGAGGACGTGACCGCGCTGAAGGAGGCCGAACGCGCGCTGCGCCTGTCGGAAGCGAAATTCGCCGGCGCCTTCCATGCCAGCCTCGACTACATCACGCTCAGCGACCTCGACTCCGGCGAGATCTACGAGGTGAACGAAGCCTTCGAGCGCATGACCGGCTGGACGCGCGCCGAGGTCATCGGCCGCACGACGCCGGACCTGGGCATCTGGCCGGATCAGGCGACGCGCGACGAGGCCATCCGGCGCCTGCGCCGCGACGGCAGCCTGCACGAATACCCGGTCGAGATCGGCACGCGCGATGGCCGCCGCATCGACTGCGTGCTCAACGCCTCGCTGATCAACGCCGACGGCCAGCGCTACCTGCTCGGCGTCGTCCGCGACGTCAGCGCCAAGCGGCAGGCGGAGGCGGCCCTGCGCGCCAGCGAGGAAAAGTTCCGCGCGATCTTCGACCAGGCCTTCCAGCTGACCGGCGTGCTCGACACCGCCGGCACGCTGCTCGACATCAACCGGACCGCGCTCGCCTTTGTCGGCACGACGCGTGAAGCGGTGGTCGGCCGACCGTTCTGGGAAACGCCGTGGTGGCAGGACGCGGACGCCCGGACACGGCTGCAGGCGGCGGTGCGCGAAGCGGCGGCGGGCCGGCTGGTGCGCTTCGAGGCGGCCCACCGCGCCGCCGACGGCGGGCTGCGCCACATCGATTTCTCGCTGAAGCCGGTCTTCGACGACGACGGCCGGGTGCGCCTGCTCATTCCCGAAGGCCGCGACATCACGCCGCTGAAGACGGCGGAAGAGGCGGCGCGACTGTCCGAGGGGCGCTTCGCCAAGGCCTTCCACGCCAGCCTCGACTACATCACGATCAGCGACGTCGACAGCGGCGAGATCGTCGACGTGAACGAGGCCTTCGAACGGACCACCGGCTGGACGCGGATCGAGGCGATCGGCCGCCGTGGCGCCGACCTCGGCATCTGGCACGAGCCGGCGCAACGCACGCGGGCGGTGGCACAGCTCAAGCGCGACGGCTACCTGCGCGAATTCCCGATGAAGCTCGGCATCCGCAACGGCAACGCCCTCGACTGCCTGCTCAACGCGACGCTGATCACCCTCGGCGGACGGACGCTGCTCTTCGCCGTCGTCCGCGACATCACCGCGCAGAAGGCGGCAGCGGAGGCCCTGCGCCAGAACGAGGAAAAATTCTCGCGCATCGTGCACTACTCGCCGGCGCCACTGGTCATCACCGACGCCGAAACCGGCGTCGTCGTCGATTTCAACCTCGCCTGGCAGGAACTTTTCGGCTACACCCGCGAGTCGGCCATCGGCCGCACCTCGGACGAGTTCGCCCTGTGGGCCGATCCGGCCGAGCGCGACGGGCTCTACCGTGCGCTGCTCGCCAGCGGCGGCGAGCTCGACCGGCACGAATGCCGCTACCGGCGCGCCGACGGCGCCCTCCTCTTCGCCCTCGTTTCCGGCCGCCGCTTCGACATCGGCGGCCGCTCCTGCTACCTGTGGAGCATCACCGACATCACGCTGCGCCACCACATCGAGGAACGCATGGCGCAGCTGAACAGCGAACTGGAGGCGCGCGTCGAAGCGCGCACCACCGAGCTGCGGCGCGCCCAGGACGAACTGATCCGCTCGGAGAAGCTGGCCGCCCTCGGCGCCCTCGTCGCCGGCGTCGCGCACGAGCTGAACACGCCGATCGGCAACAGCGTCACGGTGGCGAGCACGCTGCACGAGCGGACGCAGGAATTCGTCGAGGCGGCCGCTGCCGGCGCCCTCCGCCGCTCGACGCTGAACGCCTACGTCGACGCCGCGCGCACGGCCAGCGACCTGTTGCTGCGCAGCCTCGACCAGGCGCGCAACCTGGTCGCCAGCTTCAAGCAGGTGGCCGTCGACCAGACCAGCGACCAGCGCCGCCGCTTCGATCTGCGCGCCGTCGTCGGCGAGGTGCTGACGACGCTGTCGCCGACCCTGCGCAAGACGCCGTTCAAGGTGACGCTGGAAATTCCGGAAGGCATCGTCCTCGACAGCTTCCCCGGGCCGCTCGGCCAGGTCGTCACCAATTTCGTCACCAACGCCCTCCTGCACGCCTTCGACGGGCGCCGGCAGGGCCGCGTCACCATCCGCGCCGCCGTGCCGGAACACGGCCAGGTGGTAATGACCGTGCAGGACGACGGCATCGGCATCGCCGAGGAGCACGCCCGCCACATCTTCGACCCCTTCTTCACGACCAAGCTCGGCCAGGGCGGCAGCGGCCTCGGCCTGCACATCGTCTACAACATCGTCACGCGCGTCCTCGGCGGCCGGATTTCGGTAGACAGCCGGCTTGGCAGCGGCACGACGTTTATGCTTACAATGCCTCTCCGTGCGCCCAGCAACGATAACGACAATCCCTGACCCGATGCCAGCCAGCCACCTCAACGACGAGCTCAACATCATCGACGACCTCGGGCACGAGCAGCCCGCCGCGGTCGCCGACGAGACGCGTCCGTGGCGCATCCTGGTGGTCGACGACGATGCCGAGGTGCACAACGCCACCGCCTTCGCGCTCCAGGACATCCGCATCGACGGCCGTCCGCTCGCCTTCATCCACGCCTACTCCGCCGAGGAGGCGCTGGCCGAGATCGCCGCCGACGAGGACATCGCCGTCGCCCTGCTCGATGTCGTCATGGAACACGAAAGCGCCGGCCTCGACCTCGTCCGCCGGGTCCGCCAGGACCTCGGCCGCAGCGCCATGCGCATCATCCTGCGCACCGGCCAGCCGGGCTACGCGCCGGAAATGCGCGTCATCCGCGAATACGACATCAACGACTACAAGACCAAGTCGGAACTGACCCGCGTCCGCCTGCTGACGACACTGACCACCGCCGTCCGCTCCTACGACCAGCTGCGCACAATCATGGATGCCCGGCGCGGGCTGGCGCTGATCGTCGATACCGCGGCCGACCTGCTCGCCCGCCGCGACCCCGGCGATTTCGCCGCCGCCGCACTGGCCGGCGCCTGCCGGCTGGTCGGCGGCGGCGACGACGCCCTCCTCTGCGCGCATCGCCAGCGTTTCGCCAACTATCCGGGCGACACGCCGCTCTTCGTCATCGGCGCCCGCGGTCGCTTCGCCGGCAGCCTCGGCCAGCCGCTGAAGGACTGCGGCGCGCCGGGCACGCTGGCGGCGCAGGCCGGGGCCGAACGGCGCAGCCTGACCGACGGCGGCCGGGCGGCCTTCTTCATCGCCGGCGAGAACGGCCACGACGCCGTCCTCTACCTGGAAACGACGGCGGCGCTGACGCCGGAATTGCGCCAGATCGTCGAAGTGTTCTGCGTGAACATCGGCGTCGGCCTGGAGAACGCCGGCCTCATCGCCGACCTCAGCTTCTCCGCGTTCACCGACCGCCTGACGCGGCTCGCCAACCGCAGCGGCTTCGTCGCCCGCCTCGACGACCACATGCGCTCGGGCACCCGCGGCTGGACCATGGCGCTGCTCGACATCGACCATTTCTCCGAGCTGAACGACGCGCTCGGCCACCACAAGGGCGACCAGCTGCTGCTCTCGGTCGCCCAGCGCCTGTGCAACATACTGACGCCGGGCATGGTGCTGGCGCGCGTCGGCGGCGACGTCTTCGGGCTGCTCGGGCCGGACGCGATGCTCGACCCCCGCCTGCTGCTCGACCACTTCAAGACGCCCTTCCTCGTCGACGAATACTCGCTGCCGATCAAGGCCACGCTCGGCCTCACCCGCCTCGACGAGGTCGGCGACAGCGACGGCATCGACCTGCTGAAGGCGACCAACATCGCCCTCAACCGCGCCAAGAGCGGCGACCGCGGTCGCTGGCACTACTACACCGAGGACATGGCGCGCGAAACGCGCAGCCGCCTCGACCGCCTGCACGACCTGCGCATCGCCGTCACCCAGCAGCGCGGGCTGGAACTGCACTACCAGCCGCAGGTCGAGCTGATCAGCGGCAAACTGATCGGCGCCGAGGCGCTGATCCGCTGGCGCGGCCCGGACGGCGAATTCATCCGTCCCGACCTGTTCATCTCGCTCGCCGAGTACTCCGGCCTGATCGTCGACCTCGGCGCCTGGGTCTTCAAGACCGCCGTCGGCCAGTTGCACGAATGGGAGGCGAAAGGCCTGCCAAGCGACATGCACATGGCGATCAACGTCTCGCTCGTCCAGTTCCGCGACCCGCTCTTCCTCACCCGCCTGCGCAACGCGCTCGCCGAGACCGGCATCGCGCCGCAGCGGATCGAACTGGAGATCACCGAAAGCGTCGCCATGCTGGAGGCGGATACGGTCATCGGCATCCTCAGCGAGCTGAAGGAGATGGGCATCCAGATCGCCATCGACGATTTCGGCACCGGCTTTTCGTCGCTCGCCTACCTGCACCGGCTGCCGATCGACCGTCTGAAGATCGACCGCGCCTTTGTCCGCGACCTCGACTCGAAGAGCGGCTCCGGCGCCAGCATCGCGCAGACGGTGATCGGCCTGGGGCGCTCGCTCGGCCTGTCGGTGATCGCCGAAGGCGTCGAAACCGAAGCCCAGGCGAAGCTGCTGATGGACCTCGGCTGCCCGCTGGCGCAGGGCTTCCTCTATTCGCGTCCGGTCGACGCCGAGGCTTTCCTCGCCTGGGGCAGGGCACGCCGCTGAAGGCCGCTGCCGCGCTGCCGCCGGCTCTTGAACTTTTGCCCCCGTTTCTGCATAGTTCGCCCCTTCCCCGCGACACCCCCTTCTCCGTTTCCAGAATCCCCCGCATGCTCGCACCGATCGAACACCGCATTGCCATCGAACTCGGCGTCCGCGCCGCCCAGGTCATCGCCACCGTCCAGCTGCTCGACGAAGGCGCCACCGTGCCCTTCATCGCCCGCTACCGCAAGGAAGTGACCGGAAATCTCGACGACACGCAGCTGCGCACGCTGGAAGAGCGGCTGACCTACCTGCGCGAGATGGAGGAGCGGCGTGCGGCGATCGTCGCCTCGATCGAGGAACAAGGGAAGATGACGCCGGAGCTGAAGGTCGAGATCCTGCAGGCGGAAACCAAGCAGCGCCTCGAAGACCTCTACCTGCCGTACAAGCAGAAGCGCCGCACGAAGGCGCAGATCGCCCGCGAAGCCGGCCTCGCGCCGCTGGCCGAAGCGCTGCTCGCCGACCCGACGCTCATGCCGGAAACGGAAGCCGCCAAATATCTGAATGCCGACGCCGGCTTTGCCGACGCCAAGGCGGTGCTCGACGGCGCGCGCCAGATCCTGATGGAGCAGTTCGCCGAGGACGCCGGCCTGCTCGGCACGCTGCGCGAATACCTGGAAGAGCACGGCGTCGTGAAATCGGTCGTTGCCGAAGGCAAGGAGACCGAAGGCGCCAAGTTCCGCGACTACTTCGACTATTCCGAACCGCTCGGCGACATCCCGTCGCACCGCGCGCTCGCCCTCTTCCGTGGCCGCAACGAAGGCATGCTGCAGGTTTCGCTGGTCCTCGATTCCGAACTCGATCAGGAAACGAAGCCCACCGGCCCCAACCCCTGCGAATCGCGCATCGCCGCCCGCTTCGGCATCAAGGACCAGGGCCGCCCGGCCGACAAGTGGCTCGCCGACACCGTGCGCTGGACCTGGAAGATCAAGGTCTTCATGCACCTCGAACTGGAGTTGATGAACGCGCTGCGCGAGCGCGCCGAGGAGGAAGCGATCCGCGTCTTCGGCCGCAATCTCAAGGACCTGCTGCTCGCCGCGCCGGCCGGCCCGCGCGCCGTGCTCGGCCTCGACCCGGGCATCCGCACCGGCTGCAAGATCGCCGTCGTCGACCGCACCGGCAAGCTGCTCGACACGGCGACGATCTACCCGCACGAGCCGCGCTGCGACTGGGAAGGCTCAATCCACGTGCTGGCCGCGCTGTGCGCCAAGCACCAGGTCGAGCTGATCAGCATCGGCAACGGCACCGCCTCGCGCGAGACCGACAAGCTGTTGGCCGACCTGATGAATCGCTACCCGGCCATGAAGCTCACGAATATCATGGTCTCCGAAGCCGGCGCCTCGGTCTATTCGGCGTCCGAATTCGCCGCCAAGGAATTCCCGGAACTCGACGTCAGCCTCCGGGGGGCGGTGTCGATCGCCCGCCGCCTGCAGGACCCGCTCGCCGAGCTGGTGAAGATCGAGCCGAAGGCGATCGGCGTCGGCCAGTACCAGCACGACGTGTCGCAAACCCGGCTGGCGAAGGCACTCGACGCCATCGTCGAGGACTGCGTAAACGCCGTCGGCGTCGACCTGAACACCGCCTCGGTGGCGCTGCTGACGCGCATCTCCGGGCTGAACGCCAGCCTCGCCGCGAACATCGTCGCCTACCGCGACCTGCACGGCGCCTTCCCCGACCGGCAGGCGCTGCTGAAGGTGCCGCGCCTCGGCGACAAGACCTTCGAACAGGCCGCCGGCTTTTTGCGCATCATGAACGGCGACAACCCGCTCGATGCCTCGGCGGTGCACCCGGAAGCCTACCCGGTGGTCGAGCGCATCCTCGCCGACATCAAGAAGGGCATCAAGGAAGTGATCGGCGATTCGCGCACGGTGAAGAGCGTGAACGCCGCGAAATACGCCGACGAAAAGTTCGGCCTGCCGACCGTGCAGGACATCCTCAAGGAACTGGAAAAGCCGGGCCGCGACCCGCGCCCCGAGTTCAAGGCGGCGACCTTCCGCGAAGGCGTCGAGAAGCTCTCCGACCTGGAGCCGGGCATGATGCTCGAAGGCGTCGTCACCAACGTCGCCAACTTCGGCGCCTTCGTCGACATCGGCGTGCATCAGGACGGGCTGGTGCACGTCTCGGCTCTGGCCGACCGCTTCGTCAAGGACCCGCACGAGGTGGTCAAGGCCGGCGACATCGTCAAGGTCAAGGTGCTGGAGGTCGACCTGCAGCGCCAGCGCGTGGCGCTGACCATGCGCATGTCGGACACGCCGACGGCCAAGCGGGGCGCGCCGGCTAATCCCGCCGGCACGCGCCCGGCCGGCCGCGGCGCGCCGCGCAACCCGCGCGCGCAGGGGACGCCGGGCGCGCCGCAAGGGGCCATGGCGGCCGCCTTCGCGAAGCTACAAAGTTGACACAATCAGCCGGCAACACCCCCGTATTTTTGCGGCTGACCTGACAAAGTTGCATCAATCCGTCCATGCTTGCGTATTACAATCGCAACGTAAAACAAGGGGATAGATTGTGACCAAAGCGAGAATCGTGCCGCCGCCGGCGATGCGCCGGACGAAGGGGTGGCTGCTGGGCGCGCTGCTCGCCGCCGCAGGTACCGCCCAAGCCAGCGGTCTGGGCGACATCGCCGTCAGGAGCCATCTCGGCGAGCGTCTGCGCGTCGAAATCCTGCTCGTCGGCGACAGTTCGGGCAAAGGCCCGGAGTGTTTCCACCTGAGCGACGCCCTCGCCGGCAGCGACCTGCCGCACGTACGCAACGCCGGCATCGCCGTCCTGCAGAACCCGCCGCGCATCGTCGTCACCTCGCGCGACACGGTCTACGAACCGGCGATCCAGCTCGCCCTCTTCTATGGCTGCGGCGTCTACCTGTCGCGCACCTATACCGTCCTGCTCTCCCCGCGCAGCGAGCGTGAGCAGGAGATCGTCCCGCCGACCGCCCCCGCCGCCCGCGACGAGCGCAAGCCGGCCGAGGTCAAACCCCGCGAAACGCCGGCGGTGTCTCGGGGGCGCGTCCTCCTGCCGGGCGAATCGCCGGCCGAGATGGCGCGGCGCCTCTATCCGCGCAGCCCGTCCTACCAGAAGCGCTTCGTCCGCGAACTGATCGCGTTGAATCCGGACCGGGTCGCCGCCGACACCGTCGAGCAGCCGCTGGTCGACGGCGCCGCCCTCAAGATTCCGCCGCGCTTCGTCGCCGCCCGCCCGGCACAGCCGGGCAGCCGCGCCGGGGCACCGGCGAGCGATACCGCGCCGGCCGTCCCGGCGGCACCGGCACGCGCCGCCGGACTCCCGCCGGCACCGGCCGCCAAGACCACGCCGCCGGCTGCCGCCGACCGGCTGGTTCTGAGCGCCCCCGACGACGCCACCGGCACACCGCTGCCGGAACTGCTGCAGGTCGAAATGGAGCAACGCCTGCGCGACATCATCGGCCAGACGCGTTCGCTGAACGTGGAACTGGCCTCGCTGCAGGCGCAGTTCCCGAATCCGCCGGCGGAAATCCAGACCCGCCTGCTCGAAATGGAAACCCGCCTCGCCCGCATGGAACTGGCCGCCGTCCGCATCAAGCTGTCGATGGCGCAAACGACCGTGCCGACCGCACCGGCCGGCGACGCCGCCCCCCCCGTCGTGCCCGCGCCCCCCGCCGCCGCATCGCCAACGGCAACAGCCGAGACCGCACCGGCGGTGCAGCCCGCCGAGCCGGCCAAACCCGCGGCCGAACCGGTGCGTCGCGCGCCGGCGGCGCCGGTCCAACCCGCCACGAGCGAGGATTCGGGCAATTCCCTCTGGGGCATCGGCCTTCTTGCCGGCTTCGCCGCGGCACTCGCCGCCTACCTCGTGCGCAACTCGCGCCGGCGCAGCCGCCGCGAGACCGAGGACATGCCGGAACCGACCGCCCGCACGATCGCCGCGTCCGGCGAGGAAGCGTCCGCACGGCCGGCGACCCCGGCGCCGGCAACCGCCCCGGCCACGCCGGCGGCAGGCACGGCGACCGCGCCAACGGACTTCGCCGTCGACCTCGATTTCGACACCGGCAAACCCGAAGTGCCGCCGGAATTCGAACGGCCCATGCCCGGCGACGTCGAGATCGTCGAGGTCGCGCACGTGCTGGCCATTTTCGGCCGCACGCAATCGGCGATCGACGTCCTCAGCGAATTCATCGGCCAGCATCCGGACAAGGCGCTCAATCCGGGTCTGTATCTGCTGAAAATCTACAAGCAGACGAACCGGCCGGATGATTTCGCCGCACTGGCAGCGCGCCTGCATGCCGAATTCAACGTCCGCAAGGTTGGCTGGGACGAACCGATCGAGGACATGGCGCCGGTCGACCCGGCGGTGCAGGACTACCGGACGATCGCCCACGAGCTGGAAAAGATTCCGCACATCTATAGCCGGATCTCCGACCAGTGGGGCTCGCGCGAGTGCCTCGACTACCTCCAGCAGCTCCTGCACGAGAACCGCGAGGGCCACCGCGGCGGCTTCTCCCTGCTCGAAACCAGCGAGATCCTGGCGCTCATCGCGCTGCTGCAGAAGGAGCTTGCCGCCGCCCCGGCCCGCGACCGGAGCTGAAGACCACCGCTGGGGGGCGCCCCCCCCCAGCCCGCAGGCCGGGACAGGGTACCGTCCCGGCCGACGACGCCGGTTCGCCCCGGAACGACAATCAGACCCCCAACCGTCCCACGCAACGATGCTGAAAATCTACGGAATCCGGAACTGCGACACGATGAAGAAGGCACTCGCCTTCCTCGACGCACAGAACCTCGACTACGAATTCGTCGACTACAAGAAGGCCGGCGTCGCCGCCGCCCACCTGCCCGTCTGGAACGCCCGCGCCGGCTGGCAGAAGCTGCTCAACACGCGCGGCCTGATGTGGAAGAAGTTGAGCGAGGCGGAGCGTGCCGATGTCGACGAAGCCAAGGCGCTGGCGCTGATGGCGC
>JANJTW010000173.1 GCA_024710925.1 Rhodocyclaceae bacterium | reverse complement strand
GCTGCCCATCGTCCTCACCCAGCGGCGCGTCTTCATCCTGCCGACCGCCGGCGGTCTGGCCTACGCCGGCGTGCTGTGCCTGATGCTGATCGGCGCCATCAACTACAACCTCAGCCTCGGCCACGCCCTCGTCTTCCTGCTCGCCGGCCTCGGCCTGGTGGCGATGGTGCACACGTTCAGGAACCTCGCCGGACTGTCGATCATGCCCGGCCGCGCCGAGCCGGTGTTCGCTGGCGAAACCGCACGCTTTCCGCTGTATCTGGCGAACCACCGTCGCGAGGCCCGTTGCGCACTCGCCTGCCGCTTCCAGGAGCGGGCGGCGGCGACCGTCCGCGTGCCGGCGGACGGTGCGGCCCGCGTCGACATTCCCTGTCCGACCGACCGCCGCGGCTGGCTCGACCCCGGGCGGATCGTCATCGAGACGCGCTACCCGCTCGGCCTCTTCCGCGCCTGGAGCTATCCGTCGCCGGCGCTCCGCTGTCTCGTCTATCCGAGACCGGAACGCCGCCCGCTGCCGCCGCCGACGCCGGTCGCCGACCCCGGGCCGACGCGCGGCGCGGCCGGCCGCGAGGATTTCGCCGGCCTGCGCATGCGCCAGCCGGCCGATTCGCCGCGGCATGTGGCGTGGAAAGCGGTCGCCCGCAACGTCGAGGCCTACCCGCTTCTCGTCAAACACTTCGCTGGCGGCGCCGGCGAAGAGCTCTGGCTGGACTGGGAACTGACGGCGGCCGAGGGCGATCCGGAAACGCGTCTGTCGATCCTCGCCGGCTGGGTGCTGTCCGCCGACGCGGCACAGCTTGCCTACGGACTCGGCCTGCCCGGACGGACACTCCCCCCGGCGAGCGGCGGCAAGCACCGCGACGCCTGCCTGGAAGCCCTCGCGCTGCACGGACACGATGCTGCGAAAACGCCCACCGCCCCCGGTTGAGCCGCTGGAGCGCGCCTGTGTTCCCTGGCTGCTCGCCTGCGCGCTGGCAACCGCCGCGCCACATGCCGGACACCAGCCGTACTGGCTGAGCGCCGTCGCCGCCGCGGCGCTGGCCTTCCGCTTCTGGCTCTGGCGACGCGACCGCCCGTTGCCGGCACGCTGGCTGCTCGTCGCCATCGTCGTCGCCGCCACGGCCGGCATCTACGTCCAGTACCGGACGCTGTTCGGACGCGACGCCGGCGTCGCGCTGCTCGTCCTGTTCATGGCCCTCAAGCAGCTCGAAGCGCGCACTCGGCGCGACGCCATCGTCGTCGTCATGCTCGGCTTCTTCCTCCTGCTGACGCACTATTTCTACTCGCAGAGCATCCCTACCGGCCTCTGGCTGCTGGCTGCCGCGACGCTGCAGACGGCAACGCTGCTGCGCCTCTTCGGCGGCGCCCAGCCGCTGCCGGACATCGCCCGCCACGCGGCGACGCTGCTCCTCCAGGCGACGCCCTTCATGCTCGTCCTGTTTCTCCTCTTTCCGCGCATTTCCGGACCGCTCTGGGGACTGCCGCAGGACGCCCACGGCGGACGCAGCGGGCTGCCGGACACGATCGCCCCCGGTACCGTGTCCGACCTCGTGCTGAATGGCAGCATCGCCTTCCGCGTCCGTTTCGACGACGTACCGCCGGAAAATGCCGCGCTCTACTGGCGTGGGCCGGTCATGGACGAGTTCGACGGCCGCAGCTGGCGCCCGGCGCGGCCGAGCGTCTTCGAGCCGGCACGCGTCGAGGCGCGGGCCGAGCCGATCGGCTACGAAATCACGCTCGAACCGCACAACCAGCGCTGGCTGCTCGCCCTCGACGCACCGCAGACCCTGCCCGAGCGCGCCTTCGTCAGCGCCCGCATGCAGGCGATCGCCTTCGAGCCGGTCCGCCAGCGCAGCCGTTTCGCCTTCCGTTCAGTCCTCGACTACCGCGTCAACGTCGGCGAATCGCGACAGGTGCTGGCCGCCTCGCTGCACCTGCCGGCAGGCATCAATCCGCGGGCACGGGCCCTCGCCGCCGGCTGGAAGGAACGGCATGCGCGGCCGCAGGCGATCGTTGCCGCAGCGCTGCAGATGTTCCGCAGCAGCGATTTCGTCTACACGCTGGAGCCCCCCCTGCTCGGCGAGCACTCGGTCGACGAATTCGTTTTCGACACCCGCGAAGGTTTCTGCGAGCACTACGCTTCCGCCTTCGTCTTCCTGATGCGCGCCGCCGGCGTACCGGCCCGCGTCGTCGCCGGCTACCAGGGCGGCGAAGTCAATCCGGTCGATGGCTATCTTGTCGTCCGCCAGTCGGACGCACATGCCTGGGCGGAAGTCTGGATCGAAGGCCAGGGCTGGCGGCGCGTGGACCCCACCGCCGCCAATGCCCCGTCCCGAATCGAACGCGGCATCGCCTCGGCCCTGCCCGAAGACGAGGCGCTGCCGGGGATGGCGCGCCTCGATCTGCGCTGGCTGCGCGATCTGCGCTTCCGCTGGGAAGCAATCAACAACGCCTGGAACCAGTGGGTCCTCGGTTACAATCCGGAGCGGCAACGCGAGGTGCTTGCCCGCCTCGGCCTCGACGACATCGATTGGCGAGGCATGACGGCCCTGCTCGCCGCCCTGTGCGCGGCCGCCCTCGCCGGCATCAGCCTGTGGGTGCTGCGCCAGCGGCCGCGCCGCGAACCGGTGCAGCGGGACTGGCTGGCGTTCTGTGCACGGCTGGCGCGCCTCGGCGTGCGCCGGCACGACTGGGAAGGACCGTTCGACTACGCCGCGCGCGTCGCCGCGCACCGTCCCGAACTTGCAGAAACCGCACAGGCGGCCGCCGTCGCCTACGCCGAAGCCCGCTACGGCGGGCGGCCCGACGCCCGCGCGCACCTGCGTGCCGCTCTCCGGAAACTGCCGCGAACATGGAGCATCGCTTGAAGAATCTGCTTGTCGCCCTCGCCGTCGCGCTTGCGCCGGCGACCGCCCTCGCCGGCGGCTTCGCCGACGACCCCGAAGTTGCCGCTTTCGTTGCCGAGATGGGCGAACGCCACGGCTTCGATGCCGGCTGGCTGAACCTGCGCTTTGCGCGCATCGGCCCGAACGAAACCGTGCTGCGCGCCATCCAGCCGGCCGCCGTGCCCGAACTGCAACGCTCCTGGGCGCGCTACCGCACCCGCTTCCTGAACGAGCGACGGATCGACGCCGGCGCGCGCTTCTGGCAGCAGCATGCCCTCACGCTGCGCCGGGCCAGCGCGACCTTCGGCGTGCCGGAGGAAATCATCGTCGCCATCATCGGCGTCGAAACCGAGTACGGCAGGAACACCGGCCGCTTCGGCGTCATGCAGGCGCTGTCCACGCTGGCCTTCCGCTACCCGCCGCGGGCGACCTTCTTCCGCGGAGAACTCGAGCAGTTCCTGCTCCTGGCGCGCGAAAACGGCTTCGATCCACTGCAGGTCAAGGGCTCCTACGCCGGCGCCATCGGCATCCCGCAGTTCATGCCCGGCAGCCAGCGGCACTACGCCGTCGATTTCGACGGCGACGGCCGGATCGACCTGACGAAAAGCACCGAAGATGCCATTGGCAGCGTCGCCAGCTTCCTCGCCCGGCACGGCTGGGAAACGGGCGGCCGCATCGCCGTGCCGGCGCGGGTGAGCAGCGACCCGGCGCCGATGCTGGCGCTCGGCATCAAGCCGGTACAACCGCTCGCCGAACTCTTGGCCGGCGGCATCGAAAGCGAGGGGAACCCGGACAGCCCGGGCGCGCTGATCGACCTCGTGACGCCGGAGCAGACGACGGAATACTGGGTCGGTTTCCAGAACTTCTACGTAATCACCCGCTACAACCGGTCGAGCTTCTACGCCATGGCCGTCTTCCAGCTGGCGGAAGCGATCCGCGAGCGCCGGCAGGCCTTATAGCAAGCTTTCGCGGGTGACGCCGCCGCGCCGGATGATGCGGCGCAGGTGGCCGAGCGCCTCGATCTGGATCTGGCGCACGCGCTCGCGCGTCAGCTGCATGTCGGCGGCGATTGCCTCCAGCGTGCACACCTCGGCGCCGTTCAGTCCGTAGCGGCGTTCGATGACCTCGCGCTGCTTCTGCGGCAGCTGGTCCACCCAGCCGGCCAGCAGATCGCCCATTTCGTTCGATTCGAGGCGGGCTTCGGGGTCCACGCCGTTCTCGTCGGGGATGGCGTCGGCGATGGTGTGGTTCGGATCGATTTCGAGCGGCGCGTCGAGCGAGGCGATGTGCTCGTTCAGCGCGAGGATGCGCTGCACCTCGCTGACCGGCTTGTCGATCAGGTGCGCGATCTGCTCGTGGCTGATCTCGCGCCCGTTGGCCGACTCCAGGTGGCGCACCGCACGCAGGACGATGTTCAGTTCCTTGACGACGTGCACCGGCAGCCGAATCGTGCGCGACTGGTTCATGATCGCGCGTTCGATGCTCTGGCGGATCCACCAGGTGGCGTAGGTCGAGAAGCGGAAGCCGCGCTCGGGATCGAACTTTTCCAGCGCATGGATCAGGCCGAGGTTGCCTTCCTCGACCAGATCGAGCAGCGGAATGCCGCGATTCAGGTAGTGCTTGGCGATATTCACGACGAGCCGCAGGTTGTGCTCGATCATCTTCTGCCGCGCGGCGAATTCGCCGGCGCGCATCGCACGCGCCGTCGCCGCCTCCTCGGCCGGCGTCAGCAACGGCTTGGCGCCGATTTCGTTGAGGTAGAGCTGGGTGACGTCGTTGAGGATTTCCGTTTCCGCGCTGGCCACCTCGCTCGCCGCCGTCTCGCGCTCCGCTTCCGCGAGTTCGGCCTCGTCGGGCGTATCCGGCTCGCTCAGCGCGCCGTCATCGAATTCGCGATCTTCGCTCATGGTCAGCGCGGCGGCAGGTACTTGAGCGGATCGACCGGCTTGCCCTGCCGCCGGATCTCGAAGTGCAGCTTGACCTGATCGCTGTCGGTATTCCCCATCTCGGCGATCTTCTGCCCCCGGGTCACCGACTGCCCTTCCTTCACCAGCAGGGTCTGGTTGTGCGCGTAGGCCGAGAGGAAGGTGGCGTTGTGCTTGACGATGATCAGCTTGCCGTAGCCGCGCAGGCCGGTGCCGGAATAGACCACCTTGCCGTCGCCGGCGGCCACGACCGGATCGCCGGGCTTGCCCGAGATATCGACGCCCTTGCTGCCCGATTCGCTGAATTGTCCGATCAGGCTGCCGGCGGATGGCCAGATCCACGGCACGTCGTCCGGCCCGGCGATGGCCGCCTCGGTCTGCGGCTTCGCTTCCGGCTTCGGCTCAGGTTTCGGGTCAGCCTTCGCGATCATCGGCGCGCCGGCATCCGGCGTCCGCTGAGCCTGCGCCAGCGCTTCTTCCGAATACGGCACCTTGCCGGCCTTCGGCTCGGTCTTCAACGACTGCGACGTTGCTGCCGGCAGGGGTGCCGGCAACGGCGCGGCACCATCGAGCGGACGCTGCTCGACGACGGCTGCCGCAGCGCCGACCGGCTGCGTGACGACGGTTTCTCCGGCGGCGACGGCCGCCCCCGGCGGGCGGACGCGCAACTGCACGCCGGGACGGATGCGGTTGGGATTCTCGATGCTGTTCCACGCGATCAGGTCGCGGTAGTCGATGCCGTGTTCGCGCGCGATGCTGTACAGCGTGTCGCCGGCCTTGATCGTGTAGAGGTCGCCGGCAGCGGCCGCCTTCGCCGGGGCTCCGACCGCACTGCGCTCGACGACCGGCGCCGGAGCCGTGCTGGCACAGGCGGCGACGAAAAGTACGGAAAGGACGACGGCGAGGCGACGGTATTGCTTCATTCAATCCCCGAGAGCAGCGGTACAAAGCGGACGGCATCGAGCCGCGATTCGACAAAACCTTCCGGACGACGTTCGATCAGACAAAGGACCTGCTCGCTCGTTCCCAATGGCAACATCATTCTGCCACCAAGCGCCAGCTGCTGCAAAAGCGCGGGCGGCACGCGCTGCGCGGCGGCAGCGAGGATGATCGTATCGAACGGTGCCGCTTCCGGCAGGCCCAGCTGGCCGTCGCCATGCTTCAGGCGCACGCGGAATTCCTGCACCGCGCGCAGGTTCAGTTTGGCCCGCGCGATCAGCGGTTCGAGGCGCTCGATCGCATAGACCGCGTCGGTCAGCTGCGCCAGCACGGCCGCCTGGTAGCCGCAGCCGGCGCCGACTTCGAGGGTCTTGCCGAGACCGGCACGGCCGGCAAGCAGCACTTCGATCATGCGGGCGACGATGTACGGCTGCGATATCGTCTGCCCGAGCCCGAGCGGCAGCGCGGTGTCCTCGTAAGCGCGGTGCGCCAGCGCCTCCTCGATGAACACATGGCGCGGCACCGCCGCCATCGCGGCCAGCACGGCGTCGCTGCGCACGCCTTTCTCGCGCAGGCGGTCGATCATGCGCGCGCGCGTGCGCTGCGAAGTCATGCCGATGCCGGCGAGGCCGTGTGCCATTACGCCAGCCAGCCTTCGATCATCGCCAGCTGCCCGGCATGCGTCAGGTCGATCTGCAACGGCGTCACCGAGACAAAATTGTTCGCCACCGCATGAAAATCCGTGCCCTCACCCGCATCCGCGGCCTCGCCGGCGGCGCCGACCCAATACACGGTCTCGCCGCGCGGCGTCTGTGCCTTCACCACCGGTTCCGCCTTGTGCCGGCGGCCGAGGCGCGTCACACGGACGCCACGGAGGTCGGTGAGCGGCACGTCCGGCACATTCACGTTGAGCAGCACCGGCTGGCGGATCGGCTGCGCGAGGAAGCGCGCCACCAGACGGTGCGCGACCTGCGCCGCCGTCGCGAAGTGCGAGCCGGACTTGCCGACCAGCGACACCGCGATCGCCGGCACGCCGAGCAGATAGCCTTCGGTGGCGGCGGCGACGGTACCGGAATAAATGGTATCGTCGCCCATGTTGGCGCCGTGGTTGATGCCGGAGACGACCATGTCCGGCAAGGTGTCGAGCATGCCGGTGACGGCGAGGTGAACGCAGTCGGTGGGCGTGCCGTTCACATGGTAGAAGCCGTTGGCGGTACGGCGCAGCGAGAGTGGCCGGTCGAGCGTCAGCGAATTCGAGGCGCCGCTGCGGTCGCGCTCGGGGGCGACGACGGTGATCTCGCCAAGGTCGTCGAGCGCGCGAGCCAGATGCTCGATGCCGGGAGCGAAGTAGCCGTCGTCGTTGGAAAGAAGGATGCGCATGGAAATCCAGACCGAAGATGCAAAAAACCGGCCCCCGGCCGGTTCCGCAACGGCGCCTCCGACGGCCGCGCCGCTTGCCAAAATGTGGCCCCGATTCTAGCAGTTAGGCGCCCCCCCTTCCAGCGCCGCCGACACCTTCCGCCCGCCATGACCGACATCGCTACCGACTGGACCGCCTGGGTCGACGGTGCTGCCCTGCCCAATCCGGGAAGGATCGGCATCGGCCTCGTGCTCGTCTCGCCGGCGGGCGTCAGGCAGGATCACGCCCGTCTTGCCGAAGTCCGTGGCTGCAACAACGAAGCCGAGGTCCGCGCCGTCGCCGCGGCGCTGGAGCTCGCCGCCACGGCCGGCGCACGGCGGCTGACGATCTTCAGCGACAGCCGCTTCGCCGTGGACTGTCTGAACGGTCTCGACCGCACTGCAACCCGGCATCTCGACGCGCTGCTGTCGGCGACGAAGGCGCGGCTGCCGGATTTCGACACGGTCCGCATCGTCTGGCTGCCCGGCCGGCGCAACGGCGACGCCGACCGGCTTGCCCGCTCGGCGCTCGGCCTGCCGCCGCGAACGGAAGCGCCACCGCCGGCCCGGCGGCGCCGACGACGCGCAGCCGACACCCCACCGCAAAAAGAGGAGAAGCATCAACGATGAAGATCGGAGTGATGGGCGCCGGCGCCGTCGGCTGCTACTACGGCGGCATGCTCGCCCGCGCCGGACACGAAGTAGTGCTGATCGGCCGCCCGGCACACGTCGAGGCGATCGAGCGCGACGGACTGTACATGGAGACGCAGCGTTTCCGCGAGCATGTCCGCGTCGCCGCGAGCACCGATCCGGCCGGACTGCGCGGCGCCGAAACGGTGCTGTGCTGCGTGAAATCCGGAGACGGCGCACAGGCGGCGGCGGAAATGGCGCCCCACCTCGCTGCCGCGACGATGCTGGTCAGCCTGCAGAACGGCGTCGACAACGCCGCCCGCCTGCAGGCGGCGCTCGCCCGGCCGGTGGTACCGGCAGTCGTCTACGTCGCCACCGAGATGGCCGGCCCCGGCCATCTGCGCCATCACGGCCGTGGCGAGCTGCTGCTCGGCGCGTCGCCGGGCAGCGCCCGCCTGCAGGCAATCTGCGCGGCCGCCGGCGTGCCGGTGACGATCTCGGACAACGTCGCCGGCGCGCTGTGGGACAAACTGATCGTGAACTGCGCCTACAACGGTCTGTCGGCGATCACGCAACTGCCCTACGGCACGATCGTGCAGGGCGCGGCCGTCCGCACCGTGCTCCGCGACATCGTCGACGAATGCGTCGCCGTCGCCCGCGCCGACGGTATCCGGCTGAACGCCGACCCGTGGCAGAACGTCGAGGCGATCGCCCGCACGATGCCGGGCCAGACATCGTCGACGGCGCAGGATCTCGCGCGCGGACGGCGCAGCGAGATCGATTATCTGAACGGCCACGTCGTCGCCCGCGGCGAGGCCCTGGGCGTGCCGACCCCGGTCAACCGGGCCATCCACGCCCTCGTCCGGCTCCTCGAAGACGCACGGCGAACGCCTGACACAGATTGACACAAACGGTTGCACTGTTCGAACAGGCGACGGCGGCCGGGTCGGAGAAAATATCCCGCACAAGAACAGACAGGAGAACGACGAGATGGCAGCAGTCACCCCCACCCAGCTGGAGACCATCGCGACCTTTCTCGAAACGTCGCGGGAATATCTCGATATCGAGCACCCGATCCGCCTGCGCTGGCCGCGGCCGACAATGCGGAAACCCCGCAAGCCCGGCAGCGTCCGGCCGTCGGGCCTGAAACCGGCCGGCAAGCGGAACCGGCGCCCCGGCGAAGAGCGACAGCGTTATCCCGGTCGCGCGTAGGTCCGCGCCATCTTCGCCACTTCCGCGGCCACTCGCTCGCGCAGCGATTTCGGCGCCAGCACCGCGCAGTCGGCGCCGAATTTGAGGATGTCCATCAGCAGCTCCGGATCCTGCGTGTACGGCAGCTTCAGCTCGTAGCTGCCGTCCGCAAGCAGGCGCCCCCGCTGCTGCGGGTGCCAGCGCTCGCCGGCCACCCAGCGGGCGCGCTCGGGAGAGAAGCGCAACGTCGCCCAGCGGACCTCCCTGCCGGAGAAGATGCCATAGCCGGCGCCGAGCACCGCATCGAGCGTCCTCGCCGGCACCTCCCTGGCCTTCCGCTCGAGGATTTCGGCGCGACGGATCGAATCGAGCGCGAAGGCGCGGATGTCCCCGCGCAGATGGCACCAGGCGTCGAGGTACCAGTTGTTGCGGTAGTAGACCAGCCGCTGTGGCGATACCTCGCGCCGCGACTGCTCGCCCTTGCCCCTGGCGAAGTAGTCGATCAGCAGGCGCTTCCTGCGCAGCAGCGCCGAACCGACGGTCTGGAAATGGTCGAGATGAAATTCGCGGCTGCCGACGTTGAGCACGAAGATGCGCTTCTGGATTTCCCCGGTGGGGTTGTCGCCGGTACCCAGCAGCGCCGTGAGCCGCGCCAGCAGCGGCCGGATGTGCGGCCCGAGCAGGCCGCCGGTGTCGAGGTTGGCGAGCAGATGCTGCATGGTGAGCAGCGCATGGATCTCCCCGGCCGAGAACCACAGGCCCGGCAGCTCGTACTGGTCGCCCACGGGGGCCGCCGCCTTGTCGAAACGGTAGCCGCCGGCAAAGCGGTCGAAGACGATCGGCGCGTTCAGCCGGTCCTTCATGTAGGCGAGGTCGCGCTTCAGCGTCGCCCGCGAGACTTCGAGCCGCTCCTGCAGCGCGGCGAAGGGAATGCCCGGCTGCTCGTTGAGCAGCAGGTCGATCTTGTAGAGGCGTTCGGTGCGGTCCATGCCGGCGCTGCGTCGGGAATTCAGCAGCGGATCATAGTCGAAACGCATCGCGGACGCTTCGCCCGGCGCCAGCAGGCCGGCAGTTCGACCCGCTGCGGCAGGGTGACACGCGCCGCGGCGACCGGCGTGCCGCGCTGCGCAGGCCAAGGTTCGTGCACGCCGACGAGATGGTTGAAGATTTTCTGCAGAGTATTCATGACGCCTCCTTCGCTTGAACGTAGCGTCATCCTCGCCGGCCGCAGGCTCACCCGATGAGCCTCGCTGCGATCACACTGCCAACGAACCGAAGAACACCACAGGAGATCCGCAATGACGCATGCGAACGACACCTTCGTCTCGACCTTTCTGGGCCACCACTTCTATCCCGGCGCGCCGAGGATCGACGACGTGCACATCGAGGACATCGCCCACGGCCTCGCCTTCCAGTGCCGCTTCAACGGCCAGACGCGCGATTTCTACTCGGTGGCTCAGCACAGCCTGCTCGTCGCCGGCCTCGTCCCCGCCCGGCTGCGGCTGGCGGCACTTCTGCACGACGCGGCCGAGGCCTACCTCGGCGACCTGGTGAAGCCGCTGAAGGCGTTCTTCCCGGAGTTCTCGCGACTGGAGGAAGGCGTCATGGCGATCATCGGCGAGCGCTTCAGCGTCACCGGCTTCACCGACCCGGCGATCAAGCGCGCCGACCTGATCGCGCTCGCCACCGAAAAACGCGACCTGATGCCTCATTCGAGCGAAGCATGGGCCAGCCTCGGCGGAATCATGCCGGTTCCCGCGCGCATCCAGCCGCAGGCGCCGCACGAGGCGAAGGCGGCCTTCCTCGAACGTTTCCGGGAGCTGTCCTGCGCCACGCCGCGGCGCGAGCCGGTCGCCCAGTACGCCTGAATCGGCGAATGACTCCGCGCCATGAGAAAATGGCCGCCCCGTTTTCCACCTTCAATCCGGATACGCAATGGATATCGCCCGCATCGCTACCACCCGCCACACCTGCAAGGCCTACGACCCCAGCCGCAAGATCCCGGCCGAGCAGGTCGAGCAGCTGAAGACGCTGCTGCGCTACGCTCCTTCCTCCGTCAATTCGCAGCCCTGGCACTTCTTCATTGCCGACACCGATACTGCAAAGGCGCGCATCGCCAAGGCGACCCCGGACGGAACGCCCTACGCCGCCAACAACCCGAAGATCCGCAACGCCTCGCACGTCGTCGCGCTCTGCGCCCGTACGGAGGTCGATGACGCCCATGTCGCCGCCCTGCTCGCGCAGGAGGAAAAGGACGGGCGCTTCCCGACGCCGGAAGGCAAGGAAATGCAGAACAAGGGTCGCAGCTTCTACGTCGGGCTGCACCGCAACGATCCGCAGGACATGCAGGCCTGGACGCAGAAGCAGGTCTACCTCGCCCTCGGCACCCTGCTACTCGGCGCCGCTGCGCTGGACATCGACGCCACCCCGATCGAAGGCTTTGACCCGCAGGCGCTGGACGAGGAACTCGGCTTGGCCGAAAAAGGGCTGAGGAGCGTGGTGCTGGTCGCGCTCGGTTACCGTAGCGCGGAGGATTTCAACGCGAAGCTGCCGAAATCGCGGCTGGCGGCGGAAGCGGTCATTTCCGCCCTGTAGCGGCATAAGAGCAGCGGCCGGACAATTCGGTCTTGCTATGGCGTCATGGAAAATCACGACAAGGCCCGAAAAAGCAAAACGGCCAACCCGAAGGTTGGCCGTTTTTCATGTTACTGGTCGGGGCGGCGGGATTCGAACTCGCTACCCCTTGCACCCCATAAAGGTAATAGACAATCCAACAACATCCGGCAACAAACACAAAACAACACTAACATATTGTATTTTAAATTATTATTGAAATTTGACCATCCAGCACCGTCCGCTATAATCCAGCACAAGCCAGCCCTTTTGTATGGGGCAATGTATGGGGCAGTTTTTTGGAGCGGGATAATATGGCGAGTCTTTCGCAGAAGGAACTGGAAGCGCTTGGGCCGGGTGATGTCGGGCGCCGGCTGATTGACGGCGACGGGCTGACGGGGAAAGTGCGGCTGCGCAAGCAGAAGGTTGTCGTTCAGTTCGAATACCGCTACCGGGCCGGCGACAGGATTCGCCAGATCGTATGCGGCACCTGGCCTGACCAGAGCCTCAAGCTCATCCGGGACACCCGCAACAAATACCGCGTTTCCATTGCCAGCGGTGTCGATCCTATCGATTTCAACCGGGCCGAACGTCTGAAAAAGAAGGCGGATGTTGCGCAATCAATCGCCGAGCAAAACGCCCGCATCGCCGATGCCGAAGCACAACAAGCCCGCATCACCGTCGCCGACCTCTTCGAACGCTGGGCGACCGTCGAACTGATCCGGCGCAAGGATGGCGGCAAGGAAATCCGTCGCATGTTCCAGAAGGACGTGCTGCCGACCCTTGGCCCCCTCGCCGTTGAAGACGTGCGCAAGGGCCACATTACCGCCGTCACCGACGCCCTGCTCGCACGTGGCGTCACGCGCATGGCCAAGCTGATATTCTCGCTGATCCGCCAGATGTTCCGCTACGCCGTTGACCGCGACATCATCGAACACGAGCCAACGGCAGCCATCCGCAAAGCCCGCATCGGCGGCAAACCCACCGAGCGCGACCGCGTGCTGAGCGAGGATGAAATCCGCGCACTGCACCGGCAGCTACCGGCGGCACAACTGTTCCCGTCTACCGAAGCCGCGCTCTGGCTGGCGCTCGCCACCTGCTGTCGCATTGGCGAACTTCTGCGCGCCGAATGGCAGCATGTGCGCCTTGAAGCGCGCGAATGGTTCATTCCGGCCGACAACAGCAAGAACGGCAAGCCGCACACCGTCTATCTATCCGACTTTGCCCTGCACCATTTTGCCGCGCTGCGCGCCATCAACAGCGCCAGCAAATGGTGCTTCCCCAATCGCGGCGATAGCGAGCATGTCTGCATCAAGACCGTGACCAAGCAACTCGGCGACCGCCAGCGTGGGGAGGCCGCCCCGATGTCCCGCCGCTCGCCGCACACCAACGCACTCGCCTTGCCGGGCGGGAAATGGACGCCGCACGACCTGCGCCGCACCGGCGCCACGCTGATGACCGCGCTCGGCGTGCTACCGGAAGTGGCCGAAAAATGCCTGAACCACACCGAGGAAAGCCGCGTCAAACGCACCTATCAGCGCTACAGCTACGATGCCGAAAAGCGCGAAGCCTGGCGGCTGCTGGGAGAGCGGCTCGAACTGCTGACTTGCGGCAGCGACAACATCGTTCCCCTGCGCACGCGCCGCAAGACGCCGGCCGCACAACTGGCATAAGCGATAGTCGCAGTGTTGCCGTCCCGTATTAATATTCGCTTGTGCCATCGGGGCACAGAAGGAGTGAAATGATGACCTTGGCCGAGACGATCTATCAACGCAGCCTGAAACTGCCTGACGCCGCTGCGCAAGAGGCACTGGATTTCATCGAATTCCTCAATCAGCGCTATGGCATTGCCGAGGCAACGACCGCCGCCGACGGCGACGCGGCCGCCTACGATGCCTGGTTCAAGGCACAGGTGCAGCAGGCCATTGACGATCCCCGCCCCGGAATACCCGCCGATGCGGCCCGCGAACACTTTGCCGCCCGGCGCGACGCACTGCGCCAGCAAATCCAGGCCAAGCGGTGAACCTGGTCTGGCATCCGCTGGCGATGGCGGATCGCGAATGCATCATGGATTTCATCGCCCGCGACAACCCACTGGCGGCGCTCGCGCTCGACGAGAGCTTCGAAGCCAAGGCCGACCGAATCGAAGCCAGCCCCGACCTCTATCGCCCCGGCCGCGTGCCGGGCACCCGCGAGGCGGTGGCACACCCCAACTACGTGATGGTGTATCGCGTCGAGAGCGAAACGATCACCATTCTGCGTGTGCTTCACGCTGCGCAACGCTGGCCATCGGCTGAGTAATCAAGCGGTGTTTGACGACATCCAAATCGGTTCAAGAATATGCGAACCGTTCCGGTGAAAGCCGGCTAGTCGAACGGGGGAAGCCGAGCACAGCCCGCAAGTTGGGGGGACTCCCTCCTCCCTTCGCAGCGATAGAGTTCAATTCCGTCAGTCCAAGGACATGCCGATCACTGCTTCGGATCGCAGACCAGATCGCTTCGTTGATCCTCTGCCATTTCAAACCGCCACCGAATTGCTGACGAAAGAATTCGTCCGATTTGCGCTAGCGATTCAATATCTGCGCCCTGCTAGCTAGGTGATACGCCGGGAGTTGAAGAGGCTTCTTGCTGGTCGCCCATCGCTATGGACTGCCCACCCGAAACCACCCACTCCTCATAATCTGCCATCACCAGTTCGGCCCGCTTCATTAGCGGCGGCAGCAAGGCCTTACGGTCAGGGTGAGCAAAAATCTTGAGGTTCAGTGCCCCCGCATCCAGCAATTCCTTGAACTTTGCATAGCGGTCCTCCCAAGGGAAATCCGCCCCCTCGTTCGCCATCGCCAACACCATCTTGCGGTGGATGTCGTTGTTCCGCTTTTTTCCTTCGCCGTCAATCACCTGGAACAGCACAATCAGGAATGCCTTCAGCTTCTCGATCAGCAACAACTTCTGCTGTTCGGTGAGCTGCAAGGCCGCCAACAGTTCAATGGCGTCCAAGGTGGACATCAGCCCACCGATCGAATGGGGCAACCCGGATTCACCCTTCGCCTTCTTTTTCCGCTCTGCCGGTTCGGGCAACTCATCCAGCCCCCAGCCTACGGCGTCCTCTACCAAGTCGATGTCGAAAACCGCACCGACGCTGTCGTCCTCGTCGCGCAGTTTGCTCGCCAGATGCTTGACCACCTGTTCCGCAAAAGCCGCACGCTGCTCGTCAGCATGCTTGAGCAGTTCCTGCTTATTGAAGTCGAGGATGCCCCACAAGCGTTCGCGGCTGCCCAGCCAGGCTGAACCCATCTTGCGCAGGTTGATGGCGCGCGCCTTCTCGTCCTTCACCAGCCCATCCAAGAAGTCCGACAAGCCGGTCGCACCCTCCTTGTCCTTGCCGCCGGCTTGGGCTGCTTTCCAACTGCGCCAGTGGGCGTTGAGGCCCTTATCGTCAAAGAACGCCTTGAAAGCCTTGTCCATCTTGTCCTTCAAGGTCATCGCGTCCAGGTCGGACACGGTGATGCCACCGTATTTGGCGAACACCTTGGGCAAGTTCTTCGAAACAATGCCCTCGTGCGAAAAGTCCACCAGCAAGCAATCCGTCTTCCACTTGCGCCAACGATTCACCCGGCATGCCGCCTGGAACAACAGAACGTCGTCCATGCCCCGGTCGATGAACAGGGTATGCAGGGTCGGCTCATCGAAGCCGGTCAACAGCTTGTCCACCACCACGATGAGTGCGTTGTGAACCTTCAAGCCCTGCTTGGCGCCCTCACCCTTGCGGCGATATTCGTTGATGATGGCGTCCTGGTCCTTCCCGCCGTTACGCGACGCGCAACTCGCCTCGCCCTGCTTGTCGGTGTAGAGCAGCAACACCGGGCAAGCCCGGATCGCCTCGGCGTGCTCAGCAAAGCGCGGATCGTCCGCCAACTTGTCCAGTTCGGCGCGTAACAGGCCCTGATAAGCGATGGCCGCCTTGATGGAGTGTGCGGCGAACATCGCCTTGCCCTCGCCCAAGGCACGACCGGGCGGTCGGATCGCCAGCATCGTTTTCGCCACGAACACCAGCGCCGCCTGCTTGGCGACGAAGGCTTGCCGGTTCGGGTTCTGGTAAATCTCGTCGGAGCTGGGCGCCCGCAGCTTGTCGCCTTCAGAGAGTTTCTGGACGGACTCCGTAATTTTGTATTGCAGGTGATCTTCGAAGCGGATCACGTTCTGGAGGGGATTCAGAATCACCCTGTCGCGGATGGCCTGGGTCATGGTGTAAGCGAAATACGGCGCCCAGCGGATGTCGTCGCCCGCCGCTGCCGGAGAGCGCCACTCGCCGAAGCGCGCGAGGATTTCATCCCTGGGCGTCGCTGTCAGGCCAATGATGAGATTGCGCTTGGCCCCCTCGGGCCGGATCGTGCCCCACTCGTCGAATATTTCGATAGTCCAGTCGTGCAGATCACCATTCTGCGAGCGATGTACCTCATCGATGACGAAGGCCACCCGTTTGCTTGACAGCAACTTCGCCAATACGGGATCAGCCTCCGCCAACCGCTTGATGGACGGGAATTTCTGGATATTCACCACCACCACGCGCACGCCGTTTTGCAGGCTGTCGCGCAAGTCCTTGAAGGTCTCTGCCTCGGCGACGATGTTCTGGGTTGCGCGCAACCGCGCCGCTTCTTCGGCCACGTTCTGGCGTAACTCAGTGCGGTCAGTCAGCAAAATGCACAAGTCGAACAGGGGTGCCATTGCCGCACTGCGCGAGTCCGCCATGTCCGCCAGCGCCTGGGCCAGCCAGACGATGACGTTCGTCTTGCCCAAGCCCGCCGCGCCTTGCAGCAGGATGGAGTGGGACTCTTGGCCGTTACGGTGCAACAAGGTCTTGCGGACGATCTCGTCGGCCTTCTTAGGGTCGAGTTCCGGCAGCGATAGCGCCAACGCCGCCCGTATGTCGGCCTCGTTGATCTTGGATTTGCTTTCCTCGGCATAAAGCTCGCGTACCCGCCGCATGGCCTGGAACAGCATGGCCCGCTGGGCTGGGCGGGGACGCAGAATTTCCGTGCCGGTGGTTGTACGGCTGGGCCGGTTCTGGTTGAAGAAATGAATCTCTCGGTCCACTCCATCGGCGGGATCGAAGAACGAAGCCATATGCTCAGCCAGGGCCACGGAAGCAGGCTTTTCGCGCATCTCTGCCGTGCGCAGGAACGCCTCCACCACCTTGCCCGGCAGAGTTTCCACCAGGGCCTGGGTGTCCTCGGCCTCGATGGCATCGTCGATCTCCGGCAGTAGCCATTCAACATCCGGCAGCACCACCATCGCCCCCATGTCCGCCGCGCTGATGTGGGTCGCCTTCTCGTACAGGCAAATGGTCTGGCGGATTTCCCAACGCACCTTTTCGCTCAGGTCGCGGTGCCGGAAGCCCGGCCACCGCCCGCCCTCCGCCGCATAGCGTTCCCGCGCCTCGCGCAACACCGCGATACCGGCCTCCACGCAGTCATGAGCAATTTTCTTGCGTCCATGCCCGGCGGCCGTCTGCCCGGTCTGGGCGGTCTTCAGTTCCGAATAGGCCAGGTACAAGCCATTGACGAAAAACACCAGGTCAGGCCGGCGGCGAATGCGCTTGTTGCTGTGGGGGAACTGCCGCTCAAAGGTAGCCTCGGGAATCACCCGCAGCAGGTTCTTCTTGAACAGGTCGTCGGCGCCCGACTCGGCCCCGGCGCGGGGTGCCTCGTTCCATAGCACAAAGGATTGCCCGGCGAAGGTCAGACTTTCCCGCAGGACGAAGGCGGCATTCGCCTTGGCCTCGATCTTGGGCAGCAGCACCTCGCTCAGGAAGGCATGCAGGAATTCCGCCTCCGAGTCGTAACCCTTCATCGTCTTGGCGAAGGCGGCGGCATTGAGCGGACAACCCTCGCGGAGGAAATGCAGCAGGTCTCCCGGAACGATCCAGCGCAGGGCATCGATGTCGGCGGGCTTGCCCAGAATCCAGTCCAGCCCGGCCGGTGATGGCGCGGTCAGATAGGGAATGAAGACGCCGTTCTGAAAGTCGCTTTCCTTGAACCCCTCGGCCATACCGCCTCCCGTGTTTTCTCAGGCCGCCTGTGCCGGCGGTTCGTAGTTGGATAGATCGATCTTGCCCGTCACCGCTTCATGGATGAGGGCCTTGCGCTGTTCCTTGAGCAGGGATTCGAGGCGGTCGATGAGGTTGATTTGCTTGTCAATCTGCGCCAGTTTTCCATCCAGGAAGTTGGCAATGGCTTGCTGCTCATCCAGTGGTGGCAATGCAATCCGGATGTTCTTGAATTCATCCCAATACAACCGCAACCGAAAGTCGGTGATGCCCCGCGAGCGCCGCCGAATTTCCTCCATCGCCGCAGGGGCGCGTAGCAGGTATTCGACGAACTTGGGGACAATGCCCCGTCTGGGGCGGGCCACCACGTAGGCAGGGCTGACCAACCCCTCGATTTGAGCCGCACCGAAAGCCCCCTGCCAGGCACGCATCTGGTTGTAGACCAGATCGCCGGGCTTGACCCGCTTGTAAACTGCCTTGTCCTCGCTTCGGCTGACTTTGCGTTCCATCTCGTCGTCGGTCAGTTCCTTGTCGGAGATGCCGGAATGAATGGAGACCGTCAGCATCGGCAAGCCTTCGCGACCTGTGTCGGCGGCCTCATGGAACACCGATCCCAGACGCACCGTTTTCCAGTGGTTTGGCACCGCACCCAGCCACGCAATGCCAGAGTCTTTCAGAGGTGTGCTGGGGTTGATGCCCCGGAAGGTAGACTCCGCGATTATCGACTTCTTCAACGCACCCAGAAGGTCACGCTTGCTGCCGAGTAGTTCGATGCGTTTGTCGATGCGGTTGGTTTGAAAATCGAGCCAGGCGGCTATGTGACACTGTTGGTAAGCCGGCGGAAGTGGAATGCGCGCGGAACGCACATCGGTAACCGATACGGCTTCAAAGGTGCTACCGGTTATTCGCGAGCTAACTTCTGACCGGACTATGCTCCCTGCGAGCCAGAATAGGTAACGTTGGTTGGTATCAGCGACACTCTCTATTGAGCACAGCCCGCGCCCGATTGCGTACTTTTGGTCTGATAAATTCGTCTCACCAACTGGAGCCCGCACGGAAAACAGCGTAGCTCCTACTCTTGCCACCCTCTTAGTAGCAACGCACCACTTACTGGGGCTTGGATTAGACGCTCCGAACTCTGAACAGCCTTGCAAGAAAGGGATGCCGCCTTCTATAGGCTCATCGCTTACCAAGTTCGATTCAGGCGATTGCCCCATGTAAACGTACGCAATGTCTTTTACGCGACAAAGGGTCCAACCGGCTGGTATCTGACCGGTTGAAACTGCAAGGCTATCCAATATCCCCTCAGGCATTCTCACTAATTACCAAGGCAAAGATCGGCGGCAATCTCTGCCTCCAACCTGGCCATCTCCTCTTCGACAGCGGCAATCTGCTTAAGAATATCTCGGCTTGCCCGAATCTCGCTTTGCTTCGGAAACACCCGGTTGAAGTTGATCTCGCAGCCGGTCTTCGCACCATGTAGACACCAGGGTTCATGCACCCAGCGGGCCAGGAAGTCGGCGATGAGCCGGTTGTTGACGTCATCGTCCGAGGCGTAGGCGACGGTTTCCGTGTCCTTTTCCACCAGGCGGTCGAGCAGTATTTCGACCTTGGCCCGTTCCTGTCCCTTTGACTTGGCAGCCTTGGCCTTCACGGAGAGCACACCCAGCCCCAAGTCCACCCCGTCCATGGTGATGGCACCGGTTTCGTTGTCGCGCCGCCAGGTCGATCCGCCCGTCACCGCCACCGTGGTCTGCTCGGCATAGCGGGCGGATTCGTGAAATAGCGCAACGGCTTCCTTGATGGTCTTGCCGGGGAAGGGACTCAGATCGAGCACGCCACCTGCGATCCGATATTCCGTTTCGTCGAAACGAACGGTAACGGTGTCGCCCTCGATGCTGGTTGTCTGGGCGATGGCGCGGCCATCCTCGTCGTGCCGCCACAGTTCCAGTTCCACCTTGTTGTAGAGCAAGGTGTCGATAGGCAGCTTCTTGGAAATGGGGCCGTCGGCAAAGTTGCGGAAGGCTTGCACGATGCGCGCCCGGTTGACCTCGTCGATCTCGCAGTTCTTCTGGTTGAGGTTGCGCTTGAGTTTGGTGAAGCAGGCTTCGGCATTGATCAGCAACACATGGCCTTTGCGCTCGGCCGGCTTGGCGCGATTCAGTATCCACAGATAGGTATGGATGCCGGTATTGAAGAACTCGTTCTTGGGTAACTGGACGATGGCCTCGACGATGTCCTGCTCCTGGATCAGCCAGCGCCGGGTTTCCGACTCGCCGCCGCCTGCATCGCCGGAAAACAGGGTGGAGCCGGAATGGACGACGGTGGCGACGCCGGTTTCGGAGAGGTGAAAGGCCGCGTGTTGCAGAAACAGAAGCTGGCCGTCGGAGGTGGGCGGCATGCGGTTTGGATCAAAGCGGCCGGAGGCATCCATCTCCAGGGTCTTCTTGAAGTCTTTCCAATCCACGCCGTAGGGGGGATTGGCGACGATGACATCAAACTTGTCGTGCAGGAACAGATCGTTGGTCAGAGTGTTGCCCCACTCCATGCGGGCGTCTTCCCGAAAGCGCGCCTCGATGGCGGCCAGCGCGTAGAGGGCGTCGTTGAGTTCCTGCCCGCGTGTGCGTACGGAAAGATTCGGGAAGGCTTCACGCAGGGCGTCTTCGGTAGCGAACAGGAAGTTGCCGCCGCCACTGGCCATGTCATACACGTCGGCGATGCCGGTACCACCCTTGCCTTCGCGTCGCAATTCCACAATCAGGGCGGTGGCTAGGTCGATAACGTCGGAGGGGGTATATTGCTCGCCCGCCGTTTCTGCCGAGATGTCGGCCCACTTGCGCTTGATGTGCTCCTCGATGGTGGTGATCTCGGAGTTATCGAAGGGCGTCAGGTCAATCGCGGCCCACTTCTGGGCGAAGGGTAAGAGCGGGCAGTTGTCGCGACTGAACAGGTCGGCAGCCTTGCCCTGCATGTCCAGGAACTTGGGTTGTCCCTGGGCATAGCCCACACCCAGCAGGCGCTTGGTGTCGGGGTCGTATTGGTCGAGGTGGCTCAATAGCCGGTTCAGGAAGTTGCCTCCCGGCACCGCGCAGGTTTCCTTGAGGCCCTTGCCGTGCAGCAGCAGGTCGCGGTGATAACCCTTGTTCGCTGCCTTGGCGGAGTACTCCAGCCACTCCATGTGTGCCGAATCTGCGATATTGAAGTCGGTTTCGGTTTCCTTCTTGTATTCGTCGACTCGACTTTGCCGAAAACGCCGCAGGCGCGACTCCAGCATCATCAGGGCAAAGAACGGCATCATGTAGGCGGGCCATTCGCTGGCTCTGATGCCGGCTCCACGCAAGGTATCGGCGGTTTCCCAGATCTTGTCGGCACACGAAAGGAGGCCGGCTCCGATTTTCTGGGTCATGCTACCCCCCCCTTTTTCCGGGAACTCTGGATTGATTGGGCGCCCCCCTCTGCTCTGGCTCGCACGCCCCATTCCATTTTCATTACTTTCATCATATTCGCAACGCTACAGCATTCTTGCTCGGCTAAGTTGCGGAGTATTTCTTGTGGTCCGGGCACAGCCAGAAAGCTCTGCATCACGGCCTTGGCGCATACATTCTTGCCTCATGCCGCCTCGCCCAGAGGAAGTGCGGTAATGTACTGGAAGGTCCGGCATAATCCAAATCGAATAGTGCGCCACGTAACTTATCGGGGATGTATGGCGCGCCCGGCGCAGGATCTGAATTTTTAGTGGGCGGTGTTTCGCATGAGTGTAAGAAATTTGTTGGCGATACAGCAGGCTGGGTTTATCAGTCTGCACGATGTTCTTACCCGCATGACCCAAGCAGACGGGGCAACCTATCAGGAAGCGGCAACACTGCTGCACCGGCTGCTTTGGGCAGAGGACGAAAATATTCGGCCTCGCTGGCATGAGTACAGCACGCTATACGGAAAGCAACTTGCCAGTAACAGGGGAGAGGCTGCAGCATGGGGATGTCTGCGACAAGCCGTGCACTCCGGCATACCAGATGGGGGGATAGACGATGAAATCCCTTTCTGACTTTCACTATTTCGGATTCGAAGAGGCAGAAATCACTTCGTTCCTAGCCAAACATGGTATCAATATTGGAGAAGCTTCAGTCACGCTGGCGCCAACCTTGGTCAATTCGTTTCCGGACTGGAAACGGATCATGGCATTGCTTCCCAAGTTAACCGACACAGAGGCAGCTTCAGCCTTTGTCGGGATCGACCTAGATGCTCCAGGTTGACTATCCGAGAGGGACGACGCCGAGATTTCGCGGTGGCGATCGGTCATCCGGCGTGCGATTGAGGCCGGGGAACTTGCCGCAGATGAAACCGACTTCAAGGACGATGGGACGCCAAAGGAGTGGAGGATTTTTCCTGCCCATCTGGCGGCGTGGTGTGCGGCAAAGAACTTGACCTATCCCTTGCCCGGAAATATCGATCTGCCAGCGACAGATACCGGGTTGCGCAACGCGCTGAGCAACTGCGAACAGGAGCGCGCCCAGTGGAAGGCAAAAGCCGAAGCGCTTGAGGCGGCCGGAGATCAACGCGGAAACATGCAAAGCGAAATTGATCGTCTGCGCGGAGAACTCCGCGCCATGACCGACGAAATCGCGGCATTGAGTCGGGAAAGAGAAGTGCTGAAAGGCGAATCCTTGTCTGGCAAGGGTAGATCTACAGCGTTGAAGATCATTGGCGGACTCGTCATGGAAGCGTATCGAATGGATATACACGCCGAGCGGCTGGAGGGTATCGGCGAGATAGTCAGAGACCTCGAAAAAGCAGGTGCGGGCGTAACGGAGAAAACCTTGCGCGACTGGATCAAGGAATCGGTGACCATTATTGAACCGCCGAAGACAAGGCGGTAAATAGATCTAGGAGCTATTCAAACAGGGGGTGGCTTCGGTAAATACCGAATCGGCAATCGGTATTTACGGCGCGGCAAGCGTTCAAATCGACAGCATGGCGGCATGTTCAACAACACCCTATGAGGTGCCAACATGCCGCGTACCATCCTCCGCCTTCCCGCCGTGCTGCGCGAACGTGCCCGCTCGCGCAGCGCTCACTATCTCGATATTCAGCAAGGGTTGTTCACGGCGCCGGTGCCGATCGGCGCCCGGGCAGTAGGCTGGCCCGCCGACGAACTGGCGGCACTCAATGCAGCCCGCATCGCAGGCAAGACCGAAGACGAAATCCGTGCGCTGGTTGCCAAGCTGCAAGCCGCCCGCAAAGCAGTGGTCTAGGGGGCTCCCATGCGACGCGCGCACCCCACGCGGGGACTATCCCGGCCAGCCTTCGGCTTCAGGCGAGACCAGCTACCAAAACCTCTCGCCTACTACCGAGAACAGGGCTTGAAGCTCACGGGTAACGGCGAGTGGAAATCCACCCTCTGCCCCTTCCATCCGGACACCGCCCCCAGCCTGAGGATACGCATCGAGACCGGTGCTTTCCGCTGCATGGTCTGCGGCACCCACGGCGGCGATGTTCTTGCCTTTCACATGCTGCGCCACGGACTGCGCTTCATCGAGGCAGCTCGGGCACTTGGCGCTTGGGAGGACATGCGATGACCATCAAGACGCCCCAACAGGCAGCCCGCCGTCTGGCGGACGGTGCGCTGCGCGCCGGCTATCAGCCGCAGGCCCTGCACGAATACACCGCCGCCAACGATCAGCCGATTTACTGGCGCATCCGCCTCAAGCACCCGGACAGCGGAGAGAAATGGATACGCCCGATGATGCGCAGCGGTGACGGCTATGCACTCGGCGAGCCGGATTTCCCGGCAGGCAAGCCGCTCTATCGCCTGCACGAACTGGCGGCACAACCCGGCGCAACGGTTGTGGTTTGCGAAGGCGAATGGTGTTCCGATGCCCTGGTGAAAATTGGAGTCCTGGCCACCACCAGCGGTGCGGCCGACTCCGCAGCCAAGGCCAACTGGGAGCCGCTCGCTGGCCGGCGTGTGACGATCTGGCCTGACAACGACGAAGCCGGCCGGCGCTATGCCGACACCGCAGCAGCGACATTGCTGGCGCTGGGATGCACGGTATCCATCATCGACGTGGCGGCACTTGGCCTGCCCCCAAAGGGGGATGCGGTCGATTGGCTGGCGGCGCACCCAGAAGCTACTGCGGAGGAAATCGCCGCACTGACCACCGTCTCGACGAGCGCACCGACTGCCGGAGACGGTGGATGGCCGGAGCCAAAGCCGATCGAGGCGGCGCTGCATCCGGTACCGGCTTTCGATGCGACAACTCTGCTGCCCGAGGTGTTGCGCGACTGGATCATGGACGAGGCCGACCGCATGCCCTGCCCGCCCGATTTCGTTGCTGCGGCGGCACTGGTCGGTCTTGGCGCGATCATTGGGGCACGCTGTGCGATCAAGCCCAAGTCCCGCGATTCGTGGCTGATCGTGCCCAATCTGTGGGGCGGCATCGTCGGTCTGCCCTCGGCAAAGAAATCCCCAGCCATCGGTGCAGCCTTGAAACCGCTGGACCGCCTGATCACGCAAGCCCTGACAGCACACCAAGCCAACCTCGAAGCCTTCGAGGCCGAAAAGACGGTATTCGAGGCAAAGCGGGATGCCATCGAATCCCGCATCAAGGCGGCGGCGAAGGATGCCAAGAAAGGCGATCTGGACGACCTCGCCAAGGAGCTGCAAAGCCATCGACAACAGGCGCCGGATGCACCGGCCCTACGCCGCTACAAATCCAACGACACCACCATCGAGAAGCTGGGCGAACTGCTGCGCGACAACCCCGCCGGCCTGCTGGTGCTGCGCGATGAACTGGTCGGGCTCATTGCTTCGTGGGATCGCGAAGGCCGCGAAGGCGAGCGCGCCTTCTACCTCGAAGCCTGGAACGGCAATGCTGCCTTCGATACCGACCGCATCGGGCGCGGCTCGATCTTCATTCCGAACCTGTGCGTATCAATCTTCGGCGGCATCCAGCCAGACAAGCTGACCGGCTATCTGGAGCAGGCCGCGCATGCGCTGGCCAACGACGGCATGCTGCAACGGTTTCAGGTGCTCGTTTATCCCGATCATCGCGACTGGGAATGGACGGATCGCCTGCCGGCGAAGGCGGCACGCGAGCGGGCTTTCGTCATGTTCGAGGCGCTGGCCGATCTCGATCCGGTGGCCTGGGGCGCCGCACCGGCCAACGATTTCGACAAGTTCCCGCATTTCCACTTCGACGATTCGGCGCAGGAGATTTTCATCGAATGGTCGGGCGATCTACATCGCACAAAGATGCCGGCAGAGGATCATCCGATCATTGCCCAGCACCTGGCGAAGTACGACAAGCTGCTCCCGGCGCTGGCGCTGATCCTGCATCTGGTCGATTGTGCGGCGACCGGGCGGCGCGGGCCGGTAACAGCGGAAGCGGCGCTGCGCGCAGCGGCCTGGTGCGACTACCTCGAAGCCCACGCACGGCGCTGCTATGGCCTGCTAGCCGACGACGGCCTGCGCGCCGCACAGGCGTTGGCTGACAAGCTACGCCAGAGCAAGTTGGCCGACGGTTTCACAGCACGCGATATGCGCCGCAACCAGTGGCGCAGCCTGACGACCGACGAGGCTGTGCAGGCTGCACTCGACTGGCTGGAAGACGAGCACTGGCTACGCGCCGAGGAAGTCGGCGGCACCGGCCCGGGCAGTGGCCGGCGTACCTATCGCTATGCCATCAATCCAGCGATCGCCAAGGGGCGCAATCATGGCTGACTGGCTGGCGCGTGCGCAGCGTGAAATTGCACAACTGGCGGATGTTCGTACTGCCGAAACTGCCGAAGGAAATACAACGGCAGTAATGGCAGTGTCGCTGCCGGGCAATGCCGATTTTTCGCGGTCTTCCAACGACAGTAACGGCAGTGCCCCGGCGATGGATTTCCAGAAAATCGAGGCATTTACCGACGACGACCGACGTATCTGCGAACAGTGCGCGAATCTGACCGAACGGGGGCTTTGCCTTGCGGCACGGCATGGAGAGATCAGGGCAAGCCGCAGCTATGAGCCGATCCGTGATCTTCCCCAGCGCTGCGAAGGCTATGCGCCGGGGCCGGCTGATGTCGACCGGCGGCCGGGCCGGGAACGCTGGCCGGGACTGATCCAGAAAGGAGGCAAATAATGGCGATCATTGAAGCGGACGCGAGCAACGCGGTGACACCGATAAGCTGCGATAAGGCGGAACCCGTAGCACGAAGCGGAAACTATGCGCCTGTGCGGTTCAATGCTCTGAAGCACGGCATTCTCTCCAAGCACGCGGTATTGGCGCACGAAGATCATGCCGAGTTTGCAGAACTGCTGGCAGCACTGGTCGAGGAGCACCGACCGGCTGGGATGACTGAGCGTTATCTGATCGAGGAGCTTGCCACCATCATCTGGCGCAAGCGGCGGGTATTGCTGGCCGAAGGCGCGAAGATCAACGAGGGATTGAAAAGCGCGGTCAATAGCGCAGCATCGGTAATCAAGTCGGCGGCGCCTTTCCAGCGTGGTTTGGGCGACGAGAAAACCGACCTGCGGGAATTCATGGATGGCACCCCCGAAGAGATCGCCGAACGCCAGCGAGAGGCAGCCACTGACCTGGCAGCAACGCAAAAAGCAGCGGCGATACTTCGCAAGCGAGGTGTGGACGCCTATGAGAAAGCTCGGCGGGCGCTAATCCAGGAATCCCGTGACTGGTGGGATGAGCATGTCGAAGATGAGTCCTACCCGGCCACCGCCGAAGGACTGGCGCAATTCATCTTCGAGTCGCTGGAGCCGATCTGCATCCGCATGGTGCAAGAGGCGAGATTTGCCCCGGCAATCAAAGCGCAAACCCTGGGCGAAGGGCTGCAAGCGCACCGATTGGAAAAGCTGAGCCGCTACGAAACGCATCTCGACCGAAAATTCGAGCGGACATTAGCCATGATTCTGAAGCTGAAGGACCTGCGTAGCGCATGAGTCCGCAGGCCATCAAAATCGGTGAAACATCAGACGCGGCAATGGATTTGGCAGCATTGGCTGAAAATCATGAGGCAAACCTGCCAAATGATTTCGGCAAAAATTTGAGGATGAAAATATGGGCGGCATCGGTAGCGGGCGGCGGAATCAGGCTGGGAAAGCCGCGACGGAAGATTCGCGGCCACTCGACATACGCAAGCTGAATCGCAGCGGACTACTCCAGCCCGGACAGTCGTTCGGGTGGCAATGGACGATCTGTGGCCGACCGGTCAGCGACATCCGGATTCAGGTAAGAGTCGATCATGTGCTCCTGGCCTACAAGTTTCGAAATCATCGCGGGGCAGAATGGGAAGATGTCAGCCAATCCATCCATATGGATCGCACCCCCTGTCATCTTGGTGGGACACGATGCTGGTGGATATGTCCGACCTGCGAACGGCGGGTCGCCGTTCTGTATAGCCCCGGCCGGCACTATGCCTGCCGGCATTGTTTGCAACTCACTTACGCCAGCCAACGCGAAACGGCCGATGATCGGGCAGCGCGCCAAGCGGATAGAGTCCGGCGGCTGCTAGGGTGGCGTGTTGGCATCCTGAATCCAAGGGGGGAGAAACCCAAGGGAATGCAGTGGCGTACCTTCGCACAGCTGACCGCCAGGCATGACGCCTACGTCGACGTTTCAATGACCGGTATGGCTGAACGGTTTGGACTAATGAATCGGCGAGTGAAGGGCATTGGGCCTGGCCCACTCGATGAATGAGTGGCTGAAATCTGTTTCGCAAAATCAGGGCTCAACGTCGCCGACCGCTTTCCGCTGGATAGAAGTGGAAATCGAGATTGAAATTGCAGACGGATTCATTGACATCGTTTCCGTGATGACATCTCCGGATCGGTCTTTGAAGCAGGCTCGGGAACTGAAAGAGAGCTGGCGGGAGGGACAGCAGATACCGGAACAGGCCGGCTATTCCCCTCATCCTATTGCCGCCGAAGCGACTCACGCGGAAGCTGATTTGCCGAACGTTCCGCCAGTGGGTTCGAGTTTAGCCAGTGCTGATGATGGAAGCAAGAATGCTTCTCCAATCGCCAATCCGGAAGACCTTGACGACGACAAGATTGCAGAGGAAAAGGAAGCTGCTTTGGGGCGGGGCGTCCGTTCCCACCGTTATCCTCCGGGGATAACCCGTTTGCCGAACCTTCGCCAAGTGCCGGTGCGAAGGCCGCGATGACTCCGGGCCAAAGCAGTAATTCGACTATAGCACTGTCGTCACGGGGGAAGCGCGACATTCGAAAGGTGCGCCCGCCGAAGACCGTGACGGTATCTGTCCGGCGAAGCAAAGAATGGCGGCGCAGTGAATATTCTCACGACATTGGCTAAACTCCGGTCGGAGAAAGTGCCAACAGCACCTGCTAACGGAGAAAACAATGGAACGGCTACTGGTCAACAAGGCAATTCGGCACTGGAGGGAGTGGCTGCCGAACAGGTACGCGGAACTGCTGGCGGCGAATCAGTTGCTGACGGCAGCCGAAGCGGCGGCGAAGGGCGCGGCGAAGGAAATGCGGGAGCTGATGGAAGCCGGGTTCAGGCGGGACGAAGCGGAGGAAATCGTGCTGCCGAAGTGGATTCTGCTGCCGCCCGAGGAAACGACCGAGGACGAGTCGGAGGAAAGCAGCGAGTCGGAGGACAAGATGGCGGTGCTGGACCGGATCAGGGTCAAGCAGGAGGAAGCCGATCGGTTCATGGGGAGCTGACCCCGCCGGCCATTCCGGAAGCGAATTTCGAGATCACCGAAGAGGTTGCGCTCGATTGGCTTGGGAGCGATCTTGATAAGATAAAGGCATTGATTCCTACGCCACTTCTATGCGCCGCTTCGCATCAATGACGTGGATTACGTCGCTCGCCTGGTAATCAAGGAAGCAACCGATGGGCAGCGCTTCTACGACTACGACGCCTCAAATGAAAATGAAATAAGCCCCGCTGTCCCCGGCGGGTCCCTTCCATTCAGCCAAAGAATGGGGGCTACACCGAGCGCGAGGCCTTTTACAGTATGTCCGAGCCTCTTTCCTGCGTCAAGAAAGAGCATGGCATCCAGGGGATCGGGTCTTGATAGGACGAAGACATAAAGCCATACTGCCCTCTCTGGTCAGCGAAACTCTCATCCCAAGATCGGCAACTACGAATATCACTTCCACGGAACCAACGCCGACATCGGCGCCTGCGACCTAGGCTATCCCGACAAGTAGAATCTCTTGCTCCGTCGATAATTAAAGCTGCCATGCCTGCCGTATGCACGAGTACCGAAGGAATGGATACCTATCTACCTGATGACTTTCTAGACGCTGTTCGCGAGTTGTTACACCGTGACGACATTCGTTCGGTATCGTGCGCCCTAGTTCCTGATGCTCGACTGTGGCAGATTATGGTCGATGAGCAGCTGCGCCGTGTTGCGGCAACCGGACTTCCTGCTGAGGATGCGTTGTTCATTGCCGGACGCGATCAATGGTCGGACATAAACCCAGGGAAAAATGAGTGGTTCGAGGAAATCCGGTCGTGGGGTGGCTCGGTGCATATTCCATACGAAGGCACCTGCGGCGGCGACCTGTTCTTCGTCCCTGAATACTGGCGCGCGAACTTCGATGACGCAAAGAAGGAAGGGGCGAAGTTACGATGGGCGGTGAAGCGCCCTTGCAACTATGTCCTGGTTGAGCTTGACCACGGCGAGTTGCCCTGTGCGACGCGCACGCGCATAGGCAAATGGACGCTCTACACATCGACTGCTCCCCACGTTGATTGCCATCCGATACGAGAGGCGCAGGCGCACACCGAGGCATTATTGCGAGCTAGGGGACCGTCGCCTGAGCATGGATAAAGGGCGAACGCTATCTATCGTCCGTGCGGTAATGAATCCGATGGTGCCGAGGCGGGTAACGCCTCTTGCACCTACGCACCGGACCCCTCTGGTATTCGGAATCTGGTGGGAGCGGATGGAAGCAGTCTAGCCACCGAGTAGGCTGATGGCAAGGCAGGATGAGTAAGCCCCGCGAAACTGGCTGCTGATGCTCACCTTCCCAAAGAAGGGGCGGCAGCCCGAGATACGAAGCTCACGATAAATATGTCCGAGCTTCTTTCCTACGTCAAGAAAGAGCGCAGCGGCACCAACCCGCAGTTTGTCCACCACAACGTCACCGACGATGGCGCTCGGCTCGTCTCCGAGCCATCAAAGCGGGGCGACGCGATCTACGTGCAGCAAGGCAAGCAGATCGACATCAAGCATCCGAAGCCTCCTGCTAACCAAATGCAGACGCCCAGTGGCGCAGGTGTGCTGACCTGGCAACCGAAGCGTTTTCCCTTGTATGGGGCAATGTATGGGGCAGTTTTCGGTTTTCGGCTGAGAAATGAAAAAGGGTTTCCGCCTTTCGGCTGGAAACCCTTGGTATTACTGGTCGGGGCGGCGGGATTCGAACTCGCGACCCCTTGCACCCCATGCAAGTGCGCTACCAGGCTGCGCTACGCCCCGACACGAGGCGCGGAGTATAACCGAAAGCGACTATCGACTCAAACGCGCAGCATCTCGATGACGCGCATCAGTTCACCCCGCAGGACCTCCGGAGAAAGCGCCGGTTTGGCAACAGCCTCGCCGGGAGCGCTGTCCTCGAGACGGTTGCGCGCACCGCTGATGGTAAACCCTTGATTGTAAAGCAGTTCTCGGATACGCCGGACCAGCAGCACCTCGTGGTGCTGATAGTAGCGGCGGTTGCCGCGCCGCTTGACCGGCTTCAACTGCGTGAACTCCTGCTCCCAGTAACGCAGGACATGCGGCTTGACGCCGCAGAGTTCGCTCACCTCGCCGATGGTAAAATAGCGCTTGGCCGGAATCGGCGGGAGGGCATCGCTGCTGATGTCTTTAGGATTGGGTTCCACGGTAGAACTGCTCCACCTCGGACTTTAGTTTCTGGCTGGCGTGGAAAGTGACCACGCGACGCGCGGTGATCGGGATTTCCTCGCCCGTTTTCGGGTTTCGGCCAGGGCGCTGCGGCTTGTCGCGCAACTGAAAATTGCCGAAGCCGGACAGCTTGACGCCGTCGCCGCGCTCAAGCGCATTGCGGATTTCCTCGAAGAACGCCTCCACCATGTCCTTCGCTTCGCGCTTGTTGAGACCGACTTTTTCGAACAAAAGATCAGCAAGCTCTGCTTTTGTCAGCGTCATTATTTTCCTCGTCAGACACGGAGTTGCGCCGCGAAGGCGTCTTGCAGGTAAACCACCAGATTTTGCATCGCGGCATCGACTTCGACGTCTTGCAAAGTCCTTTGAGTATCTTGCATAACTATGCGGAAAGCAAGACTTTTCTTCCCTTCCGGGACCCCTTTCCCGGTGTAGATATCGAACAGTCGGATGTCTTGAACGAGGGGCGAACGACAGGCAAAAAGGCCGTCGAGAAGTTGCTGCAGTTCGAGCTCATGATCAACCACGACGGCGAGGTCGCGGATCACCGGCTGGAAGCGGGAAACCTCGACGTACTGCGGCAACGACGCGGCTTTGAGCGCGTCCAGTTCGAGTTCGAAGACAACCGGCGGCTGCGGCAGTTCGTATTTCTGGACCCAGCGCGGGTGCAGCTCGCCGACGATACCGATGCATGCACCTTCGATCATGATCCGGGCGGAACGCCCCGGGTGCAGCGCCGGGTGCGCGGCCTTCTCGAAGCAAGCAACGCGCGGCGCAAGCAATGCTTCGAGGTCGCCCTTGACATCGAAGAAGTCGACGTTGCGGGCAGGCGCTCCCCATTGTTCGGGCAGAGCCCCGCCGTAGGCGAGGCCGGACAAGCGCCAGGGCTGGACAAAGCCGGCGACCGGCAGGGCGGCCGCATCGCGCAGGAAGCAGCGGCCGGTCTCGAAGATGCGCACGCGGGACTGTTTGCGCTTGAGATTGGTGGCGAGGTTCGCCACCAGTCCGCCGAACAGCGTCGAGCGCATCACGCTCATCTGGCTGGCGATCGGATTGGCAAGGCGGATCGGATCGGCGTTGGCGGCGAAATCGCTTTCCCAGGCCTCCTCGACGAAGGCGAAATTGACCACTTCCTGATAGCCGGCGTCGGCGAAAATTTGGCGAATGCGCGCCAGCGGACGGGCCGACTCGGTCTGCGGCAGCATGGCGAGCGAGCCCTGCGGTGCCGGGGCGGGGATATTGTCGTAACCGTGCAGGCGAGCGACTTCCTCGATCAGGTCTTCCTCGATCTCGATGTCAAAGCGGTAGGACGGCGGCGTGACGACGAATTCGTCGCCTTCGCGCACGAACGGCAGGCCAAGACGCGCGAACAGCCCGGCAATGGCCTCGGCGGCGAAGGGCACGCCGAGCACCTTGGCCACGCGGGCAACGCGCAGGCGGACGGGAGGACGGGCCGGCAGGTCGGCAACGGCCTCGACCAGCGGACCTGCCTCGCCGCCGCAGATTTGCAGGATTAGCTGCGTCGCCCGCTCCATGGCCTGGTGGGTCGCCCCGAAATCGACACCGCGTTCGAAGCGATGCGAAGCGTCGGAGCCGAAACCGTAGCGGCGCGCGCGTCCGGCGATGGCCTTCGGCGCGAAGAACGCGGATTCGAGGAAAAGCTCGGTCGTTTCCAGCGTGATGCCGCTCTCCTCGCCGCCCATGATGCCGGCCATGGCGAGGGGCTTCTCGTCATCGGCGATCACCAG
>JANJTW010000153.1 GCA_024710925.1 Rhodocyclaceae bacterium | reverse complement strand
ATCGTCGTCAAGTTCTGGCTGCAGGTGAGCAAGGACGAGCAGCTGCGCCGCTTCAAGGAGCGCGAGGACACCGAGTTCAAGCGCTTCAAGATCACCGAGGAAGACTGGCGCAACCGCGAGAAGTGGGACGCCTACGCGCAGGCCGTCTGCGACATGGTGGACCGCACCTCGACCGGCCGTTCGCCGTGGACGCTGGTCGAGGCCAACGACAAGAATTTCGCCCGGGTGAAGGTGCTGCGCACGCTCTGCGAACGCATCGAGCGGGTGCTGGAGGGGAAATGAGCGAACACGCACGCAACGAGCACGGCCGCGGCGGCCATGCCGACGAAGCGGAGAACTTCGTCGCCTGGTTCCGCTCGGTCGCGCCCTACGTCAACCTGTTCCGCGGCAAGACCTTCGTCGTCGCCTTCGGCGGCAAGGCGATCCTGGGGTCGCTGGCCTGGACGCTGGCCTACGACGTGAACCTGCTGGCGGCGCTCGGCATCCGGCTGGTGCTGGTGCACGGCGCCCGCCCGCAGATCGAGGAGGAACTGCGCGAGAAGGGGCTACCCTCGCGCTACCACGGCCGCTACCGCGTCACCGACGCGGCCGCGCTCGACTGCGTCATCGACGCCGTCGGCAGCGTCTATCTCGAACTGGAGGCGCTGCTCTCGCAGGGCCTGCCCGACACGCCGATGGCCAACAGCCGCATCCGCGTCATCGGCGGCAACTTCATCACCGCCCGCCCGGTCGGCATCGTCGACGGCGTCGACATGCAGTACGCCGGCGCCGTGCGCAAGATCGACGCCGACGGCATCCGCGCCCAGCTCGGACTCGGCAACATCGTCCTCCTCTCGTGCATGGGCACCAGCCCGACCGGCGAAAGCTTCAACCTGGCGATGGAGGAAGTGGCCGAGGCCACCGCCGTCGCGCTCGCCGCCGACAAGCTGATCTTCCTCTCCGACAGCCGCGGCGCCACCGACATCGACGGCACGCTGCTCGACGAGCTGACCGCCGACGCCGCCGAGCGCCTGGTGCGCATCGGCGACTGGCTGTCGTCCGACCTCAAGCGCTACCTGCCTTGCGCCGTGCGCGCCGCGCGCGCCGGCGTCGGCCGCGTGCACGTGATCGGCTACGACGAGGACGGCACGCTGCTGAAGGAACTCTTCTCGCGCGACGGCGTCGGCACCGTGATCAGCCGCGAGTCGCTCGACAAGCTGCGCGACGCGCGGCCCGACGACATCGGCGGCCTGATCGCGCTGATCGAGCCGCTGGAGGAGGACGGCACGCTGGTGCGCCGCGAACGCGACCTGCTCGAACGCGAGATCGGCCGCTTCTCGGTGGTCGAGCATGACGGGCTGATCGTCGGCTGCGCCGCGCTCTATCCCTACGGCGAGGGGCAGGCCGAGCTGGCCTGCCTCGCCGTGCATCCGCAATACCGGCGCTGGGGCTACGGCGAGCAGCTGATGAAGCGCATCGAGACGCGTGCCCGCGAGGCCGGCGTCCGGTGCCTGTTCGTGCTCACCACGCGCACCGCGCACTGGTTCATCGAGCGCGGTTTCGCCGAGAAGACGGTGGACCAGCTGCCGGACGAGAAGCGCCTGGTGTACAACCTGCAGCGTCGCTCGAAGGTGCTGATGAAGCCGCTCTGAGCGCGCGCGCCGGCCGTCGCCGCTGGGCTATAATCGGCCGCTCCTGCCCGCGCCGCGCGCGGGCCGCAACCCCAGCAAACCCCGCAACACTCCGGAGCGAATCAATGGCACGTACCGTCAATTGCATCAAGCTCGGCCGCGAGGCCGAAGGTCTCGACTTCCCGCCGATGCCCGGCGAACTCGGCAAGCGCCTGTTCGCGAGCGTCTCGAAGGAGGCCTGGCAGCAGTGGATCCGCATGCAGACGATGATCATCAACGAGAACCGTCTCAACCTCGCCGACGCGGCCCACCGCAAGTACCTCTCCGAGCAGGTCGAGAAGCACTTCTTCGGCGACGGCGCCGACCGCGTCCAGGGCTACGTGCCGCCGGCCCGCTGAGCCGCGGACGTCCGCAGCAAAACGGCCCGCCGGGAGACCCGCGGGCCGTTTTCTTGTGCCGGCTCGGCGTGTCAGAGCCGGGTGAAGGTGGCGACGCCGCCGGCCGTGCCGAGCAGCAGCACGTCGGCGCCGCGCAGAGCGAAGAGGCCGTTGGTGACGACGCCGACGATCTGGTTGATCTCGGCTTCGAGCAGTTCCGGTTCGCTGATGGCGAGGCCGTGCACGTCGAGGATGACGTTGCCGTTGTCGGTGACGAAGCCTTCGCGCAGCTTCGGCGTGCCGCCGAGCTTGGCCAGCTGGCGGGCGACGTGGGCGCGCGCCATCGGGATGACCTCCACCGGCAGCGGGAAGCGGCCCATCACCTCGACCTTCTTCGAGGCGTCGGCGATGCAGACGAACTTGTCGGCTACCGCGGCGACGATCTTCTCGCGCGTCAGCGCGCCGCCGCCGCCCTTGATCATGTGCAGGCGGGCATTCACTTCGTCGGCGCCATCGACGTAGACGGGGATCGAGGCCACTTCGTTGAGGTCGAGCACCTTGATGCCGTGGCCTTGCAGCCGCTTCTTCGTCGCTTCCGAGCTGGCGACGGCGGCCGGGATGCGGTCCTTCATTTCCGCCAGCGCGTCGATGAAGCAGTTGGCGGTCGAGCCGGTGCCGACGCCGACGATGGCGTCGGGCACGACGTGGGCGAGGGCGGCGCGGGCGACGGCCTGTTTCAGTTCATCCTGGGTCATGGCGAGGTCCGGAAAGCGGTTGGGGAAATGGTTGGAAAAACGGTTGCGCTGCCCGCCATTTTAACGCCCGCCGGATTGTTACAGGGTGTCATCGCGTTGTAACAATTGGCCGCCACACTCCGCATCGTTGTCCTTCCCCAACGATTCACAGGAGTGAAATCCATGCTGAAGCAAACCCGAATCTCCCTCGCGCTGGCCGGCCTGTCGCTGTTTGCCGCCGGTGCCGCGCAGGCGCAGGTCATCAAGATCGACGGTTCCTCGACCGTCTATCCGATCACCGAGGCCGTCGCCGAGGAATTCCAGAAGGCCAAAAAGAATGCGGTCAAGGTCACCGTCGGCATCTCCGGCACCGGCGGCGGCTTCAAGAAGTTCTGCCGCGGCGAGACCGACTTCGCCAACGCCTCGCGCCCGATCACCGCGAAGGAAATGGAGGACTGCAAGGCCGCCGGCGTGCAGTACGTCGAGATGCCGGTCGCCTTCGACGCGCTGACCGTCGTCATCAACCCGAAGAACAGCTTCCTCAAGCAGGTCACCGTCGAGGAAATGAAGAAGCTGTGGGAACCGGCCGCGCAGGGCCAGATCACCAAGTGGAACCAGGTCAACCCGGCCTGGCCGGACGCGCCGGTCAAGCTGTTCGGCGCCGGCGCCGACTCGGGCACCTTCGAATACTTCACCGAGGCGATGGTCGGCAAGGCCAAGTCCTCGCGCGGCGACTACACCGCGTCGGAAGACGACAACGTGCTGGTGCAGGGCGTCTCGCGCGACGTGAACGCCATCGGCTACTTCGGCTACGCCTACTACGCCGAGAACACCGGCAAGCTGAAGGCGCTGCCGATCGTCAACCCGAAGACCGGCAAGGCCGTCGAGCCGTCCGCCGCCTCCGTCGAGAACGGTACCTACCAGCCGCTGTCGCGGCCGATCTTCGTCTATGTCAAGGCGGCGTCGCTGGACAAGCCGGAGGTCAAGGAATTCGTCGAGTTCTACATGAAGAACGCCGCGACGCTGACCAAGGAAGTGAAGTACGTGCCGCTGCCGGCCGCCGCCTACACCGGCAACCTCGAACATGTGAGCAAGAAGAAGTTCGGCACCGTCTTCGGCGGCAAGAACGAGATCGGCGTCACCATCGACGAGTTGATGAAGCGCGAAGCCAAGCTGTAATGCCGTGCCCGGCGGTGTCGCCGGGCGAATCAAGCATGCCGGCCCCGGCAGGGGCCGGTGTACCATCCAGAGGTCGTCCCTTGTGAACTCCTGCGCCATGACCGCCCCTCCCGCCCCCGACGCGCCGGTCGTCAGCAACCGCCTGGCGAAGAACGCCATGCGCCACGCCAGCGAGCGCGTCATCGAGGCGCTGCTCTTCGCCGCGGCAGCCGTCTCGGTGCTGACCACGGTCGGCATCGTCTATGTGCTCGTCTCCGAGTCGATCCAATTCTTCCAGAGCGTCGGCCTCGTCGAATTCCTGACCGACACGCAGTGGACGCCGCTGTTCGACGACGCCCACTTCGGCATCATGGTCCTCATCTCCGGGACGCTGGTCTCGTCGGCGGTGGCGCTGGCGGTGGCGATCCCGATGGGCACCGTCATCGCCATCTACCTGTCCGAGTTCGCCAACCCGAAGGTGCGCGAGCTGGCCAAGCCGATCCTCGAACTGCTCGGCGGCATCCCGACCATCGTCTTCGGCTACTTCGCGCTGCTCATCGTGACGCCGCTGCTGCAGAAGATCTTCCCCGAGCTGCCCGGTTTCTCGCTGCTCTCCGCCGGCCTGGTGATGGGCATCATGATCGTCCCCTACGTCGCCTCGCTGTCGGAGGACGCCATGCGCGCGGTGCCGATGAGCCTGCGCGAGGGCTCCTACGCGATGGGCGGCACCCGTCTGCACACGGCGCTGCACGTCGTCGTCCCGGCCGCCTTCTCCGGGCTCGCCGCCTCCTACATCCTCGGCATCTCGCGCGCCGTCGGCGAGACGATGATCCTGGCGGTGGCCGCCGGCATGCAGCCGAACCTGACCTGGAACCCGATGGAGCCGGCGGCGACGATCACCTCGTACATCGTGCAGGTGGCGCTCGGCGACCTGCCGCACGGCTCGATCGGCTACCAGACGATCTTCGCCGCCGGCCTGACGCTCTTGCTGATCACGCTGCTGTTCAACATCCTCGGCCAGTGGCTGCGCCGCAAGTTCCGGGAGAACTACTGATGCAAGCAAACCCCAACGACAAGCAGGCGCAGATCCGCGCGCTGATCGCCCGCGGCAAGCTCAAGGACGCCCTGTTCGCCGCGCTCGGCATCATCTGCCTGGGCATCGGCCTCGTCGTCATCTTCGCGCTCGTCGCCGACATGGCGGTCAAGGGCGCCGCCCGCTTCAACCTCGACTTCTTCCTCAATTTCGCCTCGCGCCGGGCGACGCAGGCCGGCATCCTCTCCGCCTGGGTCGGCTCGCTGCTGGTGATGCTGGTCACCGCGCTGACCGCGGTGCCGCTCGGCGTCGCCGCCGGCCTCTATCTGGAGGAGTACGCCAAGCGCAACTGGATCACCGAGGTCATCGAGATCAACATCACCAACCTCGCCGCCGTGCCGTCGATCGTCTACGGCCTCCTGGCGCTCGGCATCTTCGTCTACACCTTCGGCTTCGGGCAGAGCATCCTCTCCGCCGGCCTGACGCTGGCGCTGCTGATCCTGCCGATCGTCATCGTGTCCACGCGCGAGGCGATCCGCTCGATCCCGGCGATGATCCGCGAAGGCTCGATGGCCGTCGGCGCGACGCGCTGGCAGACCTGCCGCTACCACATCATCCCCTACGCCATGCCCGGCATCCTGACCGGCGTCATCATCGGGCTGGCGCGCGCCATCGGCGAGACGGCGCCGATCATCACCATCGGCGCACTGACTTTCATCGCCTTCCTGCCGCCGGTGCCGTTCAGCGAACTCGCCGACGGCACGCGCGCCGGCCTGTTCGACTGGGTCATGTCGCCCTTCACGGTGATGCCGATCCAGATCTTCAACTGGACCTCGCGCCCGGACCCGGCCTTCGAGGTCAACGCCGCCGCCGCCGGCTTCGTGCTGATGGCCATGGTGCTGACGATGAACGCCATCGCCATCTGGCTGCGCTACCGCCTTCGCAAGAACATCAAATGGTAAGTACCGAACACGAACTGGAGCACGTCATGCAGACCGCATCCGCCACGACCGCCGCCCCCGCCCTCAAGGCCGAAGCCCGCGACTTCAACTTCTTCTACGGCGACGTGCAGGCGCTGAAGAAGATCAACATGCCGATCCACGACAAGAAGGTGACGGCGCTGATCGGGCCGTCCGGCTGCGGCAAGTCGACCTACCTCCGCAGCTTCAACCGCATGCACGACCTCTACCCGGGCAACCGCTACGAGGGCGAGATCCGCTTCTACCCGGACAACACCAACCTGCTGTCGCCGGACGTCGATCCGATCGAGGTGCGGATGCGCGTCGGCATGGTCTTCCAGAAGCCGAACCCCTTCCCCAAGTCGATCTTCGAGAACGTCGCCTACGGGCTGCGCGTGCGCGGCGAGAAGAACCGCCGCGCGCTCGACGACAAGGTCGAGGCGGCGCTCAAGGGCGCCGCCATCTGGGACGAGGTCAAGGATCGCCTGCAGGACCTGGCGACCAACCTCTCCGGCGGCCAGCAGCAGCGCCTGTGCATCGCCCGCGCGCTGGCCACCGACCCCGAGCTGCTGCTCTTCGACGAGCCGACCTCGGCGCTCGACCCGATCGCCACCGGCGCCATCGAGGAGCTGGTGCACGAACTGAAGCAGCGCGTGACCATCCTCATCGTCACGCACAACATGCAGCAGGCGGCGCGCGTCTCCGACTACACCGCGTACATGTACCTCGGCGAGATGATCGAGTTTGGCAAGACCGACGACATCTTCATCAAGCCGCAGGACAAGCGCACCGAAGACTACATCACCGGCCGCATGGGCTGAGCCCTGGCCGCCAGCAGAGGAACCGACCATGAACGAAAGCGTCCACGTTTCCCGCAAGTTCGACGAGGATCTCGGCGAGCTGCGCACCCACGTCCTCGAAATGGGCGGCCTCGTCGAGGCGCAGATCCGCGCCGCCGTCGAAGCCTACGCCAGCGGCGAGATCGGCAGCGTCAAGGACATCGTCGAGGCCGACCACCGCGTCAACAAGTTCGAGAAGATCATCGACGACGAGTGCGTGCACGTCGTCGCCCGTCGCCAGCCGACGGCCTCCGACCTGCGCCTGGTGATGGGCGTCACCCGCATCGTCACCGACCTCGAACGCATCGGCGACGAGGCGAAGAAGATCGCCAAGGGGGCCCGCCGCGTGCACGAGCAGGGCATGCTCAACGTGCCGCGCGCCACCGACGTGCGCCATGTCGCCGACGAGGCGGTGATCATGCTGCGCCAGGCGCTCGACAGCTTCGCCCGCCTCGACGTCGCGCTCGCCGACGCGGTGATCCACGCCGACGCCAAGGTCGACGCCGAGTTCAAGGCCATCGTCCGCCAGCTGATCACCTACATGATGGAAGATCCGCGGACCATCTCGACGGCGATCGACATCGTCTGGATCTGCCGCTCGGTCGAGCGCATCGGCGACCATGCGAAGAACATCGCCGAGCACGTGATCTACATCGCCGAAGGGCGCGACATCCGGCATACCGGCAAGGAGGAATGACGTGACGCCGACGATTCTGGTGGTCGAGGACGAACCGGCGATCCAGGAACTGCTCGCCGTCAACCTCCGGCACAACGGCTTCCTCGTCGTCCGCGCCGGCAGCGCGGAGGAGGCCGAATCGGCGATCCGCGCCGCGCTGCCCGACCTGCTCATCCTCGACTGGATGCTGCCCGGCCAGTCCGGTGTCGCGCTCGCCAAGCGCCTGCGCGGCGACGAGCGCACGCGCGAGCTGCCGATCATCATGCTCACCGCGCGCGTGCACGAGGAGGACAAGGTGCAGGGGCTGGAGGCCGGCGCCGACGACTACGTGACCAAGCCGTTTTCGCCGAAGGAGCTGGTCGCCCGCGTGCGCGCCGTGCTCCGCCGCCGCCAGCCGCACCTTGCCGGCGACGTCGTCGAGATCGGCGCGCTGTCGCTCAACCCGGCGACGCACCGCGTCATGGCCGGTGGCCAGCCGGTCGAACTCGGCCCGACCGAGTTCCGCCTGCTGCTCTTCTTCATGAGCCACACCGAGCGCGTATACTCGCGGGCGCAGCTGCTCGACGAGGTCTGGGGCGACCACGTCTTCATCGAGGAGCGCACGGTGGACGTGCACATCCGCCGCCTGCGCGCCGCGCTCGAAGGCACCGGCGAGGACGAGCGCATCGAGACGGTGCGCGGCGCCGGCTACCGCTTCCGCGGCAACTGAGCGGCGGCCATATTCGACTTTTTCACGGGGGGCGGGGTGGATAGGCGGTCCGGCAGTCAGGGCGGCGGTACGGCGGTGGCGGCATGAGAACCGCCTGGGTCCGCAGCCTCGCCGTCACCGTCGTCGGCGCCGTGCCGGCGCTGGTCCTCGGCGTCCTCGTCGGCCCGGCCTGGGGCTGGGCGCTGTTCGCCGCCGTCCTGCTCCTGCAGTGCGTCGCCGGGCTGCGCTACCTGGCCCGCCTCGACGAGTGGTCGCGCCATCCGTCGCCGACGCAGACGCTCGAAGGCGCCGGTATCTGGGACGAAATCTTCGCCCGCCTGCACCGCCACGAGCGCGAGCTGCGCGGCCAGATCGCTCGCCGCGACCTCGACCTGCGCCAGGTCGCCGCTGCCGGCCAGGCCATCGTCGACGGCATCGTCACGCTCGACGCCGACGGCCGCATCGGCTGGTGCAACCGCACCGCCGAGCGGCAGCTCGGCCTCGACCTGCGCTCCGACCGCGGCCAGCCGATCGCCAACCTCGTTCGCCAGCCGGCCTTCGTCGCCTACCTCGCCGCCGGCGATTTCGCCCGGCCGCTGCGGCTCCACGCCGTGCGCAACGAGGAGCGGGTGCTGTCGATCCACATCCTGCCCTACGCCGGCGGCGACCGCCTGATGCAGGTGCGCGACGTGACGCAGAGCGAGCGCCTCGACCACATGCGCCGCGACTTCGTCGCCAACGTCTCGCACGAACTGCGCACGCCGCTGACCGTGCTCTCCGGCTTCCTCGAAACGGTGCGCGAACTGCCGCTCGAACCGGACGAGCGCGACCGCTACCTGGCGCTGATGGCCGAGCAGTCCGACCGCATGCAGCGCATCGTGCAGGACCTGCTGACGCTGTCCACGCTCGAATCGTCGCCGCCGCCGCCGGAGAACGCGCGCGTCGGCATGGCCGAGCTGCTCGACAAGCTGCAGCGCGACGCCGAGGCGCTGTCCGCCGGCCGGCACACGATCACGCTCAGCGTCGATGCCGGCGACTTGCTCGGCGCCGAGTCGGAGCTGACCAGCGCCTTCGGCAACCTCGTCTCGAACGCCGTCCGCTACACGCCGGCCGGCGGCCATATCGCCATCGCCTGGAGGCGGCTCGGCAGCAGCGCCGAATTCTCCGTCACCGACGACGGCCTCGGCATCGACCCGGCGCACATCCCGCGTCTCACCGAGCGCTTCTACCGCGCCGATCTCGGCCGCTCGCGCGAGTCCGGCGGCACCGGCCTCGGCCTGGCCATCGTCAAGCACGCCCTGTCGCGCCATCAGGCCCGCCTCGACATCGTCAGCGCGCCGGGGCGGGGCAGCCGCTTCAGCGCGCTCTTCCCGCCCGCCCGCCTGACCGCCTGAGTGGAGCGCAAGCTCCACGAGGAAGCCCCCTTGGGGGCGCCTGAGCTTTCCCCGCGTCATGAATGTGCCAATTTCGGGGTAGGATTCACGGCGAGGGCGCGCCGCGCGGGCGGGCGCCGGCGACGACTTCATTTTCAGGGGGCGGCGATGGCCAGGGAGCGAGCGACGGCGACAAGGGGCAGGAACGCGGAGGCGGGAGTGGGCGAGGCGAAGAAGGCGCCGGGCGCGGCCGCCGGGCAGGTGTCCGGAACGGCGCGGACGCCGCGCCCGCCTGCGACGAAGCCTGCGACGAAGGCTGCGACGAAGGCTGCGACAAAGCCGGTGGCGAAGACGGTGGCGAAGACGGCGCCCGCCGCCCCGCCGCAACGCCGCCCGCGCGCCCCGCGCAGCGTCGCCGCCGGCGATACCGGCCCGCTCGACCGCGGCGCTGCCGGCGTCGAAGGCTTTGCCGTCGGCCAGGCGGTCGAGGCGGCGCAGGAGGCCCGGCTGGCGGCGATGCGCGATATCGTTTCCGGCGTGCCGGCGGGCGAAGCGTCGGCGCTGCTCAAGCGCCTGCAGCGGCAGCTGCGCGTCGTCGCCGACGACGGCCAGGGCCATCCCGACGACGAGCTGACGCCGGACTGGCGCGACGGCGGCTACCCCTACCGCAACCTGATGCAGCGCCGCACCTACGAGCGGCAGAAATACCGCCTGCAGGTCGAGCTGCTGAAGCTGCAGGCCTGGGTCAAGGAAACCGGACAGAAGGTGGTGATCCTCTTCGAGGGGCGCGACGCCGCCGGCAAGGGCGGCACCATCAAGCGCTTCATGGAACACCTCAACCCGCGCGGCGCGCGCGTCGTCGCGCTGGAAAAGCCGACCGAGCTGGAGCGCGGCCAGTGGTACTTCCAGCGCTACGTGAACCACCTGCCGACGAGCGGCGAAATCGTCCTCTTCGACCGCTCCTGGTACAACCGCGCCGGCGTCGAGCGCGTCATGGGCTTCTGCAGCGACCCGGAATACGCCGAGTTCATGCGCCAGGTGCCGGAGTTCGAGCGCATGCTGGCGCGCCAGGGCATCCACCTGATCAAGTTCTGGTTCTCGGTCAGCCGCGAGGAGCAGCGCCGCCGCTTCAAGGAACGCCGCGTGCATCCGCTCAAGCAGTGGAAGCTGTCGCCGATCGACATGGCCTCGCTCGACAAGTGGGAGGAGTACACGCGGGCGAAGGAGGCGATGTTCTTCCACACCGACACCGCCGACGCGCCATGGACGGTGATCAAGTCCGACTGCAAGAAGCGCGCGCGGCTGAACGCCATGCGCTACGTGCTGCACAAGCTGCCGTACGCGAAGAAGGAGGTGCAGCGCGTCGGCAACCTCGACCCGCTGATCGTCGGCCGCGCGCACGTCGTCTACGAACGCGGCGAACGCCAGGGGGCGCCGCTGCTGTGAGTGCCCGCCGTTTCCTGCACCGGCTGGCGGCGGCATTCGCCGCCGCCTGGCTGGCGCTCGCCGTGCCCGGCCTCGCCGGCGCGGCACCGGAGGCGATCACCGTCGCCGCCGACGACAACTATCCGCCGTACATCTTCCGCAACGCCAGCGGCGAGATCGACGGCTACCTCGTCGATGCCTGGAAGCTGTGGGAAAAGAAGACCGGCGTCAGCGTCCGCCTGGCCGCCACCGACTGGGCGAAGGCGCAGGCCCTCTTCGCCGAAGGCCAGGCGGATGCCATCGACACCATCTTCCGCACGCCGGAGCGCGAGCAGCGGATGGCCTTCACGCGGCCCTACGCCGACCTGCCGGTGCCGATCTACGTGCACCGCGACATCGGCGGCATCAGCGGCATCGAGACGCTGCGCGGCTTCCTCGTCGGCGTCAAGGCGGGCGATGCCTGCATCGACGTGCTGAAGGCGGCCGGCGTCACCTCGCAGGCCAGCTTCGACAGCTACGAGCGCCTCGTCGACGAGGCGGTGGCCGGGCGGGTCAAGGTCTTCTGCCTGGACGAGCCGCCGGCCAACTACCTGCTCTACCGCAAGCATGCGCATGAGGATTTCCGCCGCGCGTTCACGCTCTACAGCGGGCAGTTCCACCGCGCCGTGAAAAAGGACGACGCGGCGACGCTGGCGCTCGTGCAGCGCGGTTTCGACGCCTTCTCGCCGGAGGAGGAGGCGGCGCTGCGCGACAAATGGATGGGCGCGCCGCTCGACATCGACGCCTGGGGCCGTTACGCCTTCTACGGGCTCGTCGCCGCGCTCGCGCTCGGCGGCGTCGTCGCCGTCTGGGGCTTCGTCCTGCGCCGGCAGGTGCGCCTGCGCACGCGCCAGCTCGACGACGAGCGCGCCCGCCTGCGCACGCTCGTCGACACGCTGCCCGACCTGGTCTGGCTGAAGGATGCGCACGGCGTCTACCTCGCCTGCAACGCCGAGTTCCAGCGCTTCTTCGGCGCCGCCGAGGCGGCCATCGTCGGCCGCACCGACCACGACTTCGTCGCCGCCGAGCTGGCCGATTTCTTCCGCGCCAAGGACCGCGAGGCGATCGAGGCCGGCAGCCCGCGGCGCAACGAGGAAGAGGTCGTCTATGCCAGCGACGGCCACCGCGCCCGCCTGGAGACGATCAAGACGCCGATGCGCGACAGCCGCGGCCAGCTGATCGGCGTCCTCGGCATCGGCCGCGACATCACCGAGCGCAAGCGGCAGGAGGAGGAGTTGCGGCTGGCAGCCCGTGTCTTCGACTCGACGGCCGATGGCATCACGATCACCGATGGCCAGGCGAACATCCTCGCCATCAACCGCGCCTTCACCGAAATCACCGGCTACACGGCGGCCGAGGCGATCGGCCAGAATCCGCGCCTGCTGCGCTCGGACCGGCACGATCCGATCTTCTACCAGCAGATGTGGGCCGGCCTCGCGCAGGCCGGCGTCTGGCAGGGCGAGGTGTGGAACCGGCGCAAGAACGGCGAGCTCTTTCCCGTCTGGCAGACGATCAGCGTCGTCCGCGACGGCGACGGCAAGATCACGCACTACGTCGCCGTCTTTTCCGACATCACCGTCGCCAAGCGTTCGCAGGACGCGCTCGAATTCCTCGCCCACCACGACCCGCTGACCCGCCTGCCCAACCGCGTCCTGCTGCGCGACCGCCTGCAGCACGCGCTGCTCCGCCTGCGCCGCGAGCGCGGCGGGCTGGCGGTGCTCTTCGTCGACCTCGACCGCTTCAAGCAGATCAACGACACGCTCGGCCATGCCGTCGGCGACATCGTCCTCTGCCAGGCCGCCGAGGCGATGCTCGCGCTGCTGCGCAGCGCCGACACGGTGGCGCGCGTCGGCGGCGACGAGTTCGTGCTGGTCATCGAGGACGAAGCCTCGGTCGACAGCGTCGCCATCGTCGCGCAGAAGCTGCTCGAACGCTTCGCCGAGCCCTTCCGCGTCAACGGACGCGAGCTGTTCGTCACGGCGAGCATCGGCATCAGCCTGTTCCCCGGCGACGGCATCGACATCGACACGCTGCTCCGGCATGCCGACATCGCCATGTACCGGGCCAAGGAGTCGGGGCGCAACGCCTTCCGCTTCTACGCGCCGGAAATGGGGGAGAGCGGCAGCGGCCGCCTGTCGTCGAAATGAAACGTCGCCGTCATCGGCCTGTGATGCGCAGGGCGGAGCATGGCCGCCATGCCCCAGGTCCGCTCCCTCTTCCTCTCGGACATCCACCTCGGCACCCGCGCCTGCCAGGCCGGGCGGCTGCTCGAATTCCTCCGCGAACACCCGGCCGATAACGTCTTCCTGATCGGCGACATCGTCGATTTC
>JANJTW010000135.1 GCA_024710925.1 Rhodocyclaceae bacterium | reverse complement strand
GCGAAGGGCGTCACCGTCGTCGACGACGGCACCATCCCCGACCGCCGCGGCTCGCTGAACATCGACGACGAGGGCAACCCGACGCAACGGACGGTGCTGATCGAGGACGGCATCCTCAAGGGCTACATGCAGGACAGCCTGAACGCCCGGCTGATGGGCGTCGCCCCGACCGGCAACGGCCGCCGCGAGTCCTTCGCGCACCTGCCGCTGCCGCGCATGACCAACACCACGATGCTCGCCGGCCAGCACGACCCGGAAGAGATCATCCGCTCGGTGAAGAAGGGCCTCTACGCCGCCAACTTCGGCGGCGGCCAGGTCGACATCACCAGCGGCAAGTTCGTCTTCTCGATGAGCGAGGCCTACCTGATCGAGGACGGCAAGCTCGGCCCGGCGGTGAAGGGAGCGACGCTGATCGGCAACGGGCCGGACGCGCTGACGCGGGTGAAGATGATCGGCAACGACCTGCGCCTCGACCCCGGCGTCGGCACCTGCGGCAAGGAGGGGCAGAGCGTGCCGGTCGGCGTCGGCCAGCCGACGCTGCGCATCGACGGGCTGACGGTGGGCGGCACCCATTGAGCGGGGGCGGGCATTTGACGCAGGTCATGGTGCGAATAGTTGTCCGGCGGCTAGGCTCCGTCGTTTAGAATCCCAATCAATTTGAATAATCGATTCGCCGAGGAGGAGTGCATGAAGGTTTCTATCGGGCGCGTCGTCCGCGCCATGCTGGTCGGCTGCCTGCTCGCGGCCGGCCTGGCGCAGGCCCAGATTACCGACATCAATGCCGCGATCAACAAGGCCGGCCGCGAGCGCATGCTCTCGCAGCGCATGGCCAAGGCCTACTTCCAGCTCGGTCTCGGCGTCGACGTCGATCGCTCGAAGAAAGTGCTCGACGGCTCGATCGCCTTCTTCGACCGCCAACTGGTCGAATTGAAGAATTTCGCGCCGACGCCGGAGATCAAGGAAACCTACCAGAAGCTGGAAACGGCATGGCTCGCCTACAAGGACTCGCTGGTCGGCGCGCCGCCGAACCCGGACGGCGGCAAGAAGGTGCTGGCGCTCTCCGAGCAGGTGCTGGCGCTGGCGCATCAGGGCACGGCGCAGCTGGAAAAGCATGCCGGCACCAACGCCGGCCGTCTGGTGAACATCTCCGGTCGCCAGCGCATGCTGTCGCAGCGCATGGCCAAGTTCTACCAGGCGCTGGCCTGGGGGGTCGCCGACGCCAACAGCGCGCCGGAACTGGACAAGGCGCGCAAGGAGTTTTCCGCCGGCCACAAGGAACTGGCCGCGGCCGCTGCCAATACGCCGCAGATCAAGGAAGGCCTCGATCTGGTCAACCAGCAGTGGTTCTTCTTCGAAAACTCGCTGAACCAGCGCGGCAGCGGCGACAAGAAGCAGCTGTCCACCGCCGTCGCCACGACCAGCGAGCGCATCCTCGAAGAGATGGAGGTCGTCGTTGGCCTCTATGAGCGTCTGCCGCCGCGCTGACCCCGGCTGCGCTGGCGGCCGGCGCCGGCATCATGCCGGCCGCAGCGTCCTCCTCTGCGCCGCCCTGGCCGCCCTGCTGGCGGCCTGCGCCGCCCCGCCCCGCGATCCCCGCATCGACCGCCTGCCGGTCGCCGCAGCGACGGCCGACGGCCCGCTGTCGGCGGACGAGATCGTCCGCCTGGCGCGCGCCGGTGCGACGCCGGCAGCGATCGTCGACCGCTGGCGCGCGGACGGTGCGCGCCTGAAACCGACCGCCGCGCTGCTGCTCGACCTGCACGCTCGCGGCCTGCCCCCGGCGTTGCTCGACGCCCTGCTCGACGCCCGCGAACAGGCCGTGCGCACCGATGCCGATTCGCGTCTGGCCGAACTGCGGGCGCGCTTCGACGCCGACCTCGCCGCCGAGCGCGCGCGTCCGCGCGCCTGTCCGCCGCCGGTCGGCATCCCCTATCCGCTTCATCCCTACGGCGGCTGGCGGACGCCTGGCGGCCTCTATCTGGGCTGGTGACGACGAAAAAAAGCCCCGCCGCAGCGGGGCCGAGGACGCGTGCGGCGCCGCTTCAGAACTTGTAATTGACGCCGGCGTAGAACGAGCGGCCCAGGCCGGGAACGGCCGTGCCCCAGCCGAACATGCCGTCGCCTGCCGGCGGGTTGAGCGACATCGTGCGGCCCTGGCCGGTATAGGCGCCGCCGAGCGGCAGGTCGTAGTTCCGGTCGAACAGGTTCTCGACGCCGAAGTCGACGCGGACGGTTTTCCACGCGTAGCTCGAACGCAGGTTGACCAGGCTGTAGCCGTCGGTCTTCACTTCGTTGCGCACGTCGGAGACCTTGTCCTTGGCCTTGACCATGATCAGCTCGACGCCGCTGTCCCAGCCGCCGGTCTTGTGCGTCAGCGTCAGCTTGGCGTTGAGCGGCATGATGTTGTAGAGGTCGTCGCCGGTGTCGCGGTTCTTGCCGTCGGTGTAGTTGAGCTGTCCCTTCAGGCCGAATTCGCCGAGGCCGGTCTGGCCCAGCGGCATCCTGCCGGCGAGGTCGAGGCCGAACAGGCGGGCGTCGTGGTTGGCGTACTGCAGCACGACGAACTGGTTGGTCGTCGTCGCGTTCGCTGCCGTGCAGGCGCTGCTGCGGCAGCGCACGGTGTCGATGTAGTCGGTGACGTAGGTGTAGAACGGCGTGATCTTCAGCTCGCGATCGCGATTGGCGCTGTGCAGGTCGAAGGTGGCGGACAGCGTGTGCGCTTTCTCCGGCTTCAGGTCGACGTCGCCGACGTAGCCGTTGCCGTCGCCGACGAAGTTGTTCATCACCGCCGCCATCGACCAGGTCGACCAGGTGTAGCGCTCGTACAGGTTCGGCGAGCGCACCTTGCGGGCGAAGCCGAACTCGATGTCGCGCGTCGCGTCGGCGGTATGGCGGGCGATCGCCGCCAGGTCCCAGTTGTGGTCCGTGCGCTTGCGCTCGCGGGCGTTGAAGGCGGCGGCGTCGAGTTGCTGGTTGTTGAACATCGGCGCCATGCCGTTGGTGTTCGGGTTGTAGCCGCGCACGTCGCCGGCATCGCTCGTCACGCGCTCGTAGCGGATGCCGAGCGTCGTCATCCAGCGCGCGTTGTGCGTCGCTTCCCATTCGCCGAAGAGCGCCGCGCGGTCGCGCCGGCCGTCGCGGATGTTCCAGAAGGACTGTTCCTTCTGTCCGTAGTAGAGCGTCGCTGGCGACCACATGCCGCCGCCGGACGGCGGCCACCAGTCGTCGAGGCGGTAGCGCTGCAGCTCGCTGCCGACGCGCAGCAGATCCTGCGTGCCGAGGTCGATGTCGGCCTTGAGCGCAAGGCCGTCGTTGCGACTCTCGGTCTCCATCGGCATGCCGGCGGCACAGGTGTTCGGGGCGGTGCCGCTCAGCGGCGCGCAGGGGGCGCCGTTCACTCCGGCGTTCGAGAGCGTGCCGTACCAGAAACGTTTGTCGTCGCCGAAATCCATCTTGTGCTCGACCGTCTCGTGCCAGGCGCGCGCTTCCAGCGCGCCCCAGTCGTAGCGGCCGAGATAGCGCAGGTTGAAGCGCAGCTGGTCGTTGTCGGTCATGTCCATGCGCTGGTTCGGATAATTCTGGAACGGCAGGTCCTGGATGCCGACCTTTGCCTCGACGAGATGGCCGCCATCCTTCCAGGCGAGACCGAGCGTGTGGTTGCGCGTCTCGTAGGCGGTCGAGCCGACCTCGTCGCGGGCCAGCGTGTGGCCGGGCACGCCGGTCGCGGTGTAGTTCTTGAAGCGGCCGCCGGCCTTGTAGTTGTCGGCCTGCGCGCTGGCGCCGGTGTAGGAGAGGCTGAGGCTTTCCGTCGCCAGCGTCGCGTTCACGTTGCCGCCGTAGGCGTTGCCGTTGCTGCGGTAGAAGGCGCCGACTTCACCGGCGAACAGCGGACCGTCGCCGGGCGCTGCGAAGCGTGGCTCCTTCGTCTTCGCGACGATGGTTCCGGCGATGCTGTCGCCGCCGGCGCTGACCGGGGAAATGCCGGCATAGACCTTGAGCGATTCGACGGCGCTCGGATCGACGTAGGAGAGCGGCGGGTTCATGTGGTTCGGGCAGGCGGCGATCAGGTCCATGCCGTCGACCTTCGTGCGCACGCGGTCGCCGGCGAGGCCGTTGATCACCGGCAGACTGGAGGTGCCGCCGGCGCCCTGCAGGTTCACGCCGGGAACGTCGGCGAGCAGGCCGGCGGTGTCGCTGGTGCCGGCCCGGAGCTGGGTCAGTACGTCGCCGTCGATGCGGCCGGCCGGCAGCGGCGTCGGTTCGATGCGTGCGCCGCTGACGACGATCTCGTCGAGCGTTCGGTTGATGGCGGCATCCTGCGCGCCGGCGGCGTGCGGCAGGATGCAGGCGATCGCGAGGGCGACCGGTGTCTTGGCGAACTGCATGGATTTCCCCCTGAAACGTGGTGTTGTCGGTACGGCGTCTTGCGGCGGGGGAGTGTAGGGAAACGAAGATGCGCACGGAATGCGACATATCGTCGCGCGGCGGGATGTCGCGCGGCGATATGCCGCAGCCCGCTCAGAACAGGGCGAGCTGGCGTTCGTCGGGCGCGCGCGCCGACGCCGCGAAGCGGCTGCAGTCGAGTTCCGGCAGGCCGGGGAAGCCGAGGCGGCGCCGGTGCAGTTCGAAGCGCTGCGCGAGCAGGTCGGCGAAGTGGCCGAGGCCGCGCATGCGGTGCACGAAGCGGGAATCGTTGGCCCGGCCGCCGCGCATGTCGTAGAGGATGGCCATGACGCACGCCGCCTTTTCCGGCGCATGCCAGGCCAGCCAGTGCTCGAACAGGTCATGCAGCTCGTGCGGCAGGCGCAGCAGGCTGTAGCTGGCGCCGGCGGCGCCGGCTTCGCGGGCGGCGGCGAGGATACGTTCGAGTTCGTGGTCGGTGAGGCCGGGGATCACCGGTGAAACCATCGCCGCTACCGGCACGCCGGCCTCGGCCAGCGCGCGCATCGCCGCCAGCCGCGCGTGCGGTGCCGCGGCGCGCGGCTCCAGCCGGCGCGCGAGCTCGCCGTCGAGGGTGGTCAGCGAAATCGCCGCGTGCACCAGCTTCTCCTTCGCCATCGCCACCAGCAGGTCGAGGTCGCGCTCGATCAGCGCCGATTTGGTGATCAGCAGCACCGGATGCTTCAGTTCGAGCAGCACCTGCAGCACGGCGCGCGTGACGCGCAGCCGGCGCTCGACCGGTTGCCAGGCGTCGGTGTTGCTGCCGAGGGCGAGCGGCCGGCAGACGTAGCCCGGTTTCGCCAGCTCGCGGCGCAGCAGCTTCGCCGCTTCCGGCTTGTGGTAGAGCTTGGTTTCGAAGTCGAGGCCGGGCGAGTGGCCGAGGAAGGCGTGGCTCGGCCGCGCGTAGCAATAGACGCAGCCGTGCTCGCAGCCGCGGTAGGGGTTGAGCGAGCGATCGAAGGGCAGGTCCGGCGAGTCGTTGCGGCTGAGGATGGTCTTTGCGCTGTCGACGAAGAGTTCGGTCGGCGGTGCGGCGGCGGCATCGCGCTGCCAGCCGTCGTCGGTTGCGGCGCGTGTCCACGCGGCGAAGCGCGGGTCGGGGTTGGCCGTCGCGCCGCGCCCCTTGTGCGGGGGCGGCGCCGGCGGCGCGTCGTCGGCGAAGAAATCCGGGTCGGAGGCCATCGGGGAACGCTGCGCAGGGTTTCGCGTACAAACGGAGAGGCGCGGACAGGCCATTCTACGCCCTTCGCGGGGCGGCCGGCGGTTCCGTCGCGGCGCTCGTTTCGAGTAGAATCGAACGCTTTTCCGCAACGCACAATATTCAGGATTCACGCCATGACGCCGCAAACGAAGCCGAACACGGACGATGTCCGCATCAAGGAAATCAAGGAACTGGTCCCGCCCGCGCACGTGTTCCGCGAGTACCCGGTGTCGGCGCGTGCGGCGCAGACGACCTACAACGCCCGCCAGGCGATCCATCGCGTGCTGCACGGCGCCGACGACCGCCTGCTGGTCGTCGTCGGCCCGTGCTCGATTCACGATTTCGAGGCGGCGATGGAGTACGCGAAGCGCCTCGAAAAGGAAATGGAACGCTACGCCGACGACCTGATCGTCGTCATGCGCGTCTATTTCGAGAAGCCGCGCACCACCGTCGGCTGGAAGGGGCTGATCAACGATCCGCGGCTCGACGGTTCGTTCCGCATCAACGAAGGCGTGCGCCTGGCGCGCCGCCTGCTGCTGGAGATCAACGAGCTCGGCCTGCCCTGCGCCACCGAGTTCCTCGACACGATCACGCCGCAATACACCGCCGACCTGATCGCCTGGGGCGCCATCGGCGCGCGCACCACCGAGTCGCAGGTGCACCGCGAACTGGCCTCCGGCCTGTCGTGTCCGGTCGGCTTCAAGAACGGCACCGACGGCAACGTGCGCATCGCCGTGGACGCGATCCGCGCGGCGAGCGCGCCGCACCATTTCCTGTCGGTGACCAAGGGCGGCCATTCGGCGATCGTGTCGACGACCGGCAACGAGGACTGCCACGTCATCCTGCGCGGCGGCAAGGCGCCGAACTACGACGCGGCGAGCGTCGACCAGTGCTGCGCCGACATCGCCGCCGCCGGCCTCGCGGCGCGGGTGATGGTCGACTTCTCGCACGCCAACAGCAGCAAGAAGTACGAGCGCCAGATCGAGGTGGCGAAGGACGTCGCCGGCCAGCTCGCCGGAGGCGACGAGCGCATCATCGGCGTCATGATCGAATCGCACCTGGTCGAGGGCCGCCAGGACCTGTCGCCGGACAAGCCGCTCGAATACGGCAAGAGCATCACCGACGCCTGCATCGGCTGGGAAGACACCCTCGGCGTGCTGGAGACGCTGGCCCACGGCGTCCGCCAGCGCCGTCTGGTCGAAGCCACTTCCTGAGCCGATGAGGCTGCCCGCCTCGCGCAGCGGCCGCTGGCTGGCGGGCACGCTGGTCGCGCTCGTCCTCTTTCGCGTCTGGTTCGCCGCCGCGCTGCCGCTGACCGGCGACGAGGCCTACTTCGTCGTCTGGGGCGAGCGTCCTGCCGGCGGCTACTACGACCACCCGCCGATGGTCGGCTGGTGGCTGGCCGCGCTGCTGCCCTTCGGCCGCGCCGAATGGTGGCTGCGCCTGCCGGCGCTGGTGCTGCCCTTTGTCCTCGCCTGGGGCGCCTGGTCGCTGCTGCGCGCGCGGCCGGCCGCTGCCGGGGCCGGAGCAGAGCGCGACGAACGCGCCCGTCTCGCGGCGCTGCTCGTGCTGCTGCAGCCGGCCGACGTCTGGAACGTGCTCATCACCACCGACACGCCGGTCGTCCTCTTCTCGCTGCTTTCCGTGCTCGCCTACGTCGAGGGCGTCCGCCGCGCCTCGCTGGCCTGGCACGCGCTGGCCGGCCTGCTGCTCGGCGCCGCCTTCCTCGGCAAGTATTTCGCGGCGCTGCTCGGCTTCGCCTTCGCCGCGCACGCGCTGTTCGCCCGCCGCGACCACGCGTCGAGCGCACTCCCCGTCGTGTGCGGCGGGGGGAGCGAGGCAAAGCCGGACTCCGGAGCCGACAGGCTCCGTTCTGACTCGTGGCGAGGAAGCCTCGCCCTGAAAGGCGAGGCGACTCACCGTGGCCGCATCGCCATGCTCGCCGCGCTGACCGCCTGCGCCCTGCTCGGCCCGACTTGGAACCTGTGGTGGAATGCCGGGAACTGCTGGCCGAACATCCTTTTCAACTTCTTCAACCGCAACGAGCGCGCCGGCTTCGACTGGAAGAACCCGCTGCTTTTCGCCGCCTCGCTCGCCTACCTGGCGACGCCCTGGCTGCTGTGGGCGTTGTGGCGGGGGCGCGCCGCGCTGCGGGCGGCGCTCGCCAGCGACGGCCCGGCTCGGACGATGGCCTGGCTGGCCGGCGTGCCGCTGCTCATCTTCTTCCTGATGTCCTTCACGAAGAGCGTCGGCCTGCACTGGCTGCTCGCCTTCATGCCCTTGCTTGCCGTGCTCGCCGCCGCCGCGCTGCCGGTGGCGACGCTGTGGCGGCTGTGCCGCTGGTCGGCGGCCTTTGCCACGCTGCACGTCGTCGCCGCCGGCGTGCTGCTCGGCCTGCCGCTGTCGGTGTGGCAGGGCAGCAGCCTGCACGCCGGCGCCGTGCTGACCTTGCGCGGCGACGCGGTCGCGGCGCAGCTGCGCGAGCCGCTGGCGCGCTGCGGCGAGGGCTGCGTGCTGGCGATGGAGAGCTATTCGTCGGCGGCGATTCTCGCGCACGCCGTTGGCCGGCCGGTGGCGGTGTTCGGCGATGGCTCCTTCCACGGCCGCCAGGACGATTTCACGACCGATTTCCGTGCGCTCGACGGGCGTGATTTCCTGCTGCTCCGCAAGGAGACCGTGCGGGCGGAAACCTATGCGCCGTTCTTCGCACGCGTCGATACGGCGCCGTTCTCGGTCGACGGTGTTGGCTTCCACGTCGTTCACGGACAGGGCTTCCGCTACGCCGTGTATCATGACCGCGTACTGCGGGCGGTGCGCGAGCGCTACTACCGGCTGCCGGAATCGCTGCCGCTGCGCGCCTGCCCGTTCACCGAACGCTATTTCCCCGGGGAGGGGGGCAAGTGAAAGACTGGATCCGGCTGCTGCGTCCGCACCAATGGCTGAAGAGCGGCTTCGTCTTCGTCGGCCTGCTCTTCGGTCACGCCTGGGGCGATGCGCAGACGGTGATGCAGGTGCTGCTCGCCGCCGTCGCCTTTTCGCTCGCCGCGTCGGCGGTCTATGTCGGCAACGACCTCGCCGACCGCGAGCGCGACCGCCAGCATCCGCAGAAGCGGAAGCGGCCGCTGGCGTCCGGCGCGATCACGGTGCGCGCCGCCCTTGCCGTCGGCGGTTGCTGCCTCGCCGGTGCCGGGCTGCTGGCCTGGGCGGCGTCGCCGACGGTGCTGGCGATCATTGCCGGCTACCTGCTGCTCAACGTCGGCTACACCCTCGGACTGAAGGACGTCGTGCTGCTCGACGTCTTCATCATCGCCGCCGGCTTCATGCTGCGCATCCTCGCCGGCACCCTCGGCGTCGGCATTGCGCCGTCGCACTGGCTGCTGCTGTGCGGCCTGATGGTCACGCTTTTCCTCGGCTTCGCCAAGCGGCATGCCGAACTGCAGGCGATGGCGGGCGACGCCGGCGGCCACCGCCAGGTGCTCGACGAGTACGATCCGGGGCTGCTCGACAAGCTGATCGGCATCTGCGCCGCGGCGACCATCGTCAGCTACAGCCTCTACACCGTCAGCGCCGAAACGCAGGCGCTGCACGGCGGCGACCGGCTGGTGGCAACCGTGCCCTTCGTCGTCTACGGGATGTTCCGCTACCTCTACCGCCTGCACCGGCGGGCCGGCGGCGGCGACCCGGCGCTCGACCTGCTCGCCGACCGGCATCTGCTGGCGGCAACCGGCGGCTGGCTGGTTGCCGTGCTGCTGATCCTCGCCTGAATCGGGCGCTCCCGGGAGTTCTTCCTCGACGCGCGCTGCGCGTCACTCAGCTTGAGCGGCGCCCTCCGAGGGGGGCTTCTTCGTAAATGCTGGCGCATTTACTCAGGCGTACCCCAGGGCACTTCCTCGCGATGTGCTGCGCACATCACTCAGGCGTCCCCCAGGAGGACTTCTTCGCGAAGGCTTTTGCTTTCGCTCAAGCGTTTTTCCGCTGGATCCAGAGGACGTCGCCGCGGCCGGCGGCGACGTTGAGGTGGCGGCCGAGGACGAAGAGGAGGTCGGAGAGGCGGTTCAGGTAGCGGCGCACGTCGTCGCCGACCGGCTCCGCTGCGGCGAGTGCGACGACGCTGCGTTCGGCGCGGCGGGCGACGGCGCGCGCGAGGTGGGCCAGCGCCGCCGGGCGGGTGCCGCCGGGCAGGATGAATTCCTTCAGCCGCGGCAGATTCTCGTTGAAGTCCTCGACCAGTTGCTCCAGGCGCAGCACCTGCGCTTCGCTGACCATCGTCATGCCCGGGCAGCAGAGCTCGCCGCCGAGGTCGAAGAGGTCGTTCTGGATGCCGAGCAGCGCCTCGCGCACGGCCGCCGGCAGCTCTTCGGCGAGGAGCACGCCGAGCGTCGAATTGAGCTCGTCCACTTCGCCGAGAGCGTCGATGCGCCGGCTGTCCTTGCCGATGCGGCTGCCGTCGCCGAGGCCGGTGGTGCCGGCGTCGCCGGTGCGGGTGACGATTTTCGAGAGGCGGTTGCCCATTTTTCGTTTCCTGTCAGAATGCGGGTGGGCTGCCGGGACAAGATCCAAGAAGCGGGCCGGCAGAGTCGAAGCAGCGAATTATATCGGGAGGAATTCGCGATGCCCCGTTTTTGCGCCAACCTCGGCTTCCTGTTCACGGAAGTCCCGTTCCTTGATCGTTTCGAGCGTGCCGCACGTGCCGGGTTCCGGGGCGTCGAGTACATGTTCCCTTATGAGTACCCGGCCGCCGAGCTGGCCCGCCGGCTGCGCGACAATAACCTGCAGCAGGCGCTCTTCAACCTGCCGGCCGGCGACTGGGCGGCCGGCGAGCGCGGACTGGCGTCGCTGCCCGGGCGCGAGGCGGAGTTCCGCGAGGGGGTGGAGCTGGCCATCGACTACGCGCGCGAGCTCGGTTGCACGCAGGTCAACGCGCTCGCCGGCATTCCGCGGCCGGGGCTGCGCCCGCAGGAAATCCGCCTGACCCTGCTCGGCAACCTGCGCCACGCCGCGTCGCGGCTGGCGGCGGCCGGCATCCGGCTGCTCGTAGAGCCGATCAACAGTCGTGTGGACATGCCCGGCTTCTGCATCGACACGCCGAGGAAGGCGCTGTCGCTGATCGAATCGGTCGCCGAGCCGAACCTCTGGCTGCAGTACGACGTCTATCACGCGCAGGTGATGGAGGGCGACCTGGCGCGGACGATCGAGGCCAACCTCGACCGTATCGCGCACATCCAGATCGCCGACCATCCCGGGCGGCACGAGCCGGGTACGGGGGAGATCAATTATCCCTACCTGTTCGCGCTGCTCGACCGGCAGGGCTACGCCGGCTGGGTCGGCTGCGAGTACCGGCCGCAGGCCGGCAGCGAGGCCGGCCTCGGCTGGATGAAGGGCTGTTCGGCGCCGCCGGCGGCACCGGTTCCGGCGATGGCGGCGGGCTGAGCGCCTACCAGAATTTCCACCACCACTTTTTCTTCTTCATCGTCGCGTCCACCTCCTCGGTCCAGGCCGTGTATTGCTGCAGGCCGGATTTCTGGAAGTGGGCGCCGAAGCGCCGGTCGCTGTCGTTGATGTGCTGCGTCAGCCAGGTCTTCAGGAAGTGCAGCAGTTCGAAGGTGATGGTGGCGTTTTCCTTGTCCAGCTTGTCCTGCAGCGTCACCACTTGCTGGATCAGGTCCTCGTGCTGCGCCTTGTGGATCTCGAAGCCGGGGTAGTGGGTCAGCCGCATCAGGCTTTCCTCCAGGAGGAAATGGGTGCGCGTGTATTCGGCGAGGCGGTCGAGGATCTCGCGCGAGGTGGCCTTGCCGTGGTGCCCGC
>JANJTW010000127.1 GCA_024710925.1 Rhodocyclaceae bacterium | reverse complement strand
TAGCGGCATGGCGCTGCAGGCCTCGCCGGTCAAGCAGCTGGCCTTGGCGCGCGGCCTGCCGGTGTTCCAGCCGGCGACGCTGAAGGATGCCGAGGAGCAGGCGCGTCTCGCCGCCGTCGGCGCCGAGGCGATGGTCGTTGCCGCCTACGGCCTGATCCTGCCGCAGGCGGTGCTCGACCTGCCGCGCCACGGCTGCCTCAACATCCATGCCTCGCTCTTGCCGCGCTGGCGCGGCGCGGCGCCGATCCAGCGCGCGCTGCTCGCCGGCGATGCCGAGACCGGCGTCTGCATCATGCAGATGGAGGCCGGCCTCGACACCGGTCCGGTGCTGCTCGCCGAGGCGACGCCGATCGCCGCCGACGATACCGCGGCGACCCTGCACGACCGCCTCGCCGGCATCGGCGCGCGGCTGATCGTCGAGGCGCTGGCCCGCCTGCCGCTGCCGGCGCAGGTGCAGCCGGCCGACGGCGTCACCTACGCGGCGAAGATCGACAAGGCCGAGAGCGCCATCGACTGGGCACGGCCGGCGGCCGAACTCGACCGCCAGATCCGCGCCTTCAACCCCTTCCCGGGGGCTCATTCGACGCTTGCCGGGGTGCCGGTCAAGGTCTGGTGCGCCGCGCCGGTGGCCGGTGCCGGTCGGCCCGGCGAGGTGCTGGCGGCCGGCCGCGACGGCATCGTCGTCGCCTGCGGCGACGGCGCGCTGCGCCTGACCGAGCTGCAGAAGGCCGGCGGCAAGCGCCTGCCGGCGGCGCAGTTCCTCGCCGGCCACGCGCTGGCGCCGGGCATGCGCTTCGGCGCGAATGCCTGACGCGGCTTTTCCGACTTCTTTCTGAAACGCCGGCCGGCGGCGCCCCTCTTCCGGAGCGGACGGAGGGGTGTGGCCCCCCCTCCCAGCGGGGTTTCCCGGTTTTCTACCCCCGGCGACCGGGTGTCAGCCGCCTGTCGCCTCCTGCCGGTACGGCACGGCGTGTCGGCGCTGCCGTTGCCGGCGGGGCGCCCCGCCCGATCCGCCATCCCCGTCTATATAAATGTGGAGCGTCGTGCTCCGTCAGCGGCGCCGGTCAGCGTCGTGTTTCACGTGGAACATCGTTGCCGAGCAGCGCGTCGAGCAGATACGCCAGCCGGTGCCCGGCCAGCACGATGCGCTCGTTCGCGGTGCGCCGCGCGCGCGCATGGTAGCGCTCGTCGATCGTCGGCGTTGCGCCGGCGAGGTCAGCGTAGGCGACCGTCCGCGCCAGCTTTCGGCCTTCCGCCAGCCATGCGTTGAGGCCGGCGGCGATTGTCCGTGCGTCGGCCGGCGTCGTGTCCAGCAGCGCCGTCGTCGCCGCTTCCAGCCGTTCGCCGCGCAGCCAGGGCGGGCCGGGCAGGTCGTCCCAGTAGGCGTGCAGGCTCATTTCCCGCAGCCGCGGGTGCAGTGGCGTTTCCACCCAGAGGGCGTTGCCGCCGTCGTCGCTGTCGCCGTCGGCGTCGTGGCGGCTGACGACGTGCAGCGGCTGGTGCGCGTCGGCGACCAGATGGATCAGCCAGGGCAAGGCGTAGCTGCGCGCTGCCGTCGGCGCCCGCGCGTCGCGCAGCGTCGCTGCCAGCTGCGGCAGGCGGCGGTCGAGTTCGCCCTTGCCGGTGCGCCGGCCGTCGTCGAGCCGGACGTCGGCGTAGTGCCAGCGGCGGTGCCGGGCCATGTCCGGGAAGCCGGGCAGCACGTCGGTCGGGACGGCGGTGTCGTCGTGGAAGCGCCGGTCGCGCTTGATGTCGTCGGGCCAGGTCGAGGCGGCGAGGAAGGCCGCGTAGCCGGCGTCGCCCTCTCCCACGCGGGCGGTCCAGCGGGCGTAGTCGGGGTGGGCGGCGAGCAGGCCGGCGACGGCTGCGCGCGTCGCCGGCGCCATGGCGCGCCAGGCGATCGCCGCCGACAGCCGGTGGCCGGCGGCATTCCAGGCCAGAGCCGGCGCGCTGGCGGCCAGCAGCAGCAAGCTCAGGGCGACGGCGCCGAGGCGGCGGCCGACGGACCGGCCCGGGCGGTGGGCGTCGCGGCGGGGCATGGCGCCGTTCAGTGGCGGCCGCGGTCGAGCTCGATGTCGTGTCCGGACACCGGATCCTCGATCGGTTCAAGGTGCGTCAGCACCGAGGCGTGCGGGATCGTCCGCCGGATGTCGGCCTCGATCTCCTCGAGCAGATCGTGGCCGCGCTGCACGCTCCAGGCGCCGGGAACCAGCACATGCACGGTGACGAAGCAGCGGGCGCCGGCCTGCCGCGAACGCAGCGCGTGGTAGTCGATGCCCTGCGCGCGGTAGCCGTCGAGCACGGCGACGACGGCGGCATGCTGCTCGGGCGGCAGCGCGACGTCCATCAGGCCGGCGGTCGAGCGGCGCAGCAGCTGCCAGCCGGTCCACACGATGTTCGCCGCGACCAGCAGCGCCAGCAGCGGGTCCAGCCACAGCCAGCCGGTCAGTGCCACGGCGACGACGCCGACGAGCACGCCGGCCGAGGTCCACACGTCGGTCATCAGGTGGTGGGCGTCGGCCTCCAGCGTGATCGAGCGGTGCTCGCGGCCGGCGGCGAGCAGTACGCGCGCGGTGCCGAGGTTGATCAGCGAGGCGAGGACCGAAACGGCGAGGCCGATGCCGACCTGCTCGATCGGCTGCGGATGCAGCAGGCGCTCGACGGCGGCAACGCCGATGCCGACGGCGGCGGCGAGGATCAGGAAGCCCTCGAAGCCGCTGGCGAAGTATTCGGCCTTGCCGTGGCCGTAGGCATGGTCGTCGTCCGGCGGCTGCGCGGCGACGGTGAGCATGGCCAGCGCCATCAGCGCGCCGGCGAGGTTCACGCCGGATTCGAGCGCATCCGAGAGCAGGCCGACCGAGCCGGTCAGCCACCAGGCAACGGTCTTCAACGCGATCGTCGCCAGTGCGGCGGCGATAGACAGCCAAGCGTAACGTTTGAGCGACGGCGAGAGCATGCCGCCATTATGCCGGAAGGCTGTTGTAAGCATGCTACACTTCGGCCAATTTTCCTTGAACGACAGTCGCTTGCGTACCACATCCCGCCCCACTCCGCCGCCCGCGCCACTCCCCGCCGACTCGCTGGCGTACGCGCTGCTGCTCGCCGCGCGCAGCGTCACCGCCGTCATCGGCGGCAGCAACCTGCCCGAGGCGCTGGCCGCCCATGTCCGGGAGGCGGCGGCGACGCGCGCCGCCGTCCAGGAACTGGCCTACGGCGCGCTGCGCCGCTACGGACAGGGCGACGCCCTGCTCGCCCGGCTGATCGAGCGACCGCTGGCCAAGGTGGAGCCGCGCGCGCTGCTGCTGTGCGCGCTGCACCGGCTGGAGACGCGGCCGGAGGCGCAGCACACCGTCGTCGACCAGGCCGTCGAGGCAGCCGGGCATCTCGCCCGGGGCGCCTTCCGCGGACTGGTGAACGGCGTGCTGCGCAACTACCTGCGCCGGCGCGACGAATTGCTCGCGGCGCTCGACGCTGCCGGCGACGAGGCGCGCCACTGGCATCCGGCCTGGTGGCTGGCGCGCTTGCGTGCCGCCTACCCCGATGCCTGGGAAGGCATCGCTGCCGCCGGCAACGGCCTGCCGCCGATGGCCTTGCGCGTGAACCGCCGGCGCGGTACGCGCGACGACTATCTGGCGCGGCTCGTCGCGGCCGGCATCGGCGCCCGCGCCGTCGGCGACGTCGGCATCCTGCTCGACCGGCCGCAGCCGGTCGATGCGCTGCCCGGTTTCTTCGACGGCCTCGCTTCGGTGCAGGACGCCGGCGCCCAGCGTGCCGCCGGCCTGCTCGACCTGGCCGCCGGCCAGCGCGTCCTCGACGCCTGCGCGGCGCCCGGCGGCAAGGCGGCGCATATCCTGGAAACGGCCGACGTCGCGCTGACCGCGCTCGAAGCCGACGCCCGTCGCGCCGGCCGCATCGGCGAGACCCTCGACCGCCTCGGCCTCGCCGCCGCGGTGCGCGTCGCCGACGCACGCGACGTCGACGCGTGGTGGGACGGCCGGCCCTTCGACCGCATCCTCGCCGACGTGCCCTGCTCCGCTTCCGGCGTCGTCCGTCGCCACCCGGACGCCAAGTGGCTGCGCCGCGAGGCGGACATTGCCGGCTTCGCGCGCACGCAGCGGCAGATCCTCGACGCGCTGTGGCCGACGCTGGCGCCCGGCGGTAAACTGCTTTACGCCACCTGCTCGGTCTTTCCGCAAGAGAACGGCGAACTGGTGGCGCGCTTCGTCGCGTCGGCGACGCAGGCGACGCTCCTCGCCGAAGAACGGCTGCTGCCGCAGGGGGATCATGACGGCTTCTATTACGCGCTGCTGCAGAAGGCTTGCTGAAGCCCTGTTCGTTCTCTGCCTGGCCGCGTCGACGGCGCTCGCCGGCGACATCGGCATGCGCGACATCCGCCTGGCGCCGACCGACGACGGCGGTTTCGCCCTGGCCGCCGAGTTCGACTTCGAATTCAGCCAGCGTCTGGAGGAAGCCGTCGGCAAGGGGCTGGCGCTGCACTTCGTCGCCGAGTTCGAGCTGACGCGCCCGCGCTGGTACTGGTTCGACGAGAAGGTGGCGAAGGCCAGCCAGACCTGGCGCCTGACCTACCATGCACTGACCCGCCAGTACCGCCTGTCCACCGGCGTCCTGCACCAGAGCTTCCCGTCGCTCGCCGAGGCGCTGAGCGTCCTCTCCCGCCTGCGCCACTGGCCGGTGGTCGAAGCCGGCCGCGTGCAGCCCGGCGAGAGCCTCTTCGCCGGCCTGCGCATCTACCTCGACGTGTCGCAGCTGCCGAAGCCCTTCCAGGTCGAGGCGCTGGCGAACAAGGACTGGCTGCTCGCCGCCGACTGGAAGCGCTGGAGCTTCGTCGTCCCGCGTCCGGCGCCGGCGGCGGCGAGCGGCGGCGAGGAGGCGAAATGAAGGTCCTGCTGGTCGTCGCCGCCGCCTTCGGCGCCATCCTGCTCTTCCTGCTGGCGACGGCGAGCGCCAACACGGCGCTGTTCGCCCGCCACTACCCGTGGCTGATCGGCCTCAACGTCGTCGTCGCGCTGGCGCTCGCCTCGCTCGTCGGCTGGCAGCTGCGCCAGCTCTGGCGCGAGCACCGGCAGAAGGTTTTCGGCTCGCGCCTGAAGCTGCGCCTGATGCTCTTCTTCGGGCTGATGGCGGTGCTGCCGGGGGCGCTGATCTACGGCGTCTCGGTGCAGTTCCTGACGAAGAGCATCGAGAGCTGGTTCGACGTGCGCGTCGAGAAGGCGCTCGAATCCGGCCTCAACCTCGGCCGCAGCGCGCTCGACGCGCAGCTCGCCGAACTGATGGACAAGGCGCAGGGAGCGGCGCTCGAACTGGCCGACCTGCCCGAAGCGCAGCACCGCGCCCTGCTCAACCGCCAGCGCGAACAGGCCGGCTCGGAAACGGCGGCGCTCTTTTCGCTCTCCGGCCAGCTGCTCGGCAGCGCGACCAGCGGCCTCGGCGTGCTGCAGCCGCCGCTGCCGTCGCCGACGCAGCTGCAGCAGGCACGCGCCGGCCGCGGCGTCGGCGCCGTCGAAGGCGAGGCCGAGCATCTTTACCTGCGCGTGCTGGTGCCGGTGGTGTCGCGCAGCCTCGGTGCCGAGCCGCGCCTGTTGCAGCTGACGCATGCGGTGCCGGCCGGCGTCGCGCAGAACGCCGAGGCGGTGCAGGAGGTGTACCGCGACTATCAGGAGTTGTCGCTGGGACGGCAGGGGCTGACGCAGATCTACGCGCTGACGCTGACGCTGACCGTGCTGCTGGCGCTGTTCGCCGCCTTCGCGCTGGCCTTCGTCGTCGCCCGGCGGCTGTCGGCGCCGCTGTCCATCCTCGCCGAAGGCACGCAGGCCGTAGCCGCCGGCGACTACACGCCGCGCCAGGCGATCTACAGCCGCGACGAGCTGGGCGTGCTCACCCAGTCGTTCAGCCAGATGACGCGCCAGCTCGACGATGCGCGGCGCGAAGCCGAGCGCCACCGTGCCGAGGTCGAGGCCGGCCATGCCTACCTCGAATCGATCCTCGCCAACCTGTCGGCCGGCGTCCTTGTCTTCGACCGCGGCTTTCGCCTGAACAACATGAATGCCGGCGCACTGGCGATCCTCGCCGACGATTTCGACGGCCTGCTCGGCCAGCCGATCGAAGCCTGGCCGCGCCAGCGCGTGCTCGGCGAGGCGATCCGCGGCGGTTTTGCCGGCCGCGCCGGCGACGAGTGGCACGCCCAGCTCGAACTGGAGCGGCCGAACGGCATGCCGCAGGTGCTGCTGCTGCGCGGCTCGAAGCTGCCGGAGGCGAGCGGCGGCGGCCACGTCGTCGTTTTCGACGACGTCACCCGGCTGATCGCGGCGCAGCGCAGCGCGGCGTGGGGCGAGGTGGCGCGCCGCCTGGCGCACGAGATCAAGAATCCGCTGACGCCGATCCAGCTCTCCGCCGAACGCCTGCAGATGAAGCTCGCCGACCGCCTGGCCAACGGCGACGCCGAGTTCCTGCAGCGCGGCACGCAGACGATCATCAACCAGGTGCAGGCGATGAAGCGCATGGTCGACGACTTCCGCGACTACGCGCGCCTGCCGGCGCCGGAACTGGCGCCGCTCGACCTCAACGCGCTCGTCGGCGAGGTGCTCGGCCTCTACGAGACCTCGCATGCCCGGGTCGAGGTGGCGCTCGCCGGTGACCTGCCGCCGGTGCTCGGCGATGCGACGCAGGTGCGGCAGATCATCCACAACCTGCTGCGCAATGCCGAGGACGCGCAGGAGGGGCGAGCGGCGGCGATGATCGCTATCTCGACGCGCCGCGCCGGGCGTTACGCCGAACTCGCCGTCGCCGACGCCGGCCCCGGTTTCCCGGCGGAGATCGTGGCGCGCGTCTTCGAACCCTACGTCACGACGAAGGCCAAGGGCACCGGGCTGGGCCTGGCGATCGTCAAGAAGATTGTTGACGAGCATCACGGCAGCATCGACATCACCAACCGGCAGCCGACGGGGGCGCAGGTCGTCATCCGCCTGCCGCTGGTTGCAGAGGAGCAACAGGGAAATGGCACAGATTCTGGTCGTTGACGACGAAATCGGCATCCGCGAACTGCTTTCGGAAATCCTCGCCGACGAGGGGCATTCCGTCTGGCTGGCCGAGAACGCCACCGAGGCGCGCCGGGTGCGCGGCGAGAAGCGGCCGGACCTCGTCCTGCTCGACATCTGGATGCCCGATACCGATGGCATCTCGCTGTTGAAGGAATGGTCGGCCGGCGGCCTGTTGACGATGCCGGTGGTGATGATGTCCGGGCACGGCACGATCGACACCGCGGTCGAGGCGACGCGCATCGGTGCCACCGACTTCCTGGAGAAGCCGATCGCGCTGCAGAAGCTGCTCGGCACCGTCAAGAAGGCCCTCAAGCACGAGGTGGCGCCGGCGAAGACGCCGCTGACGCTCGACGCTTTCGCCCGCTCGCCGCTGATCAAGGACCTGAAGAAGCGCCTTGAGCAGGCGGCGGCGAAGACGCCGGTGCTGCTGCTGAAGTCCGCCTCCAGCGTCATCGCCGAACTGTGCGCGCGGTCGCTGCTGCCGCCGCACGCGCCGTGGCTCGACCTGGCGGCGGCCGGCGGGCCGCTGACCCAGGAGATGCTGCAGAAGGCCGCCGGCGGCATCCTCTTCGCCGCTGACCTGGCGGCGCTGGGCAAGCTGCAGCAGATGAACCTGGCCTTTGCGCTCGACCGCCTCGAAAAGAACAATGTCATGCTGGTTTGCGGCACCACGAAGCCGGTGCCGGCGCTCGCCGAGAGCGGCTGGGACCCGGCCCTGCTGGCGCGCGTCACCGAGGTCTGGCTGGCGCTGCCGCAGCTCTCGGCGCACGTCGACGAGATCCCGGAGATCGCCGCGCTGCTGCTCACCCAGCTGGCCGAGCGCGGCGAGGTGCCGCCGCGCCGCTTCGCCGTCGGTGCGCTCAACGCGCTGCGCCTGCACCGCTGGCCGGGCGACTGGCCGGAGCTGCAGGCGACCGTGAAGAACCTCGCGCTGACCGCGCTGGAAGAAGAGATCGTCGCCGACGACGTCGCCCGCATCCTGCAGACCGAGCTGCGCGAGAACGGCGACGCGCCGTCGCTGCTGCCCTTCTTCGAGCAGCCGCTGCGCGAGGCGCGCGACGCCTTCGAACGTCTCTACTTCGAGCACCAGCTACGGCTGGAAGGTGGCAACATGACGCGCGTCGCCGAGAAAGCCGGACTCGAGCGCACGCATCTCTATCGCAAGCTGAAGCAGCTCGGCATCCAGATCGGCCGCCGCGGCGAGGAATAGCCGTCCGCGGCCACGGGGGAAGCGCAATGAAGATCGTCATTCTCGGTGCCGGCCAGGTCGGCGCCAGCGTTGCCGAAAGCCTGGTGTCGGAGGAAAACGACATCACCATCGTCGACACCGACGCGACGCGGCTGGCGCAGCTGCAGGACCGCCTCGACCTGCGCACGGTGACCGGCAACGCCGCCCATCCGTCGGCGCTGCGCGCCGCCGGCCTCGACGACGCCGACATGCTGATTGCCGTGACGCAGAGCGACCAGACCAACCTCGTCGCCTGCAAGCTGGCGCACTGCCTGTTCAACGTGCCGACGCGCATCGCCCGCCTGCGCACGCGCGACATCCTGGAAAACGAGGAATTGCTGTCGACCGCCAACTTTGCCGTCGATTACGCGCTCTGCCCGGAACAGGTGATCACCGACTACATCACGCGCCTCGTCGATTTCCCGTCGGCGCTGCAGGTGCTCGGCTTCGGCGAGAACCGGCTGGCGCTGGTCGCCGTCCGCGCCTATTCCGGCGGCCTGCTCGTCGGCAAGCCGATCCGCGACATGCGCCTGCACCTGCCGCCGGAAATCGATGCGCGCATTGCCGCCATCTACCGCCGCGACCGGGCGATCACGCCGAGCGGCGACACGGTGATCGAGGAAGGCGACGAGGTCTTCCTGCTCGCCGCCGAGGAGCACATCCGCATGGTCATGCGCGAGCTGCGGCGGATGATGCGGCCGGTGCACCGGGTGATGATCGCCGGCGGCGGCAACATCGGCCTGCGCGTCGCTCAGGTGCTCGAAGCCAACTGCGCGGTGAAGGTCGTCGAGGGACTGCGCGCGCGCGCCGAGTTCATCGCCGGCGAGTTGAAGTCGGCGCTGGTCCTGTCCGGCGACGCCACCGACGAGGACCTGCTCGAAAAGGAAGGCATCGAGGAGATGGACCTGTTCCTCGCGCTGACCAACGACGACGAAGACAACATCATGGCCGCGTCGCTGGCCAAGCGCCTCGGCGCCAAGCGCGTGGTGGCGCTGATCAACCGCCGCGCCTACGCCGACCTGGTGCAGGGCGGCCCGATCGACATCGCCATCTCGCCGGCGCAGGTGTCGATCGGCTCGCTGCTGGCGCACGTCCGCCGCGGCGACGTCGCCCAGGTGCACAGCCTGCGCCGCGGCGCCGCCGAAGCGCTGGAGATGGTCGTGCATGGCGACGCCAAGAGCTCGCGCGTCGTCGGCCGCCGCATCGCCGACCTGCCGGTGATCCAGGGCGCGGTCATCGCCGCCATCGTGCGCGACCTCGACACCTACCAGGACGTGCTCATCGACGCGCACACCTTCGGCCGCCGCCGCGGTCGCGTCGTCATCGCGCACAAGGACGTGGTCATCGAGAGCGGCGACCACGTCATCGTCTTCTGCCTGAACAAGAAAGTGGTGAAGAAGGTGGAAAAGCTCTTCGCCGTCGGCTTCCACTTCTTCTGAGCGGAAGCGCATGCGTCACGCCCAGGTCCTCAACGCGCTGGCGATCATCCTCGGCATCTTCGCGCTGACGATGTTCGTGCCGCTGGCCATCGCCTGGCATTACCGCGACGGCGCCGAATCGGCCTACGACGAGGCGATCATCGTCGCCCTCGGCAGCGCCCTCCTGCTCTGGCTGGCGACGCGCCGGCGACGGCGCGACCTGACGGTGCGCGACGGCTTCCTGCTGGTCGCGCTGACCTGGGCCGTGCTGCCGCTCTACGCGGCGCTGCCGCTCTATTTCCACATCGACGCGCTCTCCTTCGCCGACGCCTATTTCGAGGCCACGTCCGGGCTGACCGCGACCGGCGCCACCGTCCTCGCCGGCCTCGACCACCTGCCGCTGTCGATCAACTTCTGGCGCATGCAGCTGCACTGGCTCGGCGGCATGGGCGTCATCGTCCTCGCCGTTGCCATCCTGCCGCTGCTCGGCATCGGCGGTCGCCAGCTGTTCAAGGCGGAGACGCCGGGGCCGATGAAGGAGGCGGCGCTGACGCCGCGCATCGCCGAGACGGCGAAGGGGCTGTGGGGCGTCTATGTCTTGCTCACCGTCCTCTGCGGCCTGCTCCTCCACTACTTCGGCATGGACCCCTGGGATGCCGTGATGCACGCCTTCAGCATCATGGGCCTCGGCGGTTTTTCCAGCCGCGACGCCAGCCTCGGCCACTACCAGAGCCTGCCGATCGAGCTGGTGGCGATGGGCTTCGCGCTGCTCTCGGCGATCAACTTCGCCACGCACTTCCTGGCGCTGCGCAGCCGCAGCCTGCGCCCCTATCGCGCCGACGCCGAGATCCCCTACTACTTCGGTGCGCTCGCCGCCAGCATCCTCGGCCTCACCGTCTACCTGATGGCCTTCGACGTCTATCCGGATTTCGCCACCGGGCTGCGCTACGTCGCCTTTCACAGCATCTCGCTCGCCACCTCGCTCGGCTTCGCCACGACCGACTACACGATGTGGCCGATGTTCGCCCAGCTCTGGGTGCTCTTCCTCGGCAGCTTCATCGCCTGCTCCGGCTCGACCGGCGGCGGCATCAAGATGATGCGCGCGGTGATCCTCTACAAGCAGCTCTTCCGCGAATTGCTGCGCGCCATGCATCCGGCCGTCGTCCGCCCGGTCCGCCTCGGCCAGCGCATCGTTCCCGACAGCGTGCTGCATGCCGTGCTCGGCTTCTCCTTCATCTACATGGTGACCATCGTCAGCATGACGCTGCTCCTCTCGGCCAGCGGACTGCCGATCGTCACCGCCTTCTCCGCCGTCGTCGCCTGCCTCAACAACACCGGCCCCGGCCTCGACGCCGTCGGCCCGGCGTCGAACTACAGCGTCCTCAGCGATTTCCAGACCTGGGTGTGCACCTTCGCGATGATCCTCGGCCGGCTGGAAATCTTCACCTTCCTCGTCGTCCTCATGCCCGCCTTCTGGCGCAAGTAGCGGCGTGGCGGCGCGCCGCGAAAAGGCGGATAATTCCGCCTTTCCGCAATTCTCCGGCGCTGCCATCATGACCCGACCCCGCAACGACAACTTCCTCCGTGCCCTGTTGAAGGAGCCGACCGACCACACGCCGGTGTGGCTGATGCGTCAGGCCGGCCGCTACCTGCCGGAGTACTGCGAGACGCGCAAACGCGCCGGCAGCTTCCTGCAACTGTGCAAGAGCCCGGCGATGGCCTGCGAGGTGACGCTGCAGCCGCTGGCGCGCTACGACCTCGATGCCGCCATCCTCTTCTCCGACATCCTCACCGTGCCCGACGCGATGGGGCTGGGCCTCTACTTCGCCGAGGGTGAAGGGCCGAAATTCGAGCGCCCGCTGACCGAGGAATGGGCGATCCGCGACCTCGCCGCGCCGGACCCCTTCGACCACCTGCGCTACGTCATGGACGGCGTTTCCGAGATCCGCCGCGCGCTCGACAACTCGGTGCCGCTGATCGGCTTCTCCGGCAGCCCGTGGACGCTCGCCTGCTACATGGTCGAGGGCGGTTCGTCGGACGACTACCGCAAGGTCAAGACGATGCTGTACGACCGTCCGGACCTGATGCACCACATCCTGTCGGTGACGGCCGATGCCGTCGTCGCCTACCTGAACGCGCAGATCGACTCCGGCGCGCAGGCGGTGATGATCTTCGATTCGTGGGGCGGCGCGCTGTCGGCGGCGGCCTACCAGGAATTCTCGCTGGCCTACATGCGGAAGATCGTCGCCGGCCTGAAGAAGGAGAAGGACGGCGAGAAGATTCCGTCGATCGTGTTCACCAAGGGCGGCGGCCTGTGGCTCGAATCGATCGCCGATACCGGCTGCACCGGCGTCGGCCTCGACTGGACGATCGACATCGGCGAGGCCCGCCGCCGCGTCGGCGACAAGGTCGCGCTGCAGGGCAACCTCGACCCGAACGTGCTCTTCGCGTCGCCGGAGAAGATCGCCGTCGAGGCGAAGAAGGTGCTCGACAGCTACGGCCGGGGCAACACCGGCCACGTCTTCAACCTCGGCCACGGCATCTCGCAATTCACGCCGCCCGATCACGTGACGACGCTGGTCGATACCGTTCACGCCTACAGCCGCGAACTGCGCAAATAAGCTCAACCCGGCCTCAAAATTCCGGGGCGGGAAGGGCAAAATCCGGTTGACTTATGCACAGAATTTCCCGCCGCCGACCGGCGGCGGGAAAAATCCCAGGAAAATCAGTGCGTTTTAATAACGCGCTGATTTAAAAGAGTTTTTGGTTTGCCTTTTTTTACGGCAAAGTGACAAAATCCCTTGTGGAAAGGGCATTTAGCCGGGCCTGTCCGGCGTAATCCACAGAGTTATCCACAGAAATTGTGAACAACAGAAAAATGCTTTCCGAGGCAAGGAGTTGCGCATGATTTCAAGAAGCCGGACGAACAACGCGGCCTAAGTCCAGGCCGCCCGCACTCGCGTTGCCGCGAAAGTCGTCCGCCCCTCGTCGCCCAGGAAGCCCGCCGGATTCTTCCCGCCGTGATCATCGTCCGCGTCGCCCTCGACGTTCCCCTCCACCGCTGCTTCGACTACCTCGCCCCCGGCGCGACGGCAGCCGACATCGGTTGCCGCGTGCGCGTCCCCTTCGGCCGCCGCTCGGTCACCGGCGTCATCGTCGAGCTGCCGGCCGCCAGCGAATTCGCGCCGGCGCAGTTGAAGCCGGTCGACGAGATCCTGCGCGAGCCGCGCCTGCCGGCCGACTGGTTCCGCCTCTGCGAATTCTGTTCCGCCTACTACCAGGCGCCGCTCGGCGAGGTCATGCTGTCCACGCTGCCGGCCGGGCTGAAGCGGCTCGACCCGCCGAAGGCGCGCCCGCCGAAGCCGGCGAAGACCCTGCCGTCGCCCGCCCCGGCGCCCGAACTGACCGCCGAGCAGGCGGCAGCGCTGGCCGCGGTGCGCGCCGCCGGCGCCGGCTTCCAGCCCTTCCTGCTGTTCGGCGTCACCGGCAGCGGCAAGACCGAGGTCTACCTGCGGCTGATCGCCGACGCGCTCGACAAGGGCGGGCAGGCGCTGCTGCTGGTGCCGGAGATCAACCTGACGCCGCAGCTGGAGGCGCGCGTCGCCGCCCGCTTCCCCGCCGCCGGGCTGGTCAGCCTGCACAGCGAGCTGAGCGAGGCGGCGCGGCTGAGGAACTGGCAGGCGGCGCACTCCGGCCGCGCGCGCATCGTCCTCGGCACGCGCCTGGCGGTGTTCGCGCCGCTGCCCGAGCTGGCGTTGATCATCGTCGACGAGGAGCACGACCCGTCGTTCAAGCAGCAGGACGGGATGCGCTACTCGGCGCGCGATGTCGCCGTCTTCCGCGCCCGCGACAGCAAAGTGACTATCGTCCTCGGCTCGGCGACGCCATCGCTGGAGAGCTGGGCCAACGCCACGGCGCCGGAGATGCGCGGCCGCTACGCGCTGCTGACGCTGAAGGAGCGCGCCGTCGAGCGCGCGCGGCTGCCCGCCGTGCAGCGCGTCGACCTGCGGAAGGAGAAGGCCGAGGAAGGCCTCTCCGGCATCCTCCTCGAAGCCATCGAGAAGCGCCTCGTGCGCGGCGAGCAGAGCCTGGTCTTCCTCAACCGCCGCGGCTATGCGCCGGTGCTCGCCTGCACCGCCTGCGGCTGGATCTCGCAGTGCAAGCGCTGCGCCGCCAACCTCGTGCTACACCTCAAGGATCGCCGGCTGCGCTGCCACCATTGCGGCTTCGAGACGCGCATCCCGAAGGGCTGTCCGACCTGCGGCAACCAGGACATCCACCCGTTCGGCCGCGGCACGCAGCGGCTGGAGGAATTCCTCGGCGAGCGCTTCCCGAACGCGCGCATCCTGCGCGCCGACCGCGACGCGGCGAGGAGCCGCAAGCAGTGGGAGGCGCTGGTCGAGAAGATCCACGCCGGTGAGGCCGACATCCTGGTCGGCACGCAGATGCTGGCCAAGGGCCACGACTTCCCGAAGCTGACGCTGGTCGGCGTCGTCGGCGCCGACGCCGCACTCTTCGCCGCCGATTGCCGGGCGCCGGAGCGGCTGTTCGCGCAGCTGATGCAGGTCGCCGGCCGCGCCGGCCGCGCCGAGCTACCGGGCGAGGTGCTGATCCAGACGCAGTACCCGGACCATCCGCTCTACGCGGCGGTGGTGAACCACGACTACCCGGCCTTCGCCGCGTCGCAGCTGGCCGAGCGCAAGGTCGCCGGCTTTCCGCCCTACGGCTTCCAGGCGATGCTGCGCGCCGAGGCGCCGCAGATGGCCGACGCCATCGCCTTCCTCGCCACCGCCCGCGCCTGGCCCGGCGCCGAGGCGCATCCGGCGGTGACGCTGTACGACCCGGTGCCGATGCGGCTGGCGCGGCTGGCCAGCCTCGAACGCGGCCAGCTGCTCGTCGAATCGCCGTCGCGGCCGGCGCTGCAGGGCTTTCTTGGCGAGTGGCGGGAAGCGGTCGCCGGCATCAAGGCGCCGTCGCGCCTGCGCTGGCACCTCGAGGTCGATCCGCTCGAATTCTGAGCCGCCGTTCCCGCAGCCGTCGGGGGGCGCCGCGGAAGCCGCCGGCTGGCGCCGCCTTCAGTCGCCGCCGGCCATCCGCCAGGTGCCGCGGCCGGCCGCCTTGGCCCGGTACATCGCCTCGTCGGCGGCTTTCAGCAGCGCCTCGCGGTTGGCGCCGTGGACGGGGTGCATGGCGATGCCGACCGAGGTGCCGATGCGCGCCGTCAGCGCACCGAGAATGAAAGGCTCGGCAAGGCGCGCGATGATCGCCGCGGCGATGCGCTTGATCGCCGCGCCGCCGTCCACATCGCGCAGCAGGACGATGAATTCGTCGCCGCCGAGCCGCGCCACCGTGTCGGTTTCCCGCACCGTTTCGCGCAGCCGGGCGGCGACCTGGAGCAGCAACTGGTCGCCGGCGTCGTGGCCGAGCGAGTCGTTCACCCCCTTGAAGCCGTCGAGGTCGAGGAAGAGCAGCGCGAACGATTCGCTCGGGCCGGCAGCGGCGCGCAGCAGCGCCTGCTCGATCTGCTCGTTCAGCGCGAGGCGGTTCGGCAGCCGGGTCAGCGCGTCCTGCAGCGCCATGTTGCGGATCTGCTCCTCGGCGCGCTTGCGCTCGGTGATGTCCATGTAGATGGTGACGAAGCCGCCGTCGGGAATCGGCGCGCCGATGAT
>JANJTW010000099.1 GCA_024710925.1 Rhodocyclaceae bacterium | reverse complement strand
CTGGTGCCCCCGCCCGGAATCGAACCGAACCTTCCCGCATAGCGCAGCAGCCGGCGTGGGGCAAAAATGGAGCACAAAAATAAATTTCCGAAAATGCTTGACGCGTTCCGAATTCGGAACTAATATACATCACATGGAGGGCAGCAACGGTGCAGCCCCCGCTCTAGGAGAGAGAAAATGACCAAGATCACCATCACCGCCGAAGCCGCCGAGAAGAACTTCAACTCCCTCGCGGCGTTGCTCATCAGCACCGCCGCCAGCGACAAGGCGCGCGCCTTCGCCGAAAAAATCATCGCCCAGGTGCGCGCCCGCGGCGCGCAGTGGATGGCCGACAACGCCGTCGCCATGCAGATCCTCGACGCCGCCGACGGCCGCTTCTGCCCGGTCGCCGACAACCGCAACTACTACATGGCGAAGCTCCAGACGGCGCTCGCAGCCTGATTCGGAGAGCGGATCATGACTTTCACCGAAAACGGAAAGGAGGGCCGCCCGGCCCTCGCCTTGATCGCTACCCGCGCCAGAATGCTCAAGAAGGACGGCGTGCCCTGCGTCAAGGCGCCGGCCGGCCACGTCCGCGCTGTGCGCCTGATCGCGCAGGCAGATGCCGGCGGCCTGCGTGCCGCGCGGCGCGAACTGCTCGCGATCGTCGGCGGCAGCCTCGGCAAAAGCTGGCGCATCGCGAAAGGAATTGCATGACCCCGACCACCCTGCAGGCGCTGCGGCGCCTGCTTTTTTACACCCGGCAGGAAGCCGCGCTGGTCGTTGCCGCGTCGCCGGAACGGCCGCACGGCGTTTCCGACCGCGCGTGGCGACAGTGGGAAGACGGCGACCGCACCATTCCGGCCAACGTGGCGCACAACATCGCCGCACTGGCAGTGTGGCGCGAGACAGCGCTGGCTGGCGCGCTGGCAGCGATCCGGGAAAAGGCCGCGAAGCGCGGCGCACCGCAGCGCGTCGACCTGGTCTGGTACGAGACGATGGACGGCTGGATCAGCCTGCCCAGCCGCGAACCGGTGCTGTTCCGGCCGCAGCAGTCGGTTGTCGCGGCACTCGCCGCCGCGGTGCCGGCCGTGCGCCTGGTGGCGTTCGACGGCCCGGCCTATTCGGCATGGCTCGCTGGTCGCGCGGACTCGGAAGCGCTGCGCGCGGCCTGGGCTAGCGAACATCCGGCCGCCTGACGCACCATTCCTGGCACGCCGATCGCCGCACAGCGCGCGATTGTGCAAGCCGCTACCGGCACAACCCCCACCAACCCGCCGGACACCACCAGGCGCACCACAGACACCGCCGCCGCACTGCCCGGCGGGCGCGTACCTCGGCAAGCCAGATCACCTTGCCCACGGCCGCCGGCTCCGCCAGACGAAGCGCCGCCAGCTCGGGCTGGTCGCAATCATCCCCAGGTGCCGCAGATTGTAGGCGCCGCCCATCAGCGCAGCCCCATCCGCCGATCCTCGGCGATCACTCGCTGGCAGGCGGCGAGCTGGCGGGCGGTGTCGTCGGCGTCGAGGGCGAGGTCGAGAAGAAATTCAGCAGCCGCGTCCGAAAGTTCGCCAGGCGCTCGACCATCACGTTCGCCGGCGCCGGCGGCAGGCTCGGCGGCGGCACCGACACAGGCTCGCAGGGCGGGGGCAGCGGGGTCGCGCAGGCGGAGAGTGCCAGCGCGCACAGCAGCGCGGTCGCGGTTGCGTTGATCCTCGGCATGTCGTAGCTCCTGCTGGTAGTTGGCAGAGATGGCGGCGATGGCCTCGCCGGTCGCCCGTTCGGCCCGGCGCGCGGCGGCGTGCAGGCGGTCGATTTCCTCGGCGGCGCGAACCAGCGCGGCGTTTTCGCGCGTCAGCCAGGCATCGCGCTCCGCCGTCGCGCCGTCGGTCCGCTGCCACCAGCCGACGGCGACGAGACTGCCGATCCAGGCCGCCACGGCGGCGCCGTAGGCATAGGGCTTGAGGGCGGCGGGGATCATCACGCAATCCCCTGCAGATACTGCGTCCGCCCGGCGATCCGCGTCGCCGTCAGCACCTCGCGCAGCGGCGGCTCGCCGGCCGGCGGGATGCTCACATGCACCCAGGCGCCGAACTCGCAGATCAGCTGCCTGTACGGCAGGCCGAGGGCGCGAATCAGGTGCGCCAGCTCGCGCGGCGGGATGACGTCGATGACGATGTCGGCGGCGCGGCCGTCGATGTGGTCGCTGCGCGCGCTGCCGCCGACGGCGCGGTTGAGCGCCGGCACGCGCAGGCCGCTGGTCACGCGCACTGGCTGCCCGGCGGCGGCGCGGACCGGCTCCAGCACCTCGATGCACAGCCGCTGCAGGTTGGCGATCTCGGCATCGCCCGGCACGTTGGCGATGCCGAGGCTCGTCGCCGTGTCGCTGCGGATCATCTCGGCGAGAGAGAAATGGGGCGAGAGCATCATTTCACCCCCTCCCCGCCCGCCATCCGCGCCCCGCGCGCGAACACCCGCACGCGCCGCTCGCACAGCAGCAGCAGCGCCACGCCGGCGATCAGCACCACCGTCGGCCAGGCCGGCACGTAGCCGGTGAGAATCCAGCAGATGCCACCGAAGGAGCCGGCCACGAGCAGGAAGAAGGCCAGCCAGACGAGCCGGAAGGTGCAGCGGCTCATGCGGTTGAGCACCGGCTCCGTACGCCAGAAGATGACGCCGCAGGCGGTCAGCGCCACGGTCTGCGCGGCCAGGTCGGCAAGATGCGGCGCGCTCATTTGCCCACTCCGTCCGAGGCGCGCTCGGCCACCTCGATCAGCTTGCGGCCGATCACCCGATGGCAGAGCAGCCCGAGCGTGGCCGCGATCGGCTTGGCGACCAGCGCCGAATCGACCAGCGCAGGCCACCAGGCGAGGAAGTGACGCGCCGCGGCGACGCCGACGGCGGCGAGCGGCAACGAGCCGATGGCGGCGATCAGCGCCGCGAGCACCAGCGAGATGCAGCGCTCCGCCACCGTCATCGGCGGCAGGTAGCGAAACGCCCAGAAGCCGCCGAGGGCGCCCCAGGCAGCGAGCGGCGGGCTGATCCCGGTCGCCGCCTCCACCACCGCCAGCCCGGCGGCGAGGGTGACTGCGGCAGTGGATGATGTCGGTTCGGGCATCACGCCTCCATTTTCAGTAAATCCAGCGCCTCCGCCGTCGCCCGCCGCAACTTGATAACGTAGAGATTCCACGCGACGACCACTGCGGATAGAGCGCACAGCACTTCCGGCGCCGGCGAGCCAAGAGCGTAGGCGATCATGACGACGGCCCCGCCCTTTGCGGCCAACACAAGCCGATGGTCTATCCGCGCGAATAGGCGCGCGAGAAGCGGGTTAAGTTCGCGGCCGCCCGACTTGAGAATCATGTGCGTTGTGTAGCCGTCAGCGAGATGCAGCACGGCGAGCAGAAGTAGGTAGGTCATTCCTGCCACCCGAGCGCGGCGAGATACACTTCTGCCCCTTCGACTTTGGCGATGAAGTCATCTTTCTGCGCGGCCGAAAACAGCTCGTAGTGCACGACTGACGAGATGGTTTCCCCGTCACGCACGATGTCGATCTGCCAGCCAACCTGCACATTGCCCTCCGCTGGCAGGTGTGTGACTTCCTTGAGGGTTTTGATTTCTTCGAGGGCCATGCCAAGTCCTTTAAAGGGTGTAGGAGAAGCTGCAGGCGGCTGCCGACTTAGTACCGGAATTCGTAAAAGCTCCGAGGCCGGCATCCTTGTAAAGCGTGATAACTCCATCGGTGCCAACCGCTGCGACGCCCATGTAATAGACGCCGTTATCCTGCACACGGCACGGGCACAGCCGCTGTGAGGAAGGCCGCATCGTCGTCGGTCCGCCCGTCAGGGTGAGCGTCGTTGCATTGGAGGTTCCAGCGATATTCGGCAAGTCCATCGTGACTTTGTTGCCGACACGAACAAACGTCACCGTCCCTGTCGGAGATGTGGTCATACCCGTAGCGGTCGCGGTATAGCTAGCTTCCCTGTAGTCATCCAGCGTGTTCGCGTCAGTAGAAGCTACTTGCGTGGCTGGGAAGCTGATACCTGCGCCGGTCTGTGAAGTGGCTCCTTGAAGGGCAAGTGATTTGTCTTTCTCTACTGCAAGGACTTGGGTAAAAGTAATCGTGCTGCCTGCGGTGCCGGAGGGTGCAGCGAACCAATTAAATGCACTATCAGCCATAGAAAACATACACGACTGATTTGTGTTCGCGTACTTATATCCACCGTCATAGTAAGCATTCGACATTAGACGAATATCGTCTGCACCCAACCCCCAAATCGCATTGCCTTGCGCAGTCCCAATCTCGATAGCACGGCCTTGACTCCAAACGCTCGGCGTAATCCCTACGCCGACGTTGCCGCTGATCGTCCCGCCGGTCTTGTCGAACTTCGCGTCGAACGCGGCCTGCTGCGCCGTGCTGATCGGCTTGTCAGCGTCGCTCGTGTCATCACAGCTGCCGAGTCCGACCTGCGCCTTTGTAACATCGTGCGGGTTGCTGGTGTTGCCGACGTGCGCCGTGATCTGCGCTTGCAACTTGCCGAGCGCGCCGAGCACGGTATCCGTTGCAGCAATGACAGCAGACGAGGCCAGCGATAGACCGGTCAGCACCGTGTCGCGCACGTCGCCAGCGAAATCACGCCATGCCTTGTCGCCACGCCAGTATTGCGCCGTCGTGCCGGCGGCTATGGTCGCCTCCTTGCCGCTGACGACGGTCGTCAGCGCGTCGAGCGCATCCTTGAGCACCTTGCCCTGCGCGGCAGACAGCGGCTTGTCGGGCGAGGCATCGGTCAGGACATTGATGATGTCGGCGACACTGACCTTGCTTGCGCCTAGCGCATCAAGGTCCGACTGGTGCAGCTCAACGAAATCGACGACCTCCTGCAAGGTATCGAGGTCGATGTTGTCGCTGGTCAGCAGCGTCTCAATCCCGGCGATCAGGCTGCGCAGCTTGGCAAGGGTGTCGCCGTCACTGTCGACGCCGGCGCGCAGGGTGTCGACGGCGGCCACTTGTGCAGCGTTGGCCTTGGTCGTCGCATCATCGGCAGCGGCCGCCTGCGCTGCGGCAGCGGCGCCGAGCGCGTCGTAGGCGGCATCATGGTCATGCCCTGCCGCGGCTGCGCCGACTTCGGCGGCTGTATATGCCGGCTTGGTCGGCGCCTTCGCCCAGGCGCTCACATCGGCCGCCGGGCGGGCATCGGAGAGGCGCGGGTCGGTTTCCTGCACGCGCGCATCGAGCGCTTCCAGCAGCCCTTCCACGTCGGAGATGGTCGAGGCGCCGGTGCCGCTACCACCTTCGCCGTCTGCACCGTTCAGCCCGTCGCGCCCACGCGCGGCGAGCAGATCCCACGGGCGGGCCGGCGGCATGGCGCTGGTCGGCGCGGTGGCGATGTAACTGGAGCCGTTGTACTCGACGACGTCGTTCTTGTCGTAGTTGCCGCGCTGCCACGGTCCTTTCCAGCCGTCCCATGGCTTTCCATCCTGGCCGTCTTTTCCGTCCTTGCCCGGGCGGCCGTCCTTTCCGTCCTTGCCGCGCTCGCCCTTTTCGCCGCGCTCGCCTTTTTCACCGGCAGCGCCACGCGAGCCGGGCTTGCCGTCCTTGCCGTCGGCACCCGGGCGGCCGTCGATTCCATCGCGGCCGGCGGCGCCGGGCTCGCCTTGCGGGCCGATCAGCGAGGCGAGGAAATCCGCCTCGCTGCCTTCGTGGCCATCCGCCAGCCACATGGCGTAGGCGGAGGCGCCGGGCTCGCCCGGCGGGCCGGGCTTCTTCGCGGCTTCCAGCACCTTCTTCTGGACCAGCAGCGCCAGCGCGGCGTCGAGTTCCTTGCTCATCGAGTCAGTCCCTGATCGCGGCCAGGATATGGGCGCGCAGCGCGGCGGCGGCCTGGCGGTCTTCTTCGCTTTCCTGCGCCTTCGTTTCCTCGTCGTCGTCAAGGGCCGTTTCCAGCAGCGCCGGGTCGATGGTCGGCAGGCTGAGGTCGAGGCGCCTGCACTCGGCCTCGAAGGCGGCAGACTGCTCCAGCACGTCGGAGGGGTTGGCGCCGCGGCGGCGGATCATCTCGACCTGGCTGGCGAAGCGGGACTTGACCAGCGCCTCGGCGCCGAGCGCTTCCTTGAGCGGGTCGATCCACGGCATAGCCTGGGCGACGTAGGCGGCATCGTCCTCGGTGCCTGGCTTGACGTCGGCCGGGCGGCGGACGACGCCGGAGAGGTCGGCGGCGAGAACGAACATTTCCCAGATCGGCTGCACGAACTGCCCGACGAACTCATCGGCGAGCGTGGCGTAGCACACCCACTGCTCGACCAGCTCCTGCCGCTGCGACGAGTAGGTGCCTGAGTAGTCGCGCGAGATGCTGGAGTAGCTGGCGCCGACACCGGCGGCGGCTGCGCGCAGCTGGCCCTGGCGGAAGGTGATCAGGTTCGGGTTCGGGCGCTTGGAGTCGATGAGGCCGATTTCCTCGCCAAGGGCCAGATCGTCAATGATCGTGCCGGCCTGAAGATTGATGTAGCGATCGGCGCTCGCCGCATCGGCGTCGTAGAGGTCCGGCGTTCCCTTCTTGATGTAGGCAGTCAGCCGCGCCGCGATCTTGGCGGCAACGCGCTCGGACTCTTCGTAGTCCTTGATGTCTTCCAGCCGGTTGATGATGCTGGCGAAGGCAGAGACGCCGCGGATCTGGCCGATGCGGTCGATCACCGCCAGGTGCAGCATGTTGTCGAACGGGATGCGCTTGAGGTCGGCCGCCGTCGGTAGGCGGAAGACGTTGTCCGGGCTGGTCTTGAAAACCCACGTCGCTACCGGCTTGCCCCAGGCGTTGCGCTCGATGCCCTGCGTGATGCGGTCGCCGTCGCTGTAGTCCATCGGCACCATGTCGGCCTCGAACATCTCGATCGACAGCGGCACGCGCGTGCCGTGGTCGAGCAGCGGCACCTTGCCGACGAGCATCTGCGCGAAGCTCTCGCCGTCGCGCAGCCAGGCGTTGCACATCAGCCGCTGGCAGGCGGCGAAGCTCCAGCGGTGCGTCACGTCCGGCCGGCGGCACCAATCGCGGTGCGCTTCGAGCAATGCCGCGGCGTATTCCTTGTGGATGCTGCCGTCGGCGCGGCGCGGCTGCGGCTCGATGCCGATGCCCTTCGGCCCGACGATGTTGTTCGTCATCGTGCGCAGGATGCCGCGGACGATGTCGTGATTTCGCTCCAGGTAGCGCACCTGCGCGCGCAGCGGCTGCGCCGCCTGCTGCACCATGGCGTTGGCGCCCTGCGTCTCGCGGCGGAATTTGCGCTGCGTGGAAGGCGTGGCGCCTTCGTAGCTGGCCAGCACGGAACGGGCGGCGCGGCGCTTGAGGCCGGCGGCGGGATTGAAAAACGCGACGAGCTTGTCGACGGGGTGCATGGCTCAGCCCCCGGACAGGTCGGCGACCTTGAAGCGCAGGCCGCCGATGGTCTTGCCGGCGGGCGCCGATGCGCCGGCCACTTCGCGGCGCAGGTCGTTGATGGCCTTGCGGATCTCGGCGAGGTCGGCGTACTTGAGCGAGCGGTCGCCCATGCGCACTTCCTGCCCGAGCAGGATCTTCGCTTCGGCGTTGAGGTAGAGGGCGAGGCGTTCGGCGGCGGTCGTCATGGCCGCCACCGTACCGGCGGCGGCTGTCAGTTTTTAGGGGGAAAGCTGAATTTCAGAAATAGGCAGCGGACGGAATCAGCGCGCCGGTCTTCGGGTTCCAGGCGGCGTAGCCGGCCGATGCATTGAAGTTGTCCATGCCGACATGGCCACCGTCTGGCGCGGCGGCGAACCCCTTGTAAACGTTGAGCGCGGGATTGGTCTGCGAGACAAAGGCAAGCGCCACCAGGACATGGCAGGTGCACAGTTTGAACAACAGGGAGGCCTGTTGCGACGGGCCGGCGGCGACCATATCGTTTCCGTAGGCGGTGGCGACGGTCCATTCGTTGGCGACGCCGGCGACCGGCGTGTGGTCATCCGTGCGCGACTGCAGGCCGAACTGCCAGTCACGCAGGCTGTAGCGGTCGGTCTGTGTCCGCCGCCACGACCAGCCGCCGGCGGCCGGGTTTTCCGGCATCGCCGAGGTCAGTTCGTAGAGTGTCGTCCGCGCCTGCTCGGCGAGCATGTCGACCTCGACACCCGCCGGGTCGATGACGACGCCGAACAGCTTGCTGCGCGTCTCCACCGTGTTTTCGTAATAGGCGCCGAAGGTGCCCGTCCCCGCATCCCAGGTGCCGGCGACGGGCACACCGCTGTCGCCCAGGCTGGCCGTTTCAACGCTGGAAAAATAGGCGGCGGCATTCGCGCCGGATGGGTAGCGCGCTGTCGTGCAGGCTGCTGCCGGCGGCGTATCTTCGTCGCCGCCGGAGACTTCGACGCCGAGCACGGCCAGCAGCTGCACGCCGCTGTCGACGAGCGTTCCGGCATCGCCGATCGGCGTCCCGACGAGGGGCCGGCAGTACAGATTGATGCGCGTCTGGCCGCCGGTGGCGGCGTGCGTCAGGCGCAACGGGTTGGCCGGTTTGTGCCACCCGGCATATGCGGCCGGCACGGCGAGTTCGTGCTCGGCGACGGTCTGCCAGGCGCTTTCGGCACCGCCGATCACGCCGAAGCGGCGTGCTTCGACGCTGAAGTGCTGGAGGCCGGACCAGGCGTCGTGCGCCGCCTCCGCCCAGACGATGCGCAGCGCCCAGACGGCGCCATCCGGCGCGCGCCACGGCCAGACCCCGACCCCGAAGCCGATGGGCGAGGTCGGCGAATAGCGCCGGTCGGCGCCCTGCAGGATGGCATAGGCGCGCCAGGACATCCCGGCCGCGGTTTCATCGGCCGTCGGCGCAGGCGGCGCCGGCAGGTCGGCGAATTCGACGAGGTGATGGTCGCCGCCGCTGCCGCGCTGACCGGCGAGCAGGGCGCCGTTGGGCAGAGTGAGCGTACTGTCGAGCATGGTCCCGTGCCACGGGTTGCCGAACGCGACGACCGCATCCGGGCTTTCAGGCGTCCATTTCATGGCGGCGACTTGAACGTCATTTCCACCGCGCTGCCGTTGGCATCGGCGAACTTCATCGACTTGATCGGCTTGATGCGTAGCGAGAACAGTCCATCGCTGCTGGCCACCGTTTTTTCAGGATGCCAGGTGCGATCCGCGTAGGCGGTTTCCGCCAGCGGCCCGGCGATACCGGTCGGCTTCGGCGTCTTTGGCGGCACCGGCCCGCTGACGCCGCTGCGCGCCGGGATGGCCGGCGCCTCCGGCTTCTTCGGCAGCCGCCTGGGCGGGATGTTGCCGCCCGTGCCGGCGCCGGAGGCAGCCAGCATGTTGATCAGGTCGGTGATGTTCTTTTCGCTCACGGCGCGTCGACTTCGATGAGCGTATTCGTGGCGAGCCCGATGTCGGTGTAGGTGCCGGAAGCCATGGCCGGCGTATCGACGCGGACGTGGATGGCGACGGCGCTGGCGCTGCCGGAGAGCAGGCCGGCGCCGATCGGCAGCGGGTCGCCGGCGACCGCCGTGTCCAGCCCGCCGGCGCTGAGCGCCAGCTTGACGTGGGCCGCCTCGACGCCGCTGCCAGCGCCGCTGTCGGCAATGCTGACGACGATGTCGTCGACGCCGGGGTCGCTGGCCGCCTGGAAGAGCTTGCCGGCGGCCGTCGAGCCGAGATAGACGACGCGGTCGACGGCGGGCGCGCTGCCGTCGTCGGCCTGGGTGACATTGAGCGATGCGAGCGGATCGGTGAGGCCGCTGTCCGAATGGAAACCGAGGGTAATGGCCATGGCTGGCTCCTATAGGGTGACGGTGAAGAGGTCTTCGGCCAGCGGCGCGGCATAGGCGCTGGCGATGACCGGCGTGGCGGCGGCGCGTTCGATTTCGGCGACCGCCGGGAATTCGATGGCGAGGGTGTGGTCGTCCTCCACACCGTTGGCGAAGGCGATGGCGGCGCTGCCGACCAGGTCGGTTTGGGTCGGCGCGGTGCCGGCCGGCGCGACGGTGGGCGTTTCGTCGTGCACGATGCCGACGCCGGCGACGGCGCAGAGGGCGATGGCGAATTCGGAAACCGCGGCGCCGGTGTCCGGAGAAAGCCGGTGCGACACCCGCGTCACCTTGCCCCGCGCCTCGACGCCACTGGCGACGACGGCAACGGTCTTGTCGAGGTCGAGCGCCGGGTTGAGCGGCACGGCGCCGCCGACGGAGTTGCGGCGGTGGCTGGCCCAGATGCGCGTCTTGGCGATGGCGATGAGGGTTTCCATGGCAGCGTTTGCCGCGGCACGGTCGGTCTCGGCGGACAGCGTGACCTCTTCCGCGACGGTCTTGCCGAGGACGGGCGTGGCGACGTCCTGCGGCGGGATTCCGCTGACCGATTTGCGGTACAGGGTCATGCCTGCCTCGACGGCGGCGACGTCGGGATAGACGCCCTCCATGGCGCCGCGCAGGGACTGCCGGCGCAGGCCGACGGCGGCGATGCTGGCATCGGCGGCAACGGTGATGCGGTGGCGCTCTTCGACTTCCTGCGCGTAGTCGAAGCTGACGGCGGCGCTGAACCCGGTGCACAGGTCGGCGTCGGCCGGGCCGGGCGACCAGAAGGCGCCGCCGGCCAGCTCGATGGGCTCGGTCGGCATGGGCAGATAGTCCAGCGATTCGACGACGCCGCCGGCGGCGCCGATGGCGGCGGCGACGGCGTCGCGCTGCAGGAACCACTTGCCGTCCGCGACGTAGGCGGCGAAGTTGGTTTCGTTCACGTAGGCGTAGTCGATCGGCCAGTTCTCGGCCTTGACGCGCGGGAAGCGATAGTCGAATTCGATGTCGACGCAGTTGATCAGGCCGGCACCGTCGGCGTGCGATACGGTCAGCGATCCGTCGCCGATGAGATCTTCGTCGAACACGAGGTGCGGCGGGACGCTGGCCGCCCAGGGCGTGACGCGCAGGGCCCCCTCGGGCGAGATGTCGAGGCTGGCCGGCACGGTGCTCAGGCGGTCCTGCGCATGCGTCCAGCCGTCGGCCGCAGCATCGAAGACGGCGGCGCTGTAGTGGCCGCCGACGAGTTCGGCGACCTGCGCCGGCGTCATCGTCAGGCAGCGCCCCTGCAGGTCGTCGGTGCAGCGCAGGCGGATCGTCCGCGCCGCGAGATCGAGATCCGGCCGGTCAACCTTGCCGGTGAAAAGGCGCATCGCACTGGCGGCAACGCCGCCTCGGTAGTCCGCGACGTCGACGGTGACGGGCTGGCCGACGTAGGACGGCAGGAACACCGCGACGCCCGGCACCGGCTTGAGGGTGAATTCGGCGATGCGGGCGGCGCCCTCTTCGGCATCGACGACGATTTCGCCGACGACGCGGCCGCTGATGTCGGCGCCGCCGAGCGTGACGATGGCCGTCCAGACGGCCGATTCGCCGGCGCGCGCGGTGACGGTTTCGGCGCCGGAGAGGATGCCGGGCGGCACGACCGAGACGGCGACCGCCAGCGCGGCAGCGCCGGAGGGGCCGGTGCGCAGTTCGAGAGGGAGCGCGGCGACGCCCGCCGGGGCGACGATGACATCTACCGGCAGCGATGCGGCGCCCATCGGCGCGACGAGCACCGCGACCGGCAGCGCGGCATCGCCCAAGCCATAAACCTCGACCGCCACCGGCAGCGCGGCGACGCCCATCGGGGCGACGAGCACTTCAACCGGCAGGGCAGCAACACCCATCGGCGCGACAACCACCGCCACCGACAGCGCGGCGGCACCGGCCGGGGCAACGAAGACCTCGAGCGGCAGTTGCGCCGCCCCCACGCCCGTGCCGTAAAGGGCGGCTGAAAAGCGCGTCGTCGGCCGGGTCAGAGAGACACTACGCACCAGTCGAAGCTCCTGCCGGTTCCCGCGGTCTGCTTGAGGTGAAATTCGGCCCCATAGGGGGCGATCACGGGCACGCTTATCTTTCCGGGGTCACTCTGTACATGCGAGTACGGCACATGGTACGTCTGGCGCCTCGTGCCGCCGCTGGCGAACGCCACGTCGACAGAGAGTTCAAGCGTGTCGCCGAGCGACAGGTTGGCGGTATCGACCATCAGGGCGTAGGTGCCGGCGCCGGTCGTCGCATAAAGCGAGTGCTTCGTGCCGATGATTGCGGACTGCGCGCCGGAAGAGGCTATGCTACTCATATCAGGCTCCGTAAATAATCACGTCTCGATTTCGCTGCGCCGAGCTGTTTCCTTCTGCCGCGCCACGAACTGCGAGACGCGAACCGGCTGGCACGTCGACGAAAATCGGCCCAGCCCATTGCGGGTGCATCAACCCGGTATAGCTTGACGATCCGCCCGCGTCCCGGAACGTTGCGAGCGGCTGTTCCGCTCCGGCAGCACCCATGCCGACCTGCATCAGGAACCACTGGTTTCCCAGCCCAGTCAGCCAAGAATTTCCATGCCCGGCCCAAAGCAACAGCGCGCGCATGCGAGGCGAGGCATCCGTCACCTGCGCCCACGCTCCGAAGGCGCCCTCCGTGTTGCTGGCGGTGACGACCGTGCCGCGAGTCGTGCCGGCATTTACACCAAGCGCGGTCAGATGCGGCCCGGCAGCTTCGCCGACGCTCGCCGTACCGAGTTCCAGCACAACGTAGTGCGCGCCGTGCGCCGCCATGCTTGCCTGAGATCGCAGTTTCACAACCCCTGCCGGGATCGTGATCGGCAGGTAAATGCGCTGCGTGTGGCAGCGCACTGCATTGACGCTGCCGTAACCGCCCGGGTTGATGGCGATGTTCTCTGCGATCACCACGTCGTCGACAGAAATGTCGATGAGCAGCGTTCGGGCGGTCGCATGGGCTTGCGACCACGAGAAAACCAGCCAGGCGCCATCTCGACGCTTGCCGTTCGTGTAGCCTGCGCTCCACGCCCCCTTGGCGTGCGCGGTATTGCTCGGCGTAACCGCGAACGTGTTGCCGTCAAGGACGGATTCGTTGATTCCGGCGGCGGCCCAGTCAGGCATTTCTGTTTTCTCCTGTCACAACTAAACCTCCTCGCACACCAGCTCCCACCGGTAGCTGGCGTCGCCGCGGTTGCCGCTGTCGCGCGGGCGGCTGGCCCAGACGGTGAGCTGCGGGAGGTACATGGCCTGGTAGGCGATGGCGCCGGTGACGGCGTCGAGCGTGGCGACGTTGCCGGCGAGGCTGATCTGCGTTTCGGCGATGCCGCCGTCGGGCAGCAGGGCAAGGCCCCAGGGCGTGTGGCCGGCGTCGCCGCGGCGGGCGGCGGGGAGCGTGGCCTGCCGGGTGGCGAAGTCGGCCGGCACGGCGCGCGGGAGGATGCAGGCGAGCGTGAGCGGCTGGGCGACGTCGAGCGTTTCCAGCCCGGCCGGGATCCAGCCGCCGCCGCCGGTGGTGACGCGCAGCTTCTTCCAGGTGCTCTGCTTGATTCCGGTGCCGTTCACCGTGCGGAAGACGGCCTCGCCGCCGATGGCTTCGTAGCTCTGCTCGATGTCGAGCGCGGCGAGCAGCGGGATGGCGAGGCCGCCGATCTTGAGGGTCATCATCGGCGGCTACCTCGCATGAGGGCTTCGCGGGCGAATGCGGCTTTCATCTCGCCCAGAACATTGGGCGCCATCTGCACCGGGAACGAGCCCATGCCGGGGAAGTTGAAGACGGCGGCGGCACCGCCACGGCCGGCGGGCGCCGCCGGAAGCGACGGCATGGCCAGCCGCTGCACCAGGCCGCCGGTGGCGTAGCCCTTGAGGGCGTCGAGGCCGACACGGTTGAAGCGTTCGAGGAAAGCGAGCGCGCCGCGCTGGCGGACGACTTCCTGCCGCAGCACGAACTCGCCGGCATGGACGATGCCGGCCGGCTGGAACTTGCCGCCGGGGCCGGTGTAGCCGCCGTAGGCGAAGCTGCCGGTGGCGCCGGAACCTTCGGCCGGGGCGCTGCCGCCGACCTGGTTGACGGTGACGGTGACGGTCTTGTCCTTGAGGTTGTCCAGCTCCGCCTTGAGGGTGTTGATCGCGCTCTGGGCGGCGGTGATGTCGGCCTCGACCTTGATCGCGGCGGCGCGGGTCTGCAGGTCGGTGATCTGCTTGTCAAGGTCGACGATCATCTTGGCCTGCGCGGCGGCGCGCTCCTCGGCGGCCTGCTGTTCCTGTTGCTTTGCCCTGGCCTGGCCCTCGACCAGCCCGGCTTGCGTTTCGGCGTTGCGCTCGATGGCGCGAGCGCCGGTTTCCGGGTCGTCGATCTGCTCGGCGAAGCGGCTGGCGCGCTCGGCATCCCGGGCGGCCTGCTCGGCGTATTTGGCGGCGGCCTCGGTGCGTCCGAACATGGCAGCATAAGATGCAGAGGCGGCGTTGATCTCCGCCGAGCGCTGGGCGGCCTCGAACTCGCGCTCGATCTCGGCCTGCTGCTGCTCCGGCGACTTGCCGGACCGCCGCTTGGCGGCGGCCTTGTCGGCGCCGGTCTGGCGGATGTCGGCGGCCTTCTGCAGCAGCTTGACGGCTTCGTCGCCGGCCTTCTTCGCTTCGTCGAGGCTGGACTGCCAGGCGCTGCGCAGGGCGTCGCGCAGCTTCTCGGCGTTCTTGATCTGCTCGTCGGTGCGCTTGGTGTCGTCAAGCAGGATGTCGGCGCTGATCTTGCCGGCGGCGACTGCGCGCAGTTCGACCAGCTGGATGTATTTCGCGTGGTACTGACTTTCGATCGACAACCGTTTTTTCGCCAACTCCTCGGCGCTCTGCACACCGTCGCCGCTCTGCCGCTTGAGCTGCGCCTCGAAGTAGGCGCGCTCCTTCTCGGCCTTCTTGATGTCATCTTCCCACGATCCCAACAGGCGCCACTCGCCAGCCGCCTGTTTCTTCCGCATCTCGTCGATGCTCTTGTTGATCTCGGCAATGCGCTTCGGGATCTGCGCCGGGTCGCCGCCGAAGAACTTTTCCGGCGTGAAGGCTGCACCAGTCTTCTGGGCGTCGACGATGCGCCCAAGGACCTCATTCAGCACCGGCAACATCTTGTTGGCGAGGGCGATGCCGACGGATTCGCTCGTGCCCTTGAGGCGGTCGAGGTTGTCGTTAAACTCGGCGGCGGCCCTGGCCGTCTGCGTGCTCATGACGCGGCCGAGGCGCTCGGCTTCGTCGCCCATGGCCTTCAGGCCGGCGCTGCCGCTGTTGAGCAGCGGGATCATGTCGGTGCCGATCTTCTTGCCGAAGAATTCGACCGCCAGCGCGGTTTTCTCCGGGCCGTCCGGCATGGTGGCGAAGCGGTCGGCCAGCTCGTCGAGCATCTGGCGCGAGGTCTTGATCGTGCCGTCCAGGTTGCGCACGTCGAAGCCGAGCTTCTTCATTTTCTCGCCGGCCATGCCGCTGCCGTCGCCGGCCTCGACCATCTTGACGGAGAGCACGGCCAGCCCCTTGGCCAGCGATTCGTTGGAGAGGTCGCTCATCTGCGCGGCGTAGCGCAGCTTGCTCAGCTCCTCGACGGAGATGCCGGTGCGCTGGGCTAGGTTGTCCAGCTCGTCGCCGGTGGCAATGGCGTTGCCGGCAACGGCAATGAGCGAAGCGCCGACGCCGGCAGCAACGCCGGCAAGACCCATGGCGCTCATGTTGCCGAGGATGCCCTTGGCTGCGATACCCTGCAGGCCGCCGAGCGCCGTGCCGAGCTGCACCGACGCGCCCTGCGCCTGCTGCGCTGCGCGGACGAAGCCGGAGGCGTCGCCGGTGATGATGACCTTTGTCTGCTGCGTGCTCACATCAGCCCTTGCCTGCGATGTCCAGTGCGATCAGGTAGGTGCGCCATGGGTAAGCCCAGACGCCGGAATGCCCGCGCTCTACGAGCTGGCAGGCGCATCGGTCGAGACCAGCGCTGCCGCTTCCGCCGCCATCACCCGGGCCACACCCGAGAGCGCGGCCCGAACCTTGAAAAAATGCGGGTTCAACCCCCTGCAGGCCTCGACCAGTGGCGAGAGATCGCTGGGGGCGAAGGCCTCGAGTTCGTCGGCCGTGGCGTCGCACATGCGAGCGATGTCGGCCAGGCCGAAGTCGTCGAAGGCGAGCGCGTGCAGCGGGTCGACGCGCTCCCCGGCTTCGGCCTCGACCAGCCAGGCGCGGACCTCGGCCACCGTCAGTTCCCTGACGGTGACGAGGCGGCCGGGAAGTTCTACCGGGCGGGTGGCGGGCATCAGTTTTCCTGATCCAGCTTGAAGAACTTGGAAGTGCCAGTGCCAGGCACCGTATCGTCCTTCAGCACGGTGAATGTGATGCCGAGCGTGCCGAAGCCGCTTTCGGTGATCAGGCCAATGTTCTGCGCCACGCCGAGCTTGCACTTGTAGTAACGGCCAATAGCCCGCTTGCCGGTGACTGCGTTTCCGCCGTCAAAGAAGATCGACACCAGCGGCGCGCCAGTCACCAGCGCCTCGATACTCGTGCACGCTACCGGCGTGTAGCTGAAGGTGATGTCATCGCCATCGGCAACGTCTGCGGTAGTGATGGTCGAATTGAATTTGATGCCGCCGGCGCTAACGGTGTAGTCGTCGGTATCGACAACAGTGGCACCCTTCTTGACGACCGGCGCAACGGTCATGTCGATCATGCGCTCAGCCGGAACGAAGGCGCCGGCATGCAGCACATGCGGTTCGTCGGCGATCGGCGTGGCGTTCAGGACTTCGGTCGTCCCCCACACCGCCATGGCGAAGTTCTCCGGCGTAAAGTGCCGAGCGTCCAGCTGCCCGGTCATGCTCTCCAAGCGAGATACAGCAGAGTCCGTTCCGCCAGCCGAAGTACGGAAGTCGCGCAGTTCCTCCTTGTTCTCGGAGAACGATGTCGAGAAGCCGCTGTTGTTTCCGGAATCGCGGAACTTTCGCGCGCCGAATGTCGCACCCGATTCGTAAGGGGCGATTGAGATGATGCCGTAACCTTGAAAACCGGACATGGTGTTTTCTCCTGATGTCAGCCGGTGATGAAGACCGGCACGTTGAAACCGAAACTGAGGCGCAGGATGCGACCGTCGAAGCCGCTGTCGCGGCCTTCGGCGGTGCGGACGTAGCGCCCGGCGGTGATCTCCCAGCCGACGAGCTGCGCGAGGGCGTTGCTGAAAAGGTCGGCGGCGGCGGTCTTGTCGGCCGCTTCGGCGCGGGCGTTGTCGACGTACACGTCGAAGCACCAGCGGACGTTGTGGCGAGCGCTGGTGCCGGCCTGCCCTTCCGGGTTGAAGCTCTCGAAGACGAGCTGCGCGGCGACGACGGCGGCGCCCTGTTCGGTGAGGTCGACGATGCTGAAGGTGTCGGCGATGCCGATGCCGCCCGCGACTGGCGCGAGCCGGTCGAGGATCTGCTGCTGCTGGGCGTAGAAGTCGAAGCTCATGCCTGCACCACGACGAGGTCGGCCTGGTACTCGCCGCCGTTGATCTGCCTGGGCTGGCCGACGACCTTGTAGGCGATAACCTCGAGCAGGTTGCCGGCGGCGATGTCGAGCAGGTTGCCGGCAGCGAGTACGGGGCCGGCGGCGTAGCGGAGGACGTGCGTGCTGGTGCGCGCGGCGGCACTCCACTCGTCCGCCGTGGCGTGGTCGAGCGTTGCGCTGAACGATGCGCCCCCTGCCTGAGGCGTGACGGTGACGTTGGCCAGCGCGGCGTAGCAGGCGCTGGTCAGGTCGCTTTCAAGCTGGGCGAAGGGGCTCATCGTTCAGGCCGTTGCTTTAGGCGCCGGTTTCGACGGTGCCCGGCACGCCGGTGAAGCGGACGAGCAGCGAGGTGACGCCAGCGCCGGCGGCTTCGAAGGCGACCGCGGCGGCGCCGGTGATGTCGCCTGCGGCTGCAACGGCTGCGTTGTCGTCGAATTCGCCGACGCCGTCGGCGGCAGAGATGTCGAAGGTGAGCGTTTCGCCCGCCGCGATGACGGCGGCGGATACCTTCGGCACGCGGAAGACGCCGGTGATCTGCGCTTCACCTTCGGCGCCGGAAGCAACGTCAGTGAGCGATACGCCGAGCAGCGCGCCGATGACGACGACCTGGCCGGAGACGGTATCGGCGCCGGCCGTGAAGGGGATGACGTTCCCCGGTTGCACGAAGTTCTTTGCCATGTTCGTTTCTCCTGTTCATGGCGCCGGGGATCGCTCCCCGGCGTGTGGTTGGTTACTGGCCGGCGTTGCGGACGGCGCCGCGGTAGTCGGTGGCGGAGACGCCGTAGTCGAGGCGGGCCTTGTAGCGGGCGCCATCGACGTCGAAGCCGTTCTGCAGTTCGAGGTACGGTTCCTGCACGCCGTCGAGGAAGGCGACTTCGATCACCGGCGCCTCGTTCGGGTCGGCAAACATGTACCAGGGGGCGCCGGACAGGCGCGGCGTGTCGATCACGTCGCGCAGCAGGCCGCGCACGCTGTTCGGACGCTGCAGCTTGTTGGCGGTGTCCGGGTCGTACTGCGCGTCGTTGACCACGCGGGCGGCACCGCCGAGCGCGACCGGGCCGAGCCAGACGGCCGGGCGGATGTCGAGGTAGTCGTTGCCGCTGACGTCCTTCTGGATCGCCATGGCCGAACGGGCAGCGTCGAACGAGGTGACGGACGGAACGCCAGCCGAGCCGCTGATGTTGCCGTGGTCGGCGTGGAACAGCGTCTTGCCGTCGCCCATGACCGGGCCGAGGCCGGCGTTAAGGGCGAGCAACGCATAGACGTCGGCTTCGACGGTGCGCTTGGCGGCGCGACCGATCATCTGTGCAAGGCCGATGAAGGCGCCGAGGTCGTCGTTGATCATCGCCTGGCGCGACAGGTTGATGATGTTGCCCTTGGTGCCAGCGGTGATGCTGCCCTTCTCGCCGTCAGGAATCGCCTTGTTCTTGTACTCGCCGAGCTCGGTGAGCGCGTCGAGGTTACCGAGCGAGCCGATGCGGTAGCGGTTATGCGCGCGGAAGTCGGAGACCGAGCCGGTTGCGCAGAAGCGCGTCCAGGTGTCGGCCGCCGCGGCATAGGCCTGCAGCAGCGTCTTGTGCATGGCGTTTTCGAGCAGGATCGGGAAGTCGCTGGTGCCCTGCGTGAAGGCAGCCGCGACGATCTGCATCTGGTCCATGCCCTTGTGGCTGATGCCGGCGCGGTCAAGCGAGGCGCGC
>JANJTW010000082.1 GCA_024710925.1 Rhodocyclaceae bacterium | reverse complement strand
CTCGTCTAGCGCCATTTTCAGCAGGAACTGGTTCAGCTCGTTGTCGTCCTTGATGTAGCGCTCGGTCTTGCCGACCTTGACCTTGTACAGCGGCGGCTGGGCGATGTAGATGTGGCCGCGCTCGACCAGCTCGGGCATCTGCCGGTAGAAAAAGGTCAAGAGCAGCGTGCGGATGTGCGCGCCGTCGACGTCGGCGTCGGTCATGATGATGATCCGGTGGTAACGCAGCTTCTCCGGCTTGTACTCGTCCTTGCCGATACCGGTGCCGAGCGCGGTGATCAGCGTGGCGATTTCCTGCGACGAGATCAGCTTGTCGAAGCGCGCCTTCTCGACGTTGAGGATCTTGCCCTTGAGCGGCAGGATCGCCTGGAACTTGCGGTCGCGGCCCTGCTTGGCGGAGCCGCCGGCGGAGTCACCCTCGACCAGATAGAGTTCGCACAGCGCCGGGTCCTTCTCCTGGCAGTCGGCCAGCTTGCCGGGCAGGCCAACGCCATCGAGCACGCCCTTGCGGCGGGTCATTTCGCGCGCCTTGCGTGCGGCTTCGCGGGCGCGTGAGGCCTCGACGATCTTGCCGGTGATGACCTTGGCGTCGGCCGGGCGCTCGAGCAGGAAGTCCGCCAGTTTCTGGGCAACGACTTCCTCCACCGCCGGACGGGCTTCGGACGACACCAGCTTCATCTTCGTCTGCGACGCGAACTTCGGATCGGGCATCTTCACCGACAGCACGCAGGCCAGGCCTTCACGCATGTCGTCGCCGGAGATTTCGACCTTCGCCTTCTTGGCGATGTCGTTTTCCTCGATGTACTTGTTGATCACCCGGGTCATCGCCGTGCGCAGGCCGGTCAGGTGCGTTCCGCCATCCGACTGCGGGATGTTGTTGGTGAAGCACAGCACCTGCTCGGCGTACGAGTCGTTCCACTGCATCGCCACTTCGACGCCGATCGTTGCACCGTTCGGCGTCGTGCTCTCGCCGGACGAGTAGAAGACGGTCGGGTGCAGCACCGATTTCGAGCGGTTGATGTATTCGACGAAGCTCTTGACGCCGCCGGCGAAGGCGAAATCGTCTTCCTTGCCGGTGCGCTGGTCGACCAGACGGATCTTGACGCCATTGTTCAGGAACGACAGTTCGCGCAGGCGCTTGGCCAGGATTTCGTAGTGGAACTCGACGGTACCGAAAATCTCGTCGTCAGCGAGAAAGTGCACCTCGGTGCCGCGCTTCTCGGTGTCGCCCAAGACTTTCAGCGGCGAAACCTCGGCGCCGTCGCGCATTTCCAGCACGCGATCCACCGGCACGCCGCGGTTGAATTCCATGAAGTGCTTCTTGCCGTCGCGGCGGATGGTCAGGCGCAGCCACTTCGACAGCGCGTTCACGCACGAGACGCCGACGCCGTGCAGACCGCCGGAGACCTTGTACGAGTTCTGGTTGAACTTGCCGCCGGCGTGCAGTTCGGTCAGCGCGATTTCGGCCGCCGAGCGCTTCGGCTCGTGCTTGTCGTCCATCTTGACGCCGGTCGGGATGCCACGACCGTTGTCGGTGACCGAGATCGAGTTGTCCGGATGGATGGTGACGACGATGTCGTCGCAGTGGCCGGCCAGCGCCTCGTCGATCGAGTTGTCGACGACTTCGAAGACCAGGTGGTGCAGGCCGGTGCCGTCGGAGGTGTCGCCGATGTACATGCCCGGGCGCTTGCGCACGGCTTCCAGGCCTTCGAGGATCTGGATGCTGGCTTCGCCGTAGGCCGGGGCGTTGTTCTGTTCGCTCACTGTCTATCTTTCCTGTTTCACGTGGAACATCAGTTACTTGTCGTGCCGCTCAGATACGCATCGGCATCACGACGTACTTGAAGCGATCGTTGCCGGGGATCGTCACCAGCGCGCTCGAGTTCGAGTCGTTCAGTCCCCACTGCACGGCTTCGGCCGCACTGTTGTTCAGCACGTCGAGCAGGTAGCCGACGTTGAAGCCGATGTCGATGGCATCGCCGCTGTAGTCGACTTCCAGCTCTTCCTGCGCTTCCTCCTGTTCGGCGTTGGCGGCCATGATCTTCAGGCTGCCCGGCGACAGCACCAGGCGCACGCCACGGAATTTCTCGTTGGTCAGGATCGCCGCGCGCTGCATCGACGACAGCAGCGCTGCACGGTTGATCTGCAACGCGTTGCGCAGCGTCGCCGGAATGACACGTTCATAATCCGGGAACTTGCCGTCGATCAGCTTCGAGACGAGGTTGATATGGCCGAACTGGAAGCGGATCTGGTTCGGCGCCGCCTCGATCAGCAGCGGTTCGTCGCTGTCGGAGAGCAGGCGGTTCAGTTCGAGCACGGTCTTGCGCGGCAGGATCAGTTCCTGGCGCGGCAGGCTGCCGTCGATCGCCATGCTGGCGAAGGCCAGGCGATGACCATCGGTGGCGACGGCGCGCAGTTCGCCGCCGTCGATCAGCAGCAGCAGGCCGTTCAGATAGTAGCGCACATCCTGCGCCGCCATCGCGAACTGGGTCTGCGCGAGCAGCTGGCGGAACTGCTTCTGCGTCACGCTGATCTTCTTCGCTTCGCCGTCGGCGATGGCCATGCGCGGAAAATCGTCGGCCGGCAGCGTCTGCAGGCTGAAACGGCTCTTGCCGGCACGCAGCTGCAGGCGCTTGTCCTCGAGGATCAGGCTGACCTCGGCGCTGTCCGGCAGCGAACGCAGGATGTCCTGCAGCTTCTTCGCGCCGACGGTTACCGCGCCGTCGCCGTCGCCCTGGGCTCCCTGGGCACTGGTGGTGATCTGGATTTCGATGTCGGTGGCGATGAAGGTCAGTTCCTCCCCCTTCTTTTCCAGCAGCACGTTGGAAAGGATGGGCAGCGTATGCCGCTTCTCGACGATGCCGGAAACCGACTGCAGCGGGGCGAGCAGCGTGTCGCGTTGGGTTTTGATAAGAACCATAAATCAAATTCCTATAAAGATAAGCTGCCGGTCAACTCTGTGGATACTTTGAAAAACCGTTTATTCTACAGTACGTTGCACTATAAAAATGCCGCTTGAAAAGCCTGTTG
>JANJTW010000078.1 GCA_024710925.1 Rhodocyclaceae bacterium | reverse complement strand
AAACCGCGCTGCGGCCGAATGCTATAATCGCCGTCCCCCTACAGCCTGAGAAATTGATGAAGCTGATCGGATCGCTGACCAGTCCTTACGTGCGCAAGGCACGAATCGTCCTGGCCGAAAAGAAGATCGAGTACGACTTCGCGCTCGACTCGCCGTGGGATGCCGACAGCGGCGTGCCCGACGCCAACCCGCTCGGCAAGATTCCCGTGCTCGTCCTCGACGACGAGACCGTGCTGTTCGACTCGCGCGTGATCGTCGAATACCTCGACAACGTCACCCCGAACAACAAGCTGATGCCGGTGCCGAACCGCGAGCGCACCCTCGTCAAGCGCTGGGAAGCGCTCGCCGACGGCATCTGCGACGCCGCCGCCGCCGCCTTCCTCGAAGGCAAGCGCCCGGCCAAGCTGCAGGACAAGAGCTGGATCGACCGCCAGCGCGGCAAGATCGCCAAGGCGCTCGAATTCATGGCCGAGGAGCTGGGCGAGGACGCCTATTGCATGGGCACTCACATTTCGCTCGCCGACATCGCCGTCGGCAGCGCGCTCGGCTACCTGGCCTTCCGCTTCCCGGACATCGACTGGCAGGCCGACCACCCCAACCTTGCCCGCCTGTACGAGAAGCTGATGCAGCGCCCGTCCTTCGCGGAAACCGTGCCGCAGGGCTGAGGCCCGCCGCCCCGTCGTCGCCAGGCCGCCCATGGGCGGCCTTTTGTTTTACAGCGACAGCTTCTTGAAGACGAACTCCGGGATGTGCCGGATGACGAGCATGATCGCCCGCCAGAAGCCGGGCAGGTAGACCACGTCCTGCCGGCGGTCGACGGCAGCGACGATGCCGCGCGCGACGTCGGCCGGCTGCGCCCACAGCGCGCCCTTCGGGAAGGCGGCAGTCATCGGCGTATCGACGAAACCGGGCTTGATCGTCAGCACCTGCACGCCCTTCTTCGCCAGCCGGTTGCGCAGGCCTTCGAGGAAGCGCGCGACCAGCCCCTTGGCGGCGCCATAGACGTAGTTGCTCTGCCGGCCGCGGTCGCCGGCGACCGAACCGATCACCGCGATGGTGCCGCTGCCCTGCGCTTCGAGCAGGTTGGCCAGTCGCGTCGCCAGCGCGATCACCGACAGGCCGTTGTTGTCGATTTCCCGCAGCGTCAGCTCGACCGAGGCCTCGCAGGCCTTCTGGTCGGGCAGCGTGCCGTGCGCGATCAGCGCCACGTCGAGGCCGCCGAGTTCGGCGCGCGCGGCGTCGAGCATCGCCGCGTGGGCGGCGGTGTCGGTAGCATCCATCGCCCACGTGCCGACCTTCGCCGCGCCGCGCACCCGCAGGTCGGCGGCGATGGCGTCGAGCTTCTCCGCGTTGCGGGCGACGAGGAAGAGCGCGGCGCCGCGGCCGGCCCACTGGCGGGCGGCGGCTTCGGCGATGGCCGAGGCGGCGCCGACGATGAGGATTCGTTGCATTCAGTTCTCCATGACGCGCCGCCAGAAGCCGGAGGAGAACTTCGGGTCGACGTAGGGCGTGAATTCGGCAAGGCGTGGGTAGCCGGCGCGGAACATCGCCGCCGACATGCGCGCGTCCTTGGCCGGGTAGAGGCGGCCGCCGGCGGCGCGGACGATGGCATCGAGCCGCTCGAACAGCTTGAGCGTCGGAGCGCCGCGGTTGGGGAAGTCGAGGGCCAGCGTCGTCCCCGCCATCGGGAACGAGAGCAGGCCGGGCGACGGCTGGTCGCCGAAATTCTTCAGCACGGCGAGAAACGACCCCTGGCCGCTGGCCGCGATCGCCGCCAGCATCTCGGCGGTCGCCGCGCGCGCGGCGGCCGGCGGCACCACCGACTGGTACTGGTAGAAGCCGCGCGGCCCGTAGATGCGGTTCCAGCAGCCGATGGCGTCGAGCGGGTAGAAATACGGCCGGTAATGCACCGTCTGCGCCGTCGGCCACGGCTTGCCGTAGTAGGCGGCGTTGAAGGCGCGCAGGCTGGCGTTGTTGATGAGCGACAGTGGCGGCGTCAGCGGCACGCGCTTCTCGCCGCGCGGCTCGGGCGCGTCGGTGTCGGCATGGTCGCCGCCCATCAGCACGCCGCGCGGCGTCTTCGCCAGGCAGTCGATCCAGGCCACCGCGTACTCGTGCGTCTTCTCGGCCTCGGCGTTCAGCGCAAAGAATTCGTCGAGACCGGTGAAGCGCGTATTGCGCACGGCGACGGCGTTGCCGGCGATGCGTTTCAGCTGCAGCTCGGCCTGCGTGACGACGCCAGTCAGGCCGAGGCCGCCGACGGTCGCCGCGAACCAGTCGGCGTTTTCAAGGGGCGAGCAGCGCCGGCGCGAGCCGTCCGAGCGCAGCAGTTCGAACGACAGCACGTGCGCGCCGAAGGCGCCGGCGGCGTGGTGGTTCTTGCCGTGCACGTCGTTGGCGATGGCGCCGCCGACGGTGACGTGGCGGGTGCCCGGCGTCACCGGCAGGAACCAGCCGCGCGGCACGGCGAGATCGAGGATGTCGGCGAGCAGCGTGCCGGCCTCGCAGGCGAGGATGCCAGTGTCGGCGTCGAAGGCGATGAAGCGGTCGAGCCCGCGCAGCGCCAGCAGCGTGCCGCCGGGGTTCAGGCAGCTGTCGCCGTAGCTGCGGCCGTTGCCGTAGGGCAGGAGCGTGCCGGCGACGTCCGGCAGCGGTGCGCGACGTCCGGCCAGCGCGCGGACGGCGGCCGCCGGCGGCCAGCCGAGCCGGCCCCAAGCGGTGAAATCGCCGGCGCTCACTTGCGCACCCGCAGCATGAAGGCGGCGCCGAGCGCGACGGCGAACCACAGCGTGGCCAGCCGGC
>JANJTW010000042.1 GCA_024710925.1 Rhodocyclaceae bacterium | reverse complement strand
GCCGCGGAGAGCTTGCGCGCCAGGGTGTCGGGCGCCGGATGGGTGTGCAGGTCGAAGTAGTTTTCGAAGAGGAAGACGAGGACGTCGATCATTTGTTATTGCGCGTGTTCCGCCAGCCGCTGGTAGCGGCTTCCCGGCAGGCTGGCGACCCGACCGTCGAGTTCCAGCCGCAACAGGATCACGGAAAGCGCACCGGCCGTCAAGCCGGAACGGCCGAGCAGTTCGTCGAAGCCGACCGGATCGTAGCCGGCCAGTTCGAGTACGGCCTGCGCCTCGCCGTCGGCCGGTGGGGCGGCGCGCTCCGTCGGCGCAGGCATGGACAGCGGTGCCGGCAGTTCCTCGACTATGTCGCTGATCGTTTCGACGAGCTTGGCGCCCTGCCGCAGCAGCCGGTGGCAGCCCCGCGCCTGCGGCGAGTGGATCGAACCGGGAATGGCGAAGACCTCGCGCCCCTGCTCGCCGGCCAGCCGGGCGGTGATCAGCGAGCCACTCTCAAGCGCCGCCTCGACCACCAGCACGCCGCGCGCCAGGCCGGCGATCAGCCGGTTGCGGCGTGGGAAGTTGGCGGCGGCGGCCGGCGTGCCGAGCGGAAATTCGGAAACGATGGCGCCGCGTTCGGCGATGGCCGCCGCCAGTTCGCGGTTGCGGGCCGGGTAGAGGCGGTCGGCGCCGGTGCCGACGACGGCGATCGTCGCGCCGCCGGCATCGAGCGCGCCGCGGTGCGCGGCGGCATCGATGCCGAGCGCGAGGCCGCTGACGATGGCGAAGCCTTCCGCCGCCAGTGCTCCGGCGAAGGCGCGGGCGTTGTTCGTTCCCTGCGGCGTCGCGTTGCGGCTGCCGACGATGGCCAGCGCCGGCCGCGCCAGCAGGTCGATGCAGCCGCGGACGTAGAGCAGCGTCGGCGGATCGGGGATGTCGAGGAGGGGCTGCGGGTAGCCGGCGTCGGCCAGCGTCAGCAGATGGTGGCCGGGCCGTTCCGCCCAGGCCAGTGCGGCGGCGACGGCGTCGCGGACGTCGCTAGCGAGGAGGCGGTCGGCGGCTCGTTCGCCGATGACGGCGCCGAGTGCCGCCCGGTCGGCGGCGAAAATCCGCTCCGGCAGGCCGAAAGCAGCGAGCAGCTTGCGCTGGCTGGCGCCGCCGATGCCGGGGATCAGGCTCAGGCGCAGCCAGTCGGCAGCGGCGTCCGCAGGCATGGCTCGGTCCCCGGTGCCCGGCGCTGGCGAGGCGGGCGGCAGGCGCTCAGGGTTTGCGCAGCACGTCGTTGATATTGACGGCGCCGGCGGCGTTGAGGACGAGTGCGTAGGAGACGCGCTCGAAGGTCCGGAAGACGAAGACCAGGCCATAGCGCTGGTCGGGCAGCAGGACCGTTTCCTTGCGGTCGGTCTCGCTGTTGCGGAAGGTGTCGGAGCGGTTGCGGTGCAGGGCCAGCACGTGGCCGACCTCCAGGCCGTCGCGACTGCCGCGGTTGAGCGTGATCACCGAGTTGCGGCCGGCCGTGCCGACGCCGCCGTAGACCGAGGCGACGCGCCCATTGACGTCCTGCTCCGGGCGATGCGGCGCATAGTTCACCAGCTGCGGGCGCTTCGCCGGAATCAGCCGGTCGCCGCGGCCGATTTCCTGCTTCGCCGTGGAAATGGTGAAGACGCCCGGCTCGCCCGGCTGCGCCTGGCGGGCGGTGCCGAGATAGAAGGCTTCGTGGCCGAGCACTTCCCGCGTTTCCGGATCGAGCAGCGGCTTTGCCGGCCGGTAGATCTGCCAGGCTTCCTGCTGCGGCCGGTCGCTGGCGCCGCTGACGAAGGCGGTGTCGCCAGGGCCGAGGAAGACGCGCTCTTCTTGCATGGCGACGATGCGCGCGCCGTTCTGTACGGTACCGTCCTCGACGATCAGCGGCTCGGAGATGAACGGTTCGATGACGTTCGGCGGGATGCTGGGAACGGTCAGTTCCATCGGTTCGCTGTAGATCTTCGGCTGCAGGCGGTTCTCGCCGGCGATGCGCAGCAGCGGGTTGCCGTCGGCATCGCGGTCGAGGACGATGACGTCGCCCGGGTAGATCAGGTGCGGATTGCTGATCTGCTCCTTGTTCATGCGCCAGATTTCCGGCCAGCGCCAGGGTTCCTTCAGGAATTTGGCGGAGATGCCCCACAGCGTGTCGCCGGGAACGACGACGTGGCGGTGCGGGGCGTTGTCGGCGATCTGCAGCGGCGCCGGGGCGGCGGCTTGGGCGAGGCTGGCGGCCAGGGCCAGCAGGAGCGCGGATATAATGCGGGTCATCGTGCTATCCTCATTCGAACGCCCGGAACAACCGGTGCCTGGATCGTGTCATACGGGCCGCACGGGGCGAATTGCGGCGCGGCTCTCCGGCAGGCAATCACCACTTTCGCCCCAAGTCAAGACTTTGCGTTAGATTCTGCACGTAATTACTTCTTCGAGCAAGCTTTTTCATGGCACTTCTACCCATTCTCCGCTTCCCCGACCCGCGTTTGCGGAAAGTTGCCGCGCCGGTCACGAAAGTTGACGACGGCATTCGCCGGCTGGCCGCCGACATGGCCGAAACGATGTACGAGGCGCCGGGTATCGGTCTGGCCGCGACACAGGTCGATGTGCACAAGCAGGTGATCGTCATCGACGTCTCGGAGGGGCGCGACCAGCTGCTGGTGCTGATCAATCCCGAACTGCTCGCCGGCGAGGGCTGCCAGGTCGGCGAGGAAGGCTGCCTGTCGGTGCCGGGAATCTACGACAAGGTCGAACGTGCCGAAAAAGTGAGCGTCCGCTATCTCGACCTGCAGGGCGAGGCGCGCACGCTCGACGCGGAGGGCCTGCTGGCGGTGTGCATCCAGCACGAGATGGACCACCTGCAGGGCAAGGTCTTCGTCGACCACCTGTCGCTGCTCAAGCAGACGCGCATCAAGTCCAAGCTCGCCAAGCAGGCGCGCATCACCGCCTGAGAATTGCCCCCATGAAGCTGATCTTCGCCGGCACGCCGGAATTCGCGGCGGTGGCGCTCGCCGCGCTGGCCGACGCCGGCCACGACATCGCCCTCGTCCTCACCCAGCCCGACCGGCCGGCCGGTCGCGGCATGGCGCTGCAGGCCTCGCCGGTCAAGCAGCTGGCCTTGGCGCGCGGCCTGCCGGTGTTCCAGCCGGCGACGCTGAAGGATGCCGAGGCGCAGGCGCGGCTCGCCGCGGTCGGCGCCGAGGCGATGGTCGTCGCCGCCTACGGCCTGATCCTGCCGCAGGCGGTGCTCGACCTGCCGCGCCACGGCTGCCTCAACATCCACGCCTCGCTCCTGCTGCGCTGGCGCGGCGCGGCGCCGATCCAGCGCGCGCTGCTCGCCGGCGACCTTGAAACCGGCGTCTGCATCATGCAGATGGAGGCCGGCCTCGACACCGGCCCGGTGCTGCTCGCCGAGGCGACGCCGATTGCCGCCGACGACACCGCGGCGACGCTGCATGACCGCCTCGCCGGCATCGGCGCGCGGCTGATCGTCGACGCGCTGGCCAGGCTGCCGCTGCCGGCGCAGGTGCAGCCGGCCGACGGCGTCACCTACGCGGCGAAGATCGACAAGGCCGAGAGCGCCATCGACTGGACGCGTCCGGCCGCCGAACTCGACCGCCTGGTCCGCGCCTTCAATCCCTTTCCGGGTGCCCATTCGACGCTCGCCGGGACACCGGTCAAGATTTGGCGCGCCGCGCCGACGGACGGTGCCGGCTCGCCCGGCGAAGTGCTGGCGGCCGGCCGCGACGGCATCGTCGTCGCCTGCGGCGACGGCGCGCTGCGCCTGACCGAGCTGCAGAAGGCTGGCGGCAAGCGCCTGCCGGCGGCGCAGTTCCTCGCCGGCCACGCGCTGGCGCCGGGCATGCGCTGCGGCGCGGACGCCTGAAGCGGCTGCCACTCTCTTCCTGAAACGCTGGCCGGACGATCGGCCGGCGGCGGTGCGCCTCTTCCGGAGCAGCGGACGGAGAGTCGGCCCTCCCCGGCTTTCTTCACCTGACGGCCGGGCGTCAGGCACGTCGCCTGTCGGCTCCTGCCGGTGCGCCAAGGTCCGGCTGGCGCCGCCGTTTCCGGCGGGCCGCCCTGTCCGTCCGCCATTCCCGCATATATGTAGATAGAAGGTCGTGCTCCGCCGCTGCGCCGGTCAGCGTCGTGTTTCACGTGGAACATCGTCGCCGAGCAGCGCGTCGAGCAGATGCGCCAGCCGGTGTCCGGCCAGCGTGATACGTTCGTTCGCGGTGTGGCGTGCGCGTGTGTGGTAGCGCTCGTCGATCGTCGGTGCTGCGTCGGCGAGGTCGGCGTAGGCGACCGTCCGTGCCAGCTCCCGGCTCTCCGCAAGCCATGCGGAGAGGCTGGCGGCGACCGTCCGTGCGTCGGCCGGCGTCGCGTGCAGCAGCGTCGTCGCCGCCGCCTCC
>JANJTW010000029.1 GCA_024710925.1 Rhodocyclaceae bacterium | reverse complement strand
GAAGCCGATCTTGTCGCCGCGCAGGCTCGACTTCGCCTGCTCGACGGCGGCCAGCGTCGCGTCGATCTCGTGCGCGTGCGCCAGCATCGGAATGAGCAGCTTGACCTTGCCGTACTTGGAGGCGCGCAGGATCGCGCGCAGCTGGGTCTGGAACATCTTCGGCTCGGCCAGCGAGACGCGGATCGCGCGCAGGCCGAGCGCCGGGTTGGTCTTGACGCGGTCGCCGAGCGTGCCTTCCGGGTTGAGGTCCTTGTCGGCGCCGAGGTCGAAGGTGCGGATCGTCACCGGCCGCCCGTCCATGCCCTTGACCACCTTGCGGTAGGCCTCGAACTGCTCGTCCTCGGACGGCAGCTCGCCGCGGTCGAGAAAGAGGAATTCAGTGCGGAACAGGCCGATGCCTTCGGCGCCGCCCTCCAGCGACGCCGGCACGTCGGACGGCAACTCGATGTTCGCCTGCAGGCTGACCTCGACGCCGTCGATGGTGATCGCCTTCGCCGTCTTCAACCGCTTCAGTTTCGAGCGTTCGAGCTCGAGCTCGCTCTTGCGGAACTGGTACTCCTCGAGCACGCGCGGGTCGGGATTGACGATGACCACGCCGCGCGTGCCGTCGACGATCAGCTGCTCCTTGTCGCGGATCAGCTGGCGCGCGTTGTGCAGGCCGAGGACGGCCGGCACCGCCAGGCTGCGGGCGAGGATCGCGGTGTGCGAGGTGGCGCCGCCGACGTCGGTGATGAACGAGGCGAAGCGGTGCTCCTTGAAGGCGATGACGTCGGCCGGCGACAGGTCGTGGGCGACGACGATCAGGGTTTCCTCCTTGACCCCCTTGGCGGCGCGCAGCGCGGCACGACCGGGATGGCCGGCGAGTTCCTTGATCACCCGCTCGACGACCTGGCGCACGTCGTGGCCGCGCTCGCGCAGGTACGGGTCCTCGAAGGCGTCGAACTGCGCGACGAGGTGCTCCATCTGCTGCACCAGCGCCCACTCGGCGTTGCAGCGGCGCTCGCGGATCAGGATGCGCGGCACTTCGCACAACTCCGGATCGTCGAGGATCATCCGGTGCAGGTCGAGGAAAGCGCCGAACTCGGCCGGCGCATGCTCGGCGTTCTCGCGCATCGCCGCCAGTTCCTCGCGCACTTTCTGCAACGCGGCATCGAAGCGCGCCAGCTCCTTGTCGAGCATGCGCGCCGACAGCGTCAGGTGCGCCACCTCCAGCGTCGCATGCGAAATCAGGTGGGCGACGCCGATGGCGATGCCGCCGGAAACGCCGAGGCCGTGCAGCGTGAAGCTCACGCGCTCACTCCCCTTCGCCGAACTTGTCGGCGATCAGCGCCAGCAGCGCGTCGAGCGCCTCGCGCTCGTCGTCGCCGTCGGTCTCGACGACGACCTGCGCCCCCTTGCCGGCGGCCAGCATCATCACGCCCATGATGCTCTTGGCGTTGATCCGCCGCGTCCCCTTTTCCATCCACACTTCGCTCCGGAACTTGCCGGCGAGTTGCGTCAACTTCGCCGAGGCCCGCGCGTGCAGGCCCAGCTTGTTCACGATTTCGGCTTCGCTGCGCAGCATCAATGCTCCCTCATGTTCAGGATGCCGTCGCGTCCGCCGCTGACGGCCTTGGTCATCATCGTTTCCATGCCTTTTTCGCGATAGGTGATGGCGCGCAGCAGCATCGGCAGACTGACGCCGGCGACGCCCTCGATACGGCCGGGTTCGAGCAGTTTCAGCGCCAGGTTGGCCGGCGTCGCACCGTAGATGTCGGTCATCACCAGCACGCCCTGGCCGCCGTCGACCTCGTTGAGCAGCAGCTTGGCCAGCGGCAGGATGTCGAGCGGGTCATCCTGCGCCGCGACGCCGAGCTGGGCGATCAGCGGCGGCCGCTTGTTGAGGACGTGACAGACGTTCTGGACGAGCGCCTCGCCGAAGGTACCGTGGGTGATGAGCAGGATTCCGATCATGGCGTGCATTCTAGAGGGGCCGGCGACGCCGGGCTAGAGGCGGTGCGCGACGGACCGGTGACGCATGCGGCGGCGGGCAGGCGGCAGCACTCAGTCGACGACCGACGCGTCGATCCCCGGCTCGAATTTGAGCCGCGCCGCCAGCGCACGCGTGACCTCGACGCGGCCATCGGCGTCGACGCGCAGCGCGCCGGCGACGCCGAGCGCCGGCTGCAGGCGGCGCCAGCCGTCGGCGCCGGCGACGAAGAGCGGCTTCGACGCCGCATCCGAGCGCATGCCGGCCTGTGCGCCCGGCGCGACGAGCACGGTCAGCGCCTGCGTGTGCGCCACCGGCGCCGCGCTGCGCGGGTCGAGCAGATGGCAGTAGCGGCGGCCGTCGATTTCGAAGAAGCGCTGGTAGTCGCCGGAGGTGCCGACCGCCTCGCCGTCGGCCAGCGTCAGCGTCGCCAGCGGGCCGGCACCGCGCGGGTGCTGGATGCCGATGCGCCACGGCGCGCCGTGCTTGGTGCCGAGCGCCATGACGTTGCCGCCGATGTTCACCAGCGCGTTGCCGATGCCCTGGGCTCGCAGCAGCGCCGCCGCGCGGTCGAGGGCGACGCCCTTCAGGTAGCCGCCGAAGTCGAGCGCCCCCGCGCGTTTGGCGCTCGTCACCGTATCGCCGTCGACGCGCAGGTCGGCGATCGACGGCGCCGCCCGGCGCCAGTCGGCTAGCGCCGCCGGGTCGGGCAGCGCGGCGCGGAACTCTTCCGACTGGAAGCCCCACAGCGCGACCAGGCGGCCGATACCGGGGTCGAACAGGTGCTCGCCGGCGGCGGACACCGCCTGCGCGTCGGCGATGAAGGCGGCCAGTTCGGGCGTCACCGCGTGCGGCTTGCCGGCGGCGATTGCGGCATTGAGTTCGGTCAGCGCCGACGGCTGCCAGGCGTGATAGGTCCGGTGCAGGCGGTCGAACTCCTGCAGCACCGCGCGCATCGCGGCGCCGGCGCGTTCCGCATCGGCGTCGGCGACCAGCACCTCGACGCGCGTGCCGAAGACGAAGGCCTCGCGCTGGTGCACCGGTGGCTTGCCGCAAGCGGCGACAAGCAGCGCCGCCAGCAGCAGGATCAGGAGGCGCACGCACGCTCCAGCGCGGCGACGAACAGCGCCGCCGGGTCGACGTCGCTGCCCTGCGCGATCTCGACCATGCAGGTCGGGCTGGTGACGTTGATTTCGGTGAGGAAGTCGCCGATGACGTCGATGCCGACGAAGAGCAAGCCGCGTTCGGCCAGCACCGGCGCCAGCGCCTCGGCGATTTCGCGGTCGCACGCGGTCAGCGGGCGCACCTCGCCGATGCCGCCGACGGCCAGGTTGCCGCGCGTCTCGCCGGGCTTCGGCACGCGCGCCAGGCAGTGCGGCACGACCTCGCCGCCGATCAGCAGGATGCGCTTGTCGCCGACCGCGATCTCGGGGATGAAGCGCTGCGCCATGACGCTGCGCGCGCCGTCGGCGGACAGCGTCTCGACGATGGCGTTGCGGTTCGGGTCGTCCCGGCGGACGCGGAAGATGCCGCGGCCGCCCATGCCGTCGAGCGGCTTCAGGATGACGTCGCCCTCGCGCTCGATGAAGTCGTTGAGCCGCGCCGCGTCGCGCGTCGCCAGCGACGGCGGCGCGAAGCCGGCGAACTCGGCGAGGACCAGCTTTTCCGAGTGGTCGCGCAGCGCGCGCGGCCGGTTGAAGACGCGCGCGCCCTCGCGCTCGGCCTGTTCGAGCAGCCAGGTGGCGGTGACGTACTCGATGTCGAAGGGCGGGTCCTTGCGCATCAGCACCGCGTCGAAGTCGCTCAGCCGCAGCGTTTCTGCGGCGGCGGCGCGGTACCAGTCGTGATCGTCGGCGGCAAGCGCGAGCGCAGTCGCCGCGGCGGTGACGCCGGTACCGCTCTCCCAGGCAAGGCGGTCGACCGTCGTCGCCCACACCGCGTGGCCGCGCGCCTGCGCCGCGCGCATCATGGCGACGCTCGAATCCTTGTAGGCCCTCAGCGCCGGCAGCGGGTCGACGACGAAGAGCAGGCGCACCTCAGACCTCCGCAGCCACCGGCTCGCTGCGCTCGATCTCGATCGCTGCCGCCAGCGCCGCCAGCCGGGCGACGACGCCGTAGGCGTAGAAACGGTTCGGCGCCGCGTCCGGGTTCTGCCGCGCGTCCGGACACAGGCAGCTGGTCTCGAAGGCCAGCGGCTCGAAGTGCATGCCCGGCGCATTGAGGTTCTCGTCGACGCCGCGCGCCGCATTGACGCGGTAGAAGCCGCCGACGACGTAGCGGTCGATCATGTACACCACCGGCTCGGCGACGCCGTCGCCGACGCGCTCGACGGTGTGCACGCCCTCCTGGATGATGACCTCGCTGACTTCCAGCCCTTCCTTGACGACGCTCATCTTGTTGCGCTGCTTGCGGTTCAGCCCGGTCACTTCGGACGCGTCGCGCACCGTCATCACGCCCATGCCGTAGGTGCCGGCATCGGCCTTGACGATGACGAACGGCGTCTCGTCGATGCCGTATTCGCGGTACTTCTCGCGGATCATGCCGAGCACCGCGTCGACGTTGGCGGCGAGGCATTCCTCGCCCTGCCGCTCGTGGAAGTTGATGCTGCGGCAGACCGAGAAGTAGGGGTTGATGCGCCACGGGTCGATGCCCAGCATCTGCGCAAATTCAGTCGCCACCTCCTCGTAGGCGGCGAAGTGGTTCGACTTGCGGCGCGTCGCCCAGCCGGCGTGCAGCGGCGGCAGCACGAACTGCTCGTCGAGCCCCTTGAGGATCTCCGGCACGCCGGCCGAGAGGTCGTTGTTGAGCAGGATCGTGCACGGATTGAAGCCGTCGAGCCCGAGCCGCCGGCCGTTGCGCTTCAACGGCTCCAGCGTCAGCACCGAGCCGTCGGGCAGGTCGATCGGCGTCGGCGCGGCGATTTCCGGCAGCATCGAGCCGACGCGCACGTCGAGGCCGGTCTGGCGCAGGATGGCGACCAGCTGCGCGACGTTCTGCAGGTAGAACAGGTTGCGCGTGTGGTTCTCCGGGATCAGCAGCAGGCCGCAGGCCTCGGGGCAGAACTTCTCGATCGCCGACATCGCCGCCTGCACGCAAAGCGGGTGAAAGGCCGGGTTGAGGTTGTTGAAGCCGCCGGGGAACAGGTTGGTGTCGACCGGCGCCAGCTTGAAGCCGGCGTTCCTGAGGTCGGTCGACGCGTAGAACGGCGGCGTGTGCTCGTTCCACTGCGCGCGCAGCCAGCGCTCGATCTGCGGCGAGGCGTCGAGGAAGCGGCGTTCGAGGTCGAGCAGCGGCCCGGTCAGGGCGGTGGTCAGGTTGGGCACCATGAAAGGCTGTCTCCGTGCCCCGGTCAATGCCGGAGCGGGTTATGGAGAACGAATGTTACACCGCGTCGGCGGCGAACGATTCCGGCAGCAGCGCCTCCTGCAGACTGCGCTGCGTGAACAGGTAACGACCGTCGCAGACGAAGCCGAGTTCCGCCCAGTTCACCGCATTCAGGCGGTCGCACAGCGCCGCCAGATCGGCCTTCGGGTCGTGCGGGAAGAGGGCGAGCACGGCGCCGTCGAAGTTGTTACAGCGATGCAGGAAGAACGGGCGCGGCTCGCGCGTCTTGCAGTTCACATAGATGCGCGGCCGCTCGCTCTGCGGGTGCAGGCGCCCCCACTGCCACCAGCTCTGCTCGTCGAAGCGGCGGATGCGCCGCGCCAGCAGGCGCTGCTTGAACGGCTTCAGGGCCGGGT
>JANJTW010000103.1 GCA_024710925.1 Rhodocyclaceae bacterium | reverse complement strand
CCGATGATAGTGAGCACCTCGCTTGCGAAAGTAGGTCACCGCCAGGCTCCCATTCAACGCCCCGCAGAGTCCCTCTGCGGGGCGTTTCCATTTCCGCTGATCACCCCCCAATTCAGCAACTCAACCCCGCGCCAACCCCCGTCGCCCTTCCCCCTCCCCGCCGCTCCGCAACGCTTCTCCCCCCTTCATCTCAAACGACTAAAATTACCTCGGAGCCCGGCGAAAACCATTCTGGGGCACTTAGGCGGCGCCATCTGTGGTACGATGCTTCGTGGCGGGTCTCCCCGCATTGCAGGATGGTGAATCTGGTCAGGTCCGGAAGGAAGCAGCCACAGCCATTGACTGCAAGTGCCGGGGGTCAGGCTCGCCACCCTTCCCATTTTCAGATGCTCTCAAGCGCGGCTTCGCTGCACGAGAACAGATACCCGCTGGGGTACAATTCGCTCGATGAGCTACCAAGTCCTCGCGCGCAAGTGGCGCCCCAAGTCGTTTTCGACCCTAGTCGGACAGGAGCATGTCGTTCGTGCGCTGACGCATGCGCTGACCGAGCAACGCTTGCATCATGCCTACCTTTTCACGGGAACGCGTGGTGTCGGCAAAACGACAATTGCTCGCATCCTGGCGAAATCCCTCAATTGCGAAACCGGCATCAGTGCGACCCCCTGCGGCCAGTGTTCGGCATGCGTCGAGATCGACAGCGGCCGCTTCGTGGATCTGCTTGAGGTTGATGCGGCGACCAATACGCGCGTTGACGAGATGCGCCAGTTGCTGGAGAACGCCGTTTACGCACCGACGCGAGGGCGTTACAAGGTCTACGTCATCGACGAAGTGCACATGCTCTCGAATTCAGCCTTCAACGCGATGCTGAAGACTCTTGAAGAGCCGCCCGAGCACGTCAAGTTCATCCTGGCAACGACCGATCCGCAGAAAATTCCGGTGACGGTTCTTTCGCGCTGTCTGCAATTCAACCTCAAGCAGATGCAACCGCCGGCGATCGGCGGACATCTTTCGCGTATCCTCGCCGCAGAAGGAATCGCCTTTGAGCAGGGTGCCTTGAACCTGCTTGCACGCTCCGCCGCTGGATCGATGCGTGATGCGCTGTCCCTGCTTGACCAGGCGATCGCGCACGGCTCGGGTCGGGTCGAGGAGGCACAGGTCCGCGACATGCTCGGGAGCGTCGATCTCGACCACCTCTTTGCACTGCTCGATGCAGTCGTTGCCGGCGACGCTGCTGCGGCTCTTTCAGTCGCCGACGACATGGCTATGCGCAGCCTCTCCTTCGATGCCGCGCTGCAGGAACTCGCCGCTCTCCTGACGCGCGTCCAGGTTGCGCAACTGGCGCCACAGGCGATTGCCGAAGACTTGCCGGACCGCGAGCGCATCCTCGCCCTGGCTGCTGCGATGCAAACCGAGTTCGTCCAGCTGGCCTATCAGATCGCCATCCATGGGCGGCAGGAACTGCCGCTGGCCCCCGACGATCATGCCGGCTTCGTCATGACTGCGCTGCGCTTGCTGGCATTCCGTCCTGAGGCCGCCGATTCGGTGCCGCGCGCCGCGGACCGCGCCGCGCCGGTGGCGCGTGCGCCCACCGCGGCCTATCGGACATCCCCGACGCCGAACGTCGCCCCGCCACCGGCCGTCGCTCCGCTGCCGCCGGCAGCTGCTGTGGCGGTGCCGGAGCCGACATCCTCTGTGTGCCCTCTCGCGGAAAGCGACAGCACGGCGGTGGCCGATGCCGACTGGCACCGCCTGTTGCCGGAACTGAAGCTTTCCGGCATGGCCCGCGAACTGGCGCAGCACTGCGAACTGCGCGGCCTGGACGGCGGCCAGATCGTCCTTCGCCTGGCGCCGGTGCACCGCCATCTGCAGATGAAGCCGGCGCAAGACAAGCTGCAGCAGGCATTGTCCGAACACTTCGGGCGGCCGCTGATCCTGCGCATCGAACTCGCCGAAACGGAGGCGGCGACGCCGGCGGCAAGCGCTCAGCGCGCGCGCGAGGAGCGCCAGGAAAAAGCCGTCGCAGCGATCGAGCAGGACGGCTTCGTCCGCGAGGTCATCGAAATGTTCGACGCGCAACTCATCGAATCATCCATCAAACCGATCTGAGGACTCAGCACCATGATGAAAGGCGGCATCGCCGGCCTGATGAAGCAGGCCCAGCAAATGCAGGAAAACATGAAGAAGGCGCAGGAGCAGCTCGCCCTGACCGAGGTCGAGGGCCAGTCCGGCGCCGGCATGGTCAAGGTGACGATGACCTGTTCGCATGCCGTCCGGCGCGTCAGCATCGACCCGTCGGTGATGGACGACCGCGAGATGCTCGAAGACCTGATCGCAGCCGCCTTCAATGACGCCGTCCGTCGCGGCGAGCAGATCTCGCAGGAAAAAATGTCCGGGTTTACCGCCGGGTTGAACCTGCCGCCCGGTTTCAAGATGCCGTTCTGAAACCGCCGCCGGTGCCGTACCGGCGGCCTCATCCGTCTCTTTCCCTGCCGTGACTCCCTCCAGCCTCGAATCGCTGATCGAAGCCCTGCGCTGCCTGCCCGGCGTCGGGCCGAAGTCGGCGCAGCGCATGGCCTACTATCTGTTGCAGCGCGACCGGCAGGGGGCCCGGCGGCTTGCCGAATGCCTGGAGACCGCGCTGCAGGCCGTCCGCCATTGCCAGCGCTGCAACACCTTCACCGAAGCCGAAATCTGCGAACGCTGCGCCTCGCCGAAGCGCGACCCGGCGCTGCTGTGCGTCGTCGAGACGCCGGTCGACATGAACATGATGGAGCAGTCGCACGCCTACGGCGGCCTTTACTATGTCCTCATGGGGCGCCTGTCGCCGCTTGACGGCATCGGTCCGCGCGAATTGAAGCTGGACCGCCTGCTGGCGCGCGTCGACGACGGCCTTGTGCGCGAGGTCATCCTGGCCACCAATTACACCAACGAAGGCGAGGCGACCGCGCACTACCTTTCCGAATCCCTCAAGAGCCGCGGCATCGCGGTCAGCCGCATCGCCCGTGGCGTACCTGTCGGCGGCGAACTGGAGTACGTCGACAGCGGCACGCTGGCACAGGCCGTCAGGGAACGTCGGCCGTTGCTCGACTGAGCGTTTCCGGCATTCTGCCCGGGTATCTCCGTTCAAAAAGCCCCCGCTTTCGGGTACAATTACGGGTTTGGTTTATTCCCATTCATCTTAGTCCTAGGGATCAGCGCTATGAGCAATGAGTGCAAAGTGGACTGCGGCCGCCGACGTCTTGTCGTCGCGACCGCGGCCGTAGGGGGCGTTGGGGCGGTTGCGGCGCTCGTGCCGTTCGTTTCCAGCATGCTGCCTTCGGAGCGGGCCAAAGCGGCCGGCGCTCCGGTCGAGGTCGATATCAGCAAGCTCGAGCCGGGTCAGATGATGACCGTCGAATGGCGCGGCAAGCCGGTGTGGATCCTGCATCGCAACCAGGAAATGCTGGAAACCCTGCCCAAGCTCGACGGCGAGATGGCCGATCCCAAGTCGGACAAGAAGATGCAGCCCGACTACGCGAAGAACGGCACCCGTTCGATCAAGCCCGAAATCCTGGTTACCGTCGGCATCTGCACCCACCTCGGCTGCTCGCCGTCGTCGAAGTTCAAGAAGGGCGCCGACGAAGGCATGAGCGCCGACTGGCTGGGCGGCTTCCTCTGCCCGTGCCACGGTTCCACCTTCGACTTCGCGGGCCGCGTCTACAAGGCCAAGCCGGCCCCGGACAACCTCGAAGTTCCGCCGCACTACTACGTCGCCGACAACCGCATCCTGATCGGCGAAGACAAGAAGGGGGCCTAAGCCATGGCGAACACCAATTTCGAAAAATACAAGTCGGACGGCTCGCTGCAGGGCAACGTGCTCGAGTGGGTCGATGCCCGCTTCCCGCTGACCGCCAGCATCAAGGGTCACCTCACCGAATACTACGCGCCGAAGAACTTCAACTTCTGGTACTTCTTCGGTTCGCTGGCGCTGCTCGTGCTGGTCATCCAGATCGTCACCGGCATCTTCCTCGTCATGCACTACAAACCGGACGCGTCGCTGAACGCCGACGGCGTGCCGGTGGCCTTCGCCTCGGTCGAGTACATCATGCGCGACGTGCCGTGGGGCTGGATGATCCGCTACATGCACTCGACCGGCGCCTCGGCCTTCTTCATCGTCGTCTACCTGCACATGTTCCGCGGCCTGATGTACGGCTCGTACCGCAAACCGCGCGAGCTGACCTGGCTGTTCGGCGTCGGCATCTTCCTGTGCCTGATGGGCGAAGCCTTCTTCGGCTACCTGCTGCCGTGGGGCCAGATGTCGTTCTGGGGCGCCCAGGTCATCGTCAACCTGTTCTCGGCCATTCCGTTCGTCGGTGAGCCGCTGTCGATCTGGCTGCGCGGCGACTTCGTCATCGGCGACGCGACGCTGAACCGCTTCTTCTCGTTCCACGTCATCGCCTTCCCGCTGGTGATCATCGGCCTCATCGCCGCGCACATTCTGGCGCTGCACGAAACCGGCTCGAACAACCCGGACGGCGTCGAGATCAAGGCCAAGAAGGACGACAAGGGCATCCCGCTCGACGGCATCCCGTTCCACCCGTACTACACGGTCAAGGACATCGTCGGCGTCGTCGTCTTCCTGATGGTCTTCTCGGCGATCATGTTCTTCTCGCCGGAGGGCGGCGGCTACTTCCTGGAGCGGCCGAACTTCTATCCGGCCGACCCGCTGAAGACGCCGCCGCACATCGCGCCGGTCTGGTACTTCACGCCGTTCTACTCGATCCTGCGCGCCGTCGTCTGGCCGATCTTCGGCATCGACGCCAAGTTCTGGGGCGTGGTCGCGATGGGCGCCTCGGTCGTCATCTTCGCCTTCCTGCCGTGGCTCGACCGCAGCCCGGTCAAGTCGATCCGCTACCGCGGCCCGATCTACAAGGCCTTCCTGACGCTGTTCGTGATCTCCTTCTTCATCCTCGGCTACCTCGGCACGCAGTCGCCGTCGTACTGGGGCGAGAAGATCTCGCAGCTGTGCAGCCTGATCTACTTCGGCTTCTTCCTGCTGATGCCCTGGTACTCGAAGGTCGACAAGTACCGTCCGGCACCGGATCGGGTCACGAAGTAAGGGAGAGGACAACATGAAAAAAATCCTTATCGCATTGCTCTTCGCACCGCTGATGGCCTTCGCGGCCGGCGGCTCGGTGCATCTCGACAAGTGGCCGGGTTCCGTCTCCGACAAGCCGGCATTGCAGAACGGCGCCAAGCTGTTCGTGAACTACTGCCTGAACTGCCACGGCGCGTCCTACCTGCGCTACAACAAGCTCACCGAGCTCGGCCTGACCGAACAGCAGATCAAGGACAACCTGATGTTCACCGCCGAGAAGATCGGCGAGCCGATGCGCATTGCCGCCCGTGCCGGCGAGCAGAAGCAGTGGTTCGGTGCCGCGCCTCCCGACCTGACGGTCATCGCGCGCGCGCGCGGTTCGGCCGACGGTTCCGGCGCCGACTGGCTGTACACCTACCTGCGTCAGTTCTACCGCGACGAAACCCGCCCGACCGGCTGGAACAACGTCATCTTCGAGAACGTCGGCATGCCGCACATCCTGTGGGAGCTGCAGGGCGAGCAGGTCCTGAACAAGGATCGCAAGCTCGAACTGGCCGTTCCCGGCAAGCTGCCGCCGAAGGAATACGACCAGGCCGTTTCCGACCTCGTTGGCTTCATGGTCTGGATGGGCGAGCCGATGCAGGAGCAGCGCAAGCAGCTCGGCTGGATCGTGCTGGCCTTCCTTGCCGTGCTCTTCGTCTTCGCCTACAAGCTGAAGAAGGAATACTGGAAAGACATTAAGTAAGCGTCCGATTCAGAAATTACGGCATCGCCCGCGCGGAGACCCCGCGCTGCGGCGATGCCGATTCGCTTTTTGAGGGTAACCAACATGATGAACCTCTACTCCGGAACCACCTGCCCGTTCAGCCACCGCTGCCGCATCGTCCTGTACGAGAAGGGCATGGACTTCCAGGTGATCGACGTCGACCTGTTCAACAAACCGGAAGACATCGCCGTCATCAACCCGTACAACCGCGTGCCGGTGCTGGTCGAGCGCGACCTCATCCTGTACGAGCCGAACATCATCAACGAGTACATCGACGAGCGCTTCCCGCACCCGCAGCTGATGCCGGCCGACCCGATCATGCGCGCCAAGGCCCGTCAGCTGCTGTCCGGCATGGAGCGCGAGATCTTCGTGCACATCGACGCACTGGAGAAAAGCGCGAAGACCGCCGACAAGGCGCGGCAGACCATCCGCGACCGCCTGATCGAGCTGGCGCCGATCTTCACCAAGCAGAAGCACATGCTCGGCGACGATTTCTCGATGCTCGACGTCGCCATCGCGCCGCTGCTGTGGCGTCTCGACCACTACGGCATCGACCTCGGCAAGCAGGCCGCGCCGCTGATGAAATACGCCGAGCGCATCTTCTCGCGTCAGGGCTTCATCGACGCGCTGACGCCGCCGGAAAAGGTGATGCGCCGCTAAGGCCCGCCGCGGGTGGCCGGCAAGCGCCGGCTGCCCGCCGTATTCCCCTCCGTTTTGCTGCAACCCCCGGCACCATGCCCGCCCAACCGGTCATTCCCAGCACCAAACCCTATCTTCTCCGCGCCATCCACGAATGGTGCTGCGACAACGGTTTCACGCCCTACCTCGCCGTTGCCGTCGATGGCGGTACGCGCGTGCCGATCGAATTCGTCCGCGACGGGCAGATCGTCCTCAATATCAGCAGCGAAGCGACCAACCGTCTGCGCCTCGGCAACGACGCCATCGAGTTCCAGGCCCGTTTCGGCGGCGTCGCGCGCGACATCTCGGTGCCGATCGGCAACGTCGCCGCCATCTATGCGCGCGAGAACGGCGCCGGCATGGCCTTCGACGTCGACGCCGGCACGGCGGCCGACGACGCGGCTACCGATCCCCTGTCGCCGTCCCCGGACGCACCGGAAACGGAACCCGAGCCGCCGTCCCCGCCACCGGGGCGCCCGCGCCTGCAGCGCATCAAGTAGCGCGGACCGACTGCGTCCGGATGCCCCGCCGCGGGGCGCACCATTGTGGCGCACTCGCGTCGGACCGGTCGCACCACGAGAAGGCGCCGGCGGTGGCTTGTCCCGCCTGAATCCACCTAACTCGCTGATTTTCAAGCGTGGCATGTCTGTTGCTGTTCCTCGATGAGGAGCGACCCAGACATGAAAACGGAAACCCGATCCACCTGCTGCTACTGCGGCACCGGCTGCGGCGTCGTCATCGACGCCGAGGATGGCCGCATCACCGGCGTGCGCGGCGACAAGGCGCACCCCGCCAACTTCGGCCGCCTCTGCGCCAAAGGCGCTGCGCTCGCCGATTCCGCCCGCCTCGACTACCGCCTGCTGCACCCGCAACTGCGTGATTCGCGCACGGCGCCGCGCCGTCGCGTCGGCTGGGACGAGGCGCTCGATCACGCCGCGAAGCGCTTCGCCGACACCATCCGCGCGTACGGCCCCGACTCGGTTGCCTTCTACCTCGCCGGCCAGCTGCTGACCGAGGACTACTACGTCTTCAACAAGCTGGCCAAGGGCCTGATCGGCACCAACAACCTCGACACCAACTCGCGCCTGTGCATGTCGTCGGCGGTCGCCGGCTACAAGCAGACGCTCGGCGCCGATGCCGTGCCCTGCGCCTACGAGGACATCGACCACGCCGAATGCATCCTGATCGCCGGCTCCAATGCCGCCGTCGCCCATCCCGTCGTCTATCGCCGCATCGAGGACGCCAAGGCCGCCAATCCCAACCTGCGCGTGATCGTCGTCGATCCGCGGCGCAGCGAGACCTGCGCCATCGCCGACCTGCACCTGGCGCTGAAGCCGGGCAGCGACATCGCCCTCTACAACGCGATGCTGCACGTGCTGCTGAAGGAAAACCTGGTCGACCGCGACTACATCGCCGCCCACACCGAAGGCTTCGAGGCCCTCGAAAAAATCGTCGAGCGCTACACGCCGGCGATGGCCGCCGAACTGACCGGGCTCGAACCGGAAGCGATCGTGCTCGCCGCGCGCTGGTTCGGCAGTGCGAAGACGGCGCTGTCGCTCTACTGTCAGGGGCTCAACCAGAGCTGGCACGGCACGCACAACAACGCCGCGATCATCCACCTGCACCTCGCCACCGGCAAGATCGGCAAGCCCGGCTGCGGCCCCTTCTCGCTGACCGGTCAGCCGAACGCGATGGGCGGGCGCGAGGTCGGCGGCTTGTCCAACCTGCTGTCGGCGCATCGCGACCTCGGCAACCCGGCGCACCGCGCCGAGATGGCGCGCTTCTGGGGCGTTCCCTTCGTGCCGCCGAAGCCGGGCAAGCCGGCGGTCGAGCTGTTCCGGGCGCTGAAGAGCGGCGACATCAAGGCGGTGTGGATCGCCTGCACCAACCCGGCGCAGTCGATGCCCGACCAGGCCGAGATCCGTGCCGCGCTGGCGGCCGCCGAGTTCGTCGTGCTGCAGGAAGCCTACGTCAACACCGACACCGCGCAGTACGCCGACCTGTTGCTGCCGGCGACCTCGTGGGGCGAGAAGGACGGTACGGTGACCAACTCCGAGCGGCGCATCTCGCGCGTGCGCGCCGCCGTGCCGGCGCCGGGCGAGGCCCGCCACGACTGGCAGATTGCACTCGATTTCGCGCGCCGCCTGGGTGCTGAGCTGGGCCAGCCGCTGACCGACAAGCTCTTCCCCTACACCACGCCGGAGTCGGTCCACGCCGAGCACCGCGAATCGACGCGCGGCCGCGACCTCGACATCAGCGGCCTCAGCTACGAACTGCTGGAGACCGCCGGCCCGCAGCAGTGGCCGTACCCGGCAGGTGCCGCCGCCGGCGCTGTGCGCCTCTACGCCGACGGCGTCTTCCCGACGTCGTCCGGGCGCGCCCGCTTTGTCGTCGTCGAGCACAAGCCGACCGCCGAGCAGACCGACCCGGCGCGGCCGATCAGCCTCTTGACCGGTCGCCTGCTCGAACAATGGCACGGCATGAGCCGCACCGGCACCGTGCCGCGCCTGTTCAACGGCGAGGACGAGCCGCTGCTGAAAATGAACGGCTGCGACCTGCGCCACCGCGGCCTCGAACCCGGCGCCTTGGCCAAGGTCAGCAACGGCCGCGGCGAGATCATCGTCCGCGTCGCCGCCGACGACGGCATGCCGCGCGGCCGCGCCTGGCTGCCGATGCACTGGGGCGAGCAGTTCATGAACGGCTACGGCGCCAACGCGCTGATGCCGGCGGCGACCGACCCGTACTCCTTCCAGCCCGAGCTGAAGCATGCCGCGGTGGCGGTCGAGAAGGTCGAGTTGCCGTGGACGCTGGTCGTTCTCCGCCACGGCGACGAGGCGTCGGCAGACGGCAACGCGCTGGCGCTGCTCGAACGCGCGCGGCCGCTGCTGAAGCGCTTCCCGTACGCGACGGTCGGCCTCTACGGCGGCGCCGAGCCGTTGGTCGTGCTGCGCGCGGCGGCCGCTGCGGCACCCGCCGCCGAGCTGCTCGCCGGGATCGACGCGCTGTTCGGCCTCGCCGGCGACGACGGCGCCATCGTTTATGTCGACCCGAAGCGTGCCATCGACAAGAAGGCGCTTGCCCGCGACGGTCGCCTGCTCGGCGTGCGGCTGGCCGGCGAAACGTTGGCGCTGGCCTGGCTGAAGGACGCGATGGCCGACGACGCGCTTGACGCCGCCTTGATCCGCTTCGCGCTGGCGCCGAGCGCGACGCCGCCGAAGCAGGCGCCGGCGCCTTCGCCGCTGCTGTGCAAGTGCGCCGGCGTCAACGAGGCGCAGGTGAAGAAGGCGCTGGCTGCCGGCGCCACGCTCGACGCCGTGCAGGACACGCTAAAATGCGGCACCTACTGCGGCGGCTGTCTGCCGGCGCTGAGGAAAATGGCCGCAGCCACCGAAGCGGCGGCCGCCTGACCCCCCAAGGAGACGAACATGAGCTACGCCCACGTGATCAAGGAGATCGGCCGCGGTGCCGAGGGTTCGCGCGACATGTCGCGCGAGGAGGCGCAGCAGCTCTACGGTGCGATGCTCGACGGCGGCGTGCCCGACCTCGAACTCGGCGCCATCCTCATCGCGCTGCGCATGAAGGGCGAGTCCGACGACGAGATGATCGGCTTTCTCGCCGCCGCCAACGAACGCGTGCACGCGCTGCATGGACAGCC
>JANJTW010000100.1 GCA_024710925.1 Rhodocyclaceae bacterium | reverse complement strand
GCCTGGGCCCGGCTCGTCTGGCTGGCGCCGGCCCTGCCGCTCGCCGCTGCGCTGTTCGTCGCGCTGCGCCTGCCTTTCGCGCAGGACGACGACGGCGAGCGGCCGACTGCCGCCGTCGCCCGTGCCGGCGCGCTCGGCCCGCTGGCGCTGCTGCTCGCGCTCGGCGCCGCCGCGCTGGCCGCTGGCGCGCCCGGCCAGCTGACGTTCGGCGAATGGTTCGCCGCGCCCGGCGTCGCCGTGCCGATCTCCTTCCTGCTCGACCTGCCGGCGCTCGGCATCGGCGCGCTGGTCGCCTTCGTCGGCTGGACGTCCCTGGCATTCTCGACCCACTACCTGCACCGCGAGCCCGGTTTCCACCGCTTCTTCCTCGGCATGAACCTGCTGGTCGGCGGGCTGCTGCTCGTCGTCCTCGCCGGCAACGCCGTGCTTGCCTTCGCCGGCTGGGAGCTGTGCGGCTTCGCCTCGTGGCTGCTGATCGGTTTCGCCGACGAACGGCCGCAGGCGACCGGCAACGCGCTCTTCGCCTTTCTTGCCAACCGTGTTGGCGACGCCGGCTTCCTGCTCGCCATCGGGCTCGCCTACTGGTGGCTCGGCACCGCCGACTGGCCGGTGCTGGCCGGCGGCGACGTGCCGGAAACGGTGAAGGCGCGCATGCTTGCGCTCGGCCTCGTCGTCGCCGCGCTGGCGAAGTCGGCGCAGCTGCCGTTTACGCCGTGGCTGGCGCGCGCGCTCGAAGGGCCGACGCCGTCGTCGGCGGCGTTCTACGGTTCGCTGCTGGTGCACGCCGGCGTCTTCCTGCTGATCCGCTGCAATCCGCTCGTGCAGCAGGTGCCGGACATGGCGGCGGCGGTGGCGCTGGCCGGCGCGGCGACGACGGTCTACGCCTGGCTGTGCGGACGCGCGGCGAGCGACGTGAAGACGGCGCTGGCCTTCGCGACGGTGAGCCAGGTCGGGCTGATGGTGCTCGCCTGCGGCCTCGGCTGGACGACGCTCGCCGCCTGGCATCTGGCGCTGCATGCGCTGTGGCGCGCCTACCAGTTCCTGCTCGCGCCGTCCTACCTGACGCTGGCGCCGCGGCCGGCGGCGCTGCCGGCGTCGCTGGCCGCCAGCGCGTCGCTGTACACCGCCGCGCTGCAGCGCTTCTGGCTCGACGCGCTGGCGCGGGCGCTGCTCGTGCGGCCGACGCTGGCGCTCGGGCGCGATGTGCGTGCGCTCGACGAACGGGTCATCGAACGGCTGGTCGGCCGCCCGGGCGGCGACGGCGGGCCGGCCGCCGCCGGCCTCGCCGGGCGTGCGCTGGCGCAGCTCGCCGAGGCGTTGCAGCGCTTCGAGACGCACCTGGTGCTGCAGGGCGGAGGCGGCGGCGCGCAGCGCCTCGCCGGGCGCGTCGGCGACGTGCTGAAGCGCATCGAGGCGCTGCTCGAACAGCCGCGCTACCTGATGCTGATGGTCATGGCGACCTTCGTGGTGATCCTGTGATGCCGATCCTCTTCGACGAACTGCACTGGAGCCGGCATGCCGCGCTGCCGCTGCTCGCGCTGCTGCAACTGCTGCCGCTGGCCGGCGCCGGCCTGCTGCAGGTCCTGCGCCGGCGGCCGTGGGCGGTGGCGCTGGCGCGCGGCGTCTTCCTCGGCGAGCTGGCGCTGGCCGTGCTGCTCTACCGCGGCCTCGACGCCGCCTCGCCGGCGCTGCAGTACGCCGAGCGCATCGACGGGCTGCTCTACCACGCCGGCGCCGACGGCGTGACCGCGCTCTTCGTGCTGGTGACGGCGCTGATCGGCCTGCTGCTGTCGCTCTACGAACCGGCGCGCGAGAGGATGCGGCACGCCTCGCTGCTCGTCGTCGTGCTGCTCGCGCAGGCGGCGCTGATGAGCATGCTGGTCACCTTGAACCTGCTCTGGTTCGCCGCCGCGTCGGCCTTCGAGCTGGCGCTGGTCGCCTACCTGCTGCGCGTCTGGGCGGCCGGCGACGCCGGCGACCTCGCCTTCTCGCGCTTCCTGCAATATCAGGGCTTCGGCTGGCTGCTCTTCGCCGGCGGCGTGCTCGTCGTCGGCTGGGGGCATGCCGACGCCACCGGCGGCCTGTGGCGCTTCGACCTGTTCGACCTGGCGCTGACGCCGCCGCTCGGCAAGTTCCAGTCGGCGGCCTTCTTCCTGCTCTTCTACGGACTGGCCGTGCGCACGCCGCTGTTCCCGCTGCATGGCTGGCTGCCGGACATGGCGCAGCACGGCACCATTGCCATCGCACCGACGCTGCTGCTCGGCATCAAGGTCGGCATCTACGGCATGCTGCGCTTCGTCCTGCCGCTGACCCCCGACGCCGTGCTCGACTGGCAGCCGTACGTCGTCGCCTTCGCCGGCTGCGGCGTCTTCTTCGCGGCGGCGCTGGCGCTGCTGCAGACCAACCTGCGCCGGCTGCTCGCCTTCGCCGTGGTCAGCCACACCAGCCTGATCGTCATCGGCCTGTTCACGCTGCATCCGCTCGGCGTGCAAGGGGCGCTGCTGCTGGCGGTGAATTTCGGCTTCGCGGTGACCGTGCTGCTGTTGATGGTCGCCTTCGTCTTCAAGCGCACGCGCACCGCCGAACTGGCCGAACTGGGCGGCCTGTTCGAGCGCATCCCGTTCATCGCCATCGCCTTCCTGATCGGCGGCTTCGCCATCGTCGGCATGCCCGGCACGCCCGGCTTCGACGCCGCGCACCTGGTGCTGGAAGCGGCCATCGAGCGCTTCGGCGCGCTGCCGACGGTGGCCGCCGCGCTCGGCAACGTCGCCGCCGCCGGCTTCCTGCTGTGGGCCTTCCAGCGTGCCTTCCTGGCGCCGCCGCCGGGCGGTGGCGGCGCGGCGGCGGTGGAGCGCGTGCGGCCGATGGAGTACCTGCTCGGCGGGCTGACGCTGTGCGTGCTGCTGGCCGCCGGCTTCCTGCCCGAACCCTGGCTGCACCTGACCGAGGCGGCGACGCGAGCGGCCGCGGCACGTTTCGGCGCGGGAGGCTGACTATGGCATCGCTCCCGCCGCTCTCGCTGTTGCTGGCGTTGCCCTTTGCCGGCGCCGTCGCCTGCCTGGCGCTCGCCCGCCGCGACGGCGCACGCGGCGTCGCGCTCGTCGCCGCCCTCGCCACGCTGGCGGCGTCGCTCGCCGCGGTGGCCTTGTTCGACCCGGCGTACGGCGGCTTCCAGCTGGTCGACAAGCGCCTGTGGATTCCCGGCCTCGACGTGCATTACCACGTCGGTGTCGACGGGCTGTCGCTCTTTTTCCTGCCGGCGACGGCGCTGCTCTTCGCCGCCGCCATCATTGCCGGCACGCGGGCGCCGCGGCCTGCGCCCGGCCTCTACTACGGACTGTTGCTGCTGCTCGAGGGCGCCACGCTCGGCGTCTTCTGCGCGCTCGACACGCTGCTCTTCTTCGTTTTCTGGGAGCTGACGCTGCTGCCGCTCTATTTCCTGATCGGGCTGTGGGGGCTGGGCGAGGCCGGCCGCGCGGCGGCGCAGCGCTACGTCCTGATCATGCTCGCCGGCGGCGTGCCGCTGCTCTTCGCGCTGCTCCTGCTCGCCGCCCGCAGCGGCCTCGGCTTCGACCTGCCGGCGCTGCTCGCCGCAGATGCGGCGGCGCTGCCCTACGGCGTGCAGCTGGCGGTCTTCCTGCTCTTCCTCGCCGGCTTCGGCGTCAAGGTGCCGTTCGTGCCGCTGCATACCTGGCTGCCGTCGCTGGCGCTGGGAGCGCCGGCGACGGTGACGGCGCTGCTCGTCGGCCTCAAGCTCGGCGCCTACGGGCTGCTGCGGCTGGCGCTGCCGCTGTCGCCGCTGGTTGCGCGCGAGCTGCACTGGCTGCTCGCCGGCCTTGGCACGCTGGCGATCCTCTACGGCGCGGTGGCGGCGCTGGCGCAGAGCAACCTGCGCGGCGTGCTGGCCTACGGCGGCGTCTCGCATGTCGGGCTGGCGGTGCTCGGCCTGGCGTCGTTCTCGGTCGCCGGCGTGCAGGGGGCGGTGCTGCTGCTGCTCGCGCTGTCGCTGGTGACGGGCGGCGGCTTCCTGCTGCTCGGCAGCCTGCAGCGGCGCCTCGGCAGCTGCGACCTGGCGGCGCTGTCGGGCCTGCGTCGGCGGCTGCCGCGGCTGGCCGGCTGCTTCCTGCTGTTCGGGCTGGCCGGCATCGGTCTGCCGGGAACGGTCGGCTTCCCGGCCGAATTCCTGATCGTCGTCGCGGCGCTGCCGGTGCATGCCGGCGCGGCGCTGGCCGCGCTGTTCGGGATGGTGGTCGGGGCGGCGGCCTTCCTCGCCCCCTATCGCGCTGCCTTCTTCGGCCCGCCGCCGGCCGGGCCGGCGGGCGGAGCGGCCGATCTGACGCGGCGGGAGTTCGCGGTGGCGATGCTGTTCGCCGCGCTGATCGTCGGCTTCGGGGTGTGGCCCGGCCGTTTGCTGGAGGTCATCGAGCCGGCCGCGGTCGCCTGGGTGGCGCGCCTGTCCTGACGCGGGTCAGGCGGCGTCGCCGTCGTTGCGTGCGTTGCGCGCGGTCAGCCAGTCCGGCAGTTCGCGTCCGTCGGCGTTGTCGACGATGTACTGGCGGATCAGCTTGCGTACGACCTGCGATGGGGTCAGGTCGTGTGCGGCACAGATGTCCTCGAAGATCTTTTTCTTGCGCGGGTCGATCAGGATGGTCAGTCTGGCGGTGCGGTTTTCCATGCGGCGATTTCCTCGTGTCGGCCTGCGCGCGGGCAGCTGGGGGCGCGGCCTGCGCGGCGGGGCTGGGGGTTTGGTTTTATTATAATTCGATGTTCACCAAATTCAAATTGCAGTTCAACGCATATTCAATAGAATAGGCGTTGTTTTGGTGTTGTTGCGTACGAACCCGATCTGTCGGCCGGCAGGCGCGTAGCCTTGCGACGTTGCATGGGCAACAGGTCATTGCGCCCCGCTCCGGCGGGGCGTTTTTTTCCCGGCCGCCCGGCTGCGGCATAACGGCGGAGGTTCGCCCTGGGTCTCGATCTGATGCTCCTTGCGACAATCGTGCCGGCGGTGATCGTCGTCGTCGCCATGCTGTCCCGCCGCCGGCGCGGCGATGCGCACGACGACGAGGATCGCTACTACTGAGCGGCGTCAGCCGTCCGCGCCGAGCTGTTCGAGCCGCCGCGAACGCCAGTCGAGCACCGCCGTGCGCACATGCATCCGCTGCGCCAGCGCGGGGTGGCCGGCGGCGATGACGGCGGCCGAAAAATCGGCGAGAAAGCGCGATTTCAGGCCGGCGCGGGCGCGGTCCATGCCGACCTCTTCGTAGGGGACCGAGGCGAGCACGAGGAAGCCGTCGTCGGGAATCCGTCCGGCCTGCATGTTGGCCTCGATGATGCCGGCCGCTTTGGCCACCGGCTCGGTCAGATCCGGGCTGTAGGGGCCGACGATCAGCGCCAGGTTCGGCATGTGCAGGAAGTCGAAGCCGCGGCCGATGCAGATCATCCATTCGCGGTGCTCGATCTCCGTTTCCCGCTGCGTCCGCCGCACCTCGGCGATGTGCCGCAAATTGCCGGCGAGCAGCGGCAACAAGTCGGCGCGGATCTGCTCGGGCATGTCCGGCAGCAGCGCCGCCAGCCGCTGCGGCAGGCTGGCGCCGTCGTCCGGCGCCAGCATTGACAGGTCGAGCACGGCGCCGTCGGCGCCATGCACCAAGAGCGCGTCCTCGTCGGTCTCGAAGCCGCAGACGAGCGGATAGACCGTGCCGTGACCGCGGCCGAAGACCGATTCGATCTGCGCCTTGATGCGCAGCGTATGCGCTTTCGCCGCCTCGGTGTCGTAGCCGAAGCCGGCGCAGCCGCGCCGGGCGCTGCCGCGCGAGAAGTGGTAGGTGACGACGAACAGCACCTGCCGGCCTTCGCGGATGCAGCGCTGCACGTAGCCGGCGAGCACTTCGCCGAGGTGCGGCCAGCCGAGGTCGAAGATGCCGCCGAGGTTGCGGAAGGGCTGGATGATGCCGAGCGGCGTCTGCGTCGCTACCGGGATGTTGATGCGCCCGTCCATGCACTTGAGGACGGCGATGGCCGTCGGGTGCTGCGCCAGGTAGCGCTCGCGCGCCAGCCAGTTTTCCGGGCTGGCGAATCGTGCCGAGTAGTCGCGGGCCCGGTCGAACAACCAGTCGATGCGTTCCGTGATCGGTTTGCTATGGATGTGCGCCACGGTCCACTCCCCCCGGGATGATGGCGGGATTTTAGCGCGCGTCGTCGCCGTCGTTGCCGAATTGCGGCTGCTTCACCATCTCGCGGACGATGTTGCCGGCGGCCCAGATCATGATGCCGGCGCCGGCCGCCAGCACGATGGCGGCTTCCGCTGTCGATCCGGGGAAGCGCGCGAAGATGCGGCCCGCCCCGTAGACGAAGTAAACGACGCCCAGCGAAACGAGCAGCATGCCGACGACGTCGACGAGTGCCCAGAGAAAGATGGGCAGCGTCAGCTGCGGCCGGATCTTCGGTTTTTTCCGGTCGAAGGTGCTCATTTGACGCGCATCCCCGGCTGGGCGCCGGCATCCGGCGACAGGATGTAGAGGCCGCCGTTCTTGTCGTCGGCGCCCGAAGCGGCGAGAACCATGCCCTCGCTCATGCCGAACTTCATCTTGCGCGGCGCCAGGTTGGCGACCATCACGGTGAGCCGGCCGACCAGCGCCGCCGGGTCGTAGGCCGACTTGATGCCGGCGAACACCTGGCGCGGTTTCTCCTCGCCGATGTCGAGGCTCAGGCGGATCAGCTTCTCGGCGCCGTCGACGTGGCCGGCGTCGACGATCCTGGCGATGCGCAGGTCGACCTTCGTGAAGTCGTCGATGGTGATATGCGGGCCAGCTTCGGCCTGAGCGGTAGCAACGGCCACGGCTTTCTCCTGTTTCTCTGCGTGTTTCTGCGGTGCCGGCTCCGTCGGGGCCAGCGATTCCTTGTTGGCCTCGACCAGCGCCACGACCTGCTTCGGGTCGATACGTGTCATCAGGTGGCTGTAGGTGTTGATCGCGTGGCCGGTCGGCAGCGGCGTCGCGGCGTCGGCCCAGGTCAGCGGCGCGATGCCGAGGAAGCCCTCGACCGCCGCCGCCACCGTCGGCAGCACCGGCTTCAGGTACAGCGTCAGCAGGCGGAAGGCCTCGATCGCCTCCGAGCAGGCGGCGTGCAGCTCGGCTTCCTTGTCTTCCTGCTTGGCCAGTTCCCACGGCTTGCGGTCGTTCACGACGACGTTGGCGGCGTCGGCCAGCGCCATGATCTCGCGCAGCGCGCGCGCCGAGTCGCGTTCTTCGTAGGCCTCAGCGATGGAAGTCGCCGCCTCGCGCAGCGGCTGTAGCCAGGCGGCGTCGGTGCTGCCCAGCTTGCCGTCGAACTTCTTGCTGATGAAGCCGGCGCAGCGGCTGGCGATGTTCACGTATTTGCCGACCAGGTCCGAATTGACGCGCGCGACGAAGTCGTCGAGGTTGAGGTCGATGTCCTCCATCGTGCCGTTCAGCTTCGCCGCGTAGTAGTAGCGCAGCCATTCCGGGTTGAGCCCGGTCGCGAGGTAGCTCTCGGCGGTGATGAAGGTGCCGCGCGATTTCGACATCTTGGCGCCGTCCACGGTCAGGAAGCCGTGCGCGAAGATCGCGGTCGGCGTGCGGTAGCCGGCGTGCGCCAGCTCGGCCGGCCAGAACAGCGCGTGGAAGTAGAGGATGTCCTTGCCGATGAAGTGATACAGCTCGGTCGTCGAATCCGGCTTGAACCACTCGGTGAAGTCGAGCCCCTGCTTGCCGCAGAAATTCTTGAACGAACCCATGTAGCCGATCGGCGCGTCCATCCAGACGTAGAAGTACTTGCCCGGCGCATCCGGAATCCCGAAGCCGAAGTAGGGCGCGTCGCGCGAGATGTCCCAGTCGGTCAGCTTGTTCTCGCCCTCGGCCCCCAGCCATTCCTGCATCTTGTTCGAGGCTTCCGCCTGCAGGCGGCCCGGCTCGCGCGTCCAGCGGCGCAGGAAGGCCTGGCACTTCGGGTCGGAGAGCTTGAAGAAGTAATGGTCGGAGTTGCGCAGTTCCGGCTTGGCGCCGGACACCGCCGAGTACGGGTTCTTCAGGTCGTTCGGCGTGTAGGCGGCGCCACACACTTCGCAGTTGTCGCCGTACTGATCCTTGGCCGCGCACTTCGGGCACTCGCCCTTGATGAAGCGGTCCGGCAGGAACATCTGCTTCACCGGGTCGTAATACTGCTCGATCGTGCGCACCTCGATCAGCCCGGCCGCCTTCAGCTTGCCGTAGATGTCCTCGGCGCAGGCGCGGGTCTCGGGCGAGTGCGTCGTGTAGTAATTGTCGAAGCCGACATGGAAACCGGCGAAGTCGCGCGAATGCTCGCCATGCACGCGGGTTATCAGCGCCTCCGGCGTGATCCCTTCCTTCTCGGCGCGCAGCATGATCGGCGTGCCGTGCGTGTCGTCGGCGCAGACGTACCAGCACTCGTGGCCGCGCATCTTCTGGAAGCGCACCCAGATGTCGGTCTGGATGTACTCGACGAGGTGGCCGAGGTGGATCGCGCCGTTGGCGTAGGGCAGGGCGGAGGTGACGAGGATCTTGCGAGACATGGGGCGGGCCGGCAATTCGGGGAAAGGCGCAATTCTAGCAAAGGCCGTCGGCGGCCCTGACCCAATCCCTGACATTTCGGTTAGAATCGCCGGATACTGTACAAAATTACTCAAGTATTTTCTGGAGCGAGAACCAATGGCAGTCACCGTCGAGGCCGTCAAGGCCGCCCTGCAGGGCCTGATCGATCCCAACACGCAGAAGGACTACGTCGCCGGCAAGTCGGCGAAGAACATCAAGGTCGATGGCGACGACGTGTCGTTCGACATCGAACTGGGCTACCCGGCCAACTCGCAGATCGACGGCATCCGCAAGCAGGTGATCGCTGCCGTCAAGGCGATCCCGGGCGCCGGCAACGTCAGCGCCAACGTCTACGTGAAGATCGTCTCGCACGCGGTGCAGCGCGGCCTGAAGCCGCTGCCGGGGGTGAAGAACATCATCGCCGTCGCCTCGGGCAAGGGCGGCGTCGGCAAGAGCACGACGGCGGTGAACCTGGCCTTGGCGCTGGCGCAGGAAGGCGCGCGCGTCGGCATCCTGGACGCCGACATCTACGGTCCGTCGCAGCCGCAGATGCTCGGTCTTGCCGGGCAGCAACCGGAGTCGCGCGACGGCAAGTCGATGGAGCCGCTGCAGGCTTACGGCGTGCAGGCGATGTCGATCGGTTTCCTGATCGACGTCGAGACGCCGATGGTCTGGCGCGGCCCGATGGTCGTGCAGGCGCTGGAGCAGATGCTCAACGACACCAACTGGCAGGATCTCGACTACCTCGTCGTCGACATGCCGCCGGGCACCGGCGACACGCAGCTGACGCTGGCGCAGAAGGTGCCGGTGACCGGCGCGGTGATCGTCACCACGCCGCAGGACATCGCGCTGATCGATGCGCGCAAGGGCCTCAAGATGTTCGAGAAGGTGAGCGTGCCGATCATTGGCATCGTCGAGAACATGAGCATCCACGTCTGCTCGAACTGCGGCCACGCCGAGCACATCTTCGGCACCGGCGGCGGCGAGGCGATGTGCAAGGACTACAACGTCGAGTTCCTCGGTTCGCTGCCGCTGGAGCTGAACATCCGCGAGATGGCCGATTCGGGCAAGCCGACGGTGGTCGGCGCGCCGGAGTCGAAGGCCGCCGAAATCTACCGGACGATCGCCCGCCGCGTCGCGGTCAAGGTCGGCGAGACGGCGAAGGACATGTCGGCGAAGTTCCCGACCATCGTCGTGCAGAACACCTGAGCCCCTCCGTTCCGGCGGCCGGCGCCTCGCGCAGCCGGCCGCCGTCTCCCTCCGGCGCCTTGTCGTTGGCGCCAAGTCACTGATTTTCCTGATGTAAAAATCTAACCGCCGCGCGGGTTCTGCCGATAAAATAGCCGCCTTTAATTTCCCGGCACACGGAATCCCGCCCCATGTCCATCAAGTCCGACAAGTGGATCCGCCGCATGGCGGAGCAGCACAAGATGATCGAGCCGTTCGCGCCCGAGCTGGTGCGCGAGGCGAACGGCCAGAAAATCGTTTCCTACGGTACGTCGAGCTACGGTTACGACATCCGCTGCGCCGACGAATTCCGGGTGTTTACGAACATCAACTCGACCATCGTCGATCCGAAGGCCTTCGATCCGAACTCCTTCGTCGAGGTCTCCGGCAAGGGTTACTGCGTGATCCCGCCGAACTCCTTCGCACTGGCGCGGACGATGGAATACTTCCGCATCCCGCGCTCGGTGCTGACGGTGTGCCTCGGCAAGAGCACCTACGCGCGCTGCGGCATCATCGTGAACGTGACGCCGTTCGAGCCGGAATGGGAAGGCTACGTGACGCTGGAATTCTCGAACACGACGCCGCTGCCGGCCAAGATCTACGCCGGCGAGGGCTGTGCGCAGGTGCTCTTCTTCGAGTCCGACGAGGTCTGCGAGACCTCGTACAAGGACCGCGGCGGCAAGTACCAGGGTCAGGTCGGCGTGACGCTGCCGAAGATTTGACGGCACCCTGCAGAACAGTCGCGTTCGCGTAACTTTTTTGTCTTATCCTGTGACCCGCTCCGGCGGGTCGCCGTCTTTCAGGATGTGCCCCGAGGACACGGCGATGCCGTTTCCGCCCCCCGAGGGGGAAAAGGAAACTCGGGGGCGGCCCAGCGTTTTCTTTTAAGGAACAGCCATGCGCTTTCATTTTCCGGTCATCATCATCGACGAGGACTTCCGTTCGGAAAACGCCTCCGGCCTTGGCATCCGCGCGCTGGCGGAGGCGATCGGGAAGGAGGGCATGGAGGTGCTCGGCGTCACCAGCTACGGCGACCTCTCGTCGTTCGCGCAGCAGCAGTCGCGCGCGTCGTGCTTCATCCTGTCGGTGGACGACGAGGAGCTGGCGACGCAGGGCGACGAAACCATCGCCGAACTGCGCGCCTTCGTCGCGGAGATCCGCTACAAGAACGCCGAGATCCCGATCTTCCTGCACGGCGAGACGCGCACCTCGCGCCACATTCCGAACGACATCCTGCGCGAGCTGCACGGCTTCATCCACATGTTCGAGGACACGCCGGAGTTCATCGCCAGGAACGTCGTGCGCGAGGCCAAGGCTTACCTCGACTCGCTGCCGCCGCCGTTCTTCCGCGCGCTGGTGCATTACGCCGCCGACGGTTCGTATTCCTGGCACTGCCCCGGCCACTCCGGCGGCGTCGCCTTCCTGAAGAGCCCGGTCGGCCAGATGTTCCACCAGTTCTTCGGCGAGAACATGCTGCGCGCCGACGTCTGCAACGCCGTCGAGGAACTCGGCCAGCTGCTCGACCACACCGGTCCGGTCGCCGCCTCCGAGCGCAATGCCGCGCGCATCTTCAACTGCGACCACCTGTATTTCGTCACGAACGGCACGTCGACGTCGAACAAGATCGTCTGGCATTCGACGGTGGCGCCGGGCGACATCGTCGTCGTCGACCGTAACTGCCACAAGTCGGTATTGCACGCGATCATCATGACCGGCGCCATCCCGGTGTTCCTGATGCCGACACGCAATAACTTCGGCATCATCGGTCCGATCCCGAAGTCCGAGTTCGCCTGGGAAAACATCCAGAAGAAGATCGCCGCCAATCCGTTCGCCAGCGACAAGAACGCCAAGCCGCGCGTGCTGACGATCACCCAGTCGACCTACGACGGCATCCTGTACAACGTCGAGGAAATCAAGGAGATGCTCGACGGCCGCATCGACACGCTGCACTTCGACGAAGCCTGGCTGCCGCACGCCGCCTTCCACGATTTCTACGGCGACTACCACGCCATCGGCGCCGATCGGCCGCGCTGCAAGGAATCGATGGTGTTCTCGACGCAATCGACGCACAAGCTGCTGGCCGGCCTCTCGCAGGCCTCGCAGATCCTCGTGCAGGATTCGGAGGGCCGCAAGCTCGACCGCGACGTGTTCAACGAGGCCTACCTGATGCATACCTCGACCTCGCCGCAGTATTCGATCATCGCCTCCTGCGACGTGGCGGCGGCGATGATGGAGCAGCCCGGCGGCACCGCGCTGGTCGAGGAGTCGATCAAGGAGGCGCTCGACTTCCGCCGCGCCATGCGCAAGGTCGACGAGGAGTGGGGCGCCGACTGGTGGTTCAAGGTCTGGGGGCCGGACGACCTGTCCGAGGAGGGCATCGAGGAGCGCGACGCGTGGATGTTGAAGCCCGGCGAGCGCTGGCACGGCTTCGGCAAGCTCGCCGACGGCTTCAACATGCTCGACCCGATCAAGGCGACGATCATCACCCCGGGCCTCGACGTCGACGGCGACTTCGCCGACTCCGGCATCCCGGCGGCAATCGTCACCAAGTACCTCGCCGAGCACGGCGTCATCGTCGAGAAGTGCGGCCTCTACTCGTTCTTCATCATGTTCACCATCGGCATCACCAAGGGCCGCTGGAACACGATGGTCACCGAGCTGCAGCAGTTCAAGGACGACTACGACAAGAACCAGCCGCTGTGGAAGGTGCTGCCCGAGTTCGTCGCCAAGCACCCGCGCTACGAGCGCGTCGGCCTGCGCGACCTGTGCCAGCAGATCCACGACGTCTACAAGGCCAACGACGTTGCTCGCCTGACCACCGAGATGTACCTCTCCGACATGGTGCCGGCGATGCGCCCGGCCGACGCCTTCGCCCGCATGGCGCACCGCGAGATCGAGCGCGTGCCGATCGACGGGCTGGAAGGTCGCGTCACCAGTGTGCTGCTCACCCCGTACCCGCCGGGCATTCCGCTGCTCATCCCGGGCGAGCGCTTCAATCCGACCATCGTCAACTACCTGCGCTTCGCGCGCGACTTCAACGCCCGCTTCCCCGGCTTCGAAACCGACATCCACGGCCTGGTCAAGGGCGAGGACGGACGCTACTACGTCGACTGCGTGAAGTAATCCGGAGCTACGGCCAGGCGCGTGCGCCCCAGATCATCCGGCCGGCGACGAAGCGCCGCGCCGGCGGGCAGAGGTCGAGGGCGAGGAGGCCGAGGCCGCGGGCGACGCGCAGCGGCGCGAAATCGGTGGAGAAGGCGCGCACGATGCCGTCGGTGAAGGCGACGCTGCCACGGCGGTCGAGCCTGCGGCCGCGCGCGTAGCCGGCGAGCGTCACCGTGTCGCCGGCATCGTCGCCGGCGGCGAGCACGGCCTGCGCCAGTTCCCAGGCGTCGCGGATGCCGAGGTTGAAGCCCTGGCCGGAGACCGGGTGCAGCGTCTGCGCGGCGTTGCCGATCCACACCTGGCGCGCCGCGACGAGCTGCCGGCGCAGGCGCAGCGCGAGCGGATAGCGGGCGCGCGGCGAGGTTGCGGTGAAGCTTACGCGCGAACCGAACTGGCGCTGCAGCGCGGCGAGAAAGGCCGTGTCGTCCATCGCCAGCAGCGCGTCGGCCTTCGCCGGGGGCACCGTGAATACCACTGAATAGTCGTCGCCAAGCGGCAGCAGCGCCAGCGGGCCGTCCGCCGTGAAGCGTTCCCAGGCACGCTGGCCGTGTGCCGGCTGCGGCCGCACCTCGGCGAGCACCGCGTGCTGGCGGTAGTCGCTGACGGCGACGCCGGCGTCGTCGGCCGGCGTACCTTCGGCATGCACGACGAGGCCGGCGCGGACCGTCGTCTCCCCGCCGTCACGGCGGATCGTGGCAACGGTGCGATCGTTGCCGACCTGCAGCGCCGTGAGCTCGGCGCCGTCGAGCAGCGTGGCGGCGGGCAGGCGTGCGTCGAGCGCGGCGGCGAGGTCGCGGTAGCGCATCACGTAGCCGAGCGCCTCGACCGCCATCTCCTCGCGCGTGATCTGCGTGCGGCCGAAGCCGCCGCGCTGCGAGACGTGGATGTCGTGGATTGCGGTGCCGGCGGCGGCGTTCCAGGCGCCAAGGGTTTCCAGCAGCTGTCGCGTGCCGTGCGCGAGGGCCAGTGCGCGCGGGTCGTCGCGCCAGGCGCCGCGCGTGCGGCGGTCGAGCAGCAGGGCCTTCCTGCCGCCGGCGGCGAGCGACAGCGCCAGCGTCATGCCGACCGGGCCGGCGCCGACGATCAGGACCTCGGTGTCGAGCGTCGCGTCAGTCACGGCGCGTTGCTTCCTCGCGCATCACCTCTTCGATTTCGGCGACCGTTTTCGGCGCGTCGGTATAGATCTCGGCGCCGCCGGCGGTGACGATCGCGTCGTCCTCGATGCGGATGCCGATGCCGTGCAGCGCCGCCGGCACGTCGGCGGCCGGGCGGATGTACAGGCCGGGCTCGACGGTCAGCGTCATGCCGGGGGCGAGCCTGATCCATTCGCCGCCCTCGCGGTTCTCCTTGTAGTCGCCGGCGTCGTGCACGTCGAGGCCGAGCCAGTGGCCGGTGCGGTGCATGTAGAAGCGCTTGTAGGCCTCGCTCTCGATGGCGCCCTCCAGCGTGCCGGAAAGCAGTCCGAGGTCGATCATGCCCTGCGCCAGCACGCGCACGGCAGCGTCGTGGTAGGCCATGAACGAGGCGCCGGGGCGGATCGCGGCGATCGCCGCCGCCTGCGCGGCGAGGACGATTTCGTAGGCGTCCTTCTGCGCCGGCGAGAAGCGGCCGTTCACCGGGAAGGTGCGCGTGATGTCGGCGGCGTAGCCGTCGACCTCGCAGCCGGCGTCGATCAGTACCAGGCCGCCGTCGGGCAGCAGGCGGTCGTTCTCCACGTAGTGCAGGATGCAGGCGTTGGCGCCGCCGGCGACGATCGGCGTGTAGGCGTGGCCGTCGGCGCCGCGCCGGCGGAACTCGTGCGTGAGCTCGGCCTCCAGTTCGTACTCGGCCATCTCCGGCCGGCAGTGGCGCATCGCCCGCGCGTGGCCGGCCGAGCTGATGGCGGCGGCGCGACGCATGGTGTCGAGCTCGCTGTCGTCCTTGATCAGGCGCATCGCGTCGAGCGCTGCGCGCAGGTCGCGGATCTCGCGTGGCGCGCGCTTGCCGGCGCGCGTCTGGGTGCGTACGGCGTTGAGCGCGGCGGCGATGCGCGCGTCCCAGTCGGCATCGTGGCCGAGCGAGTGCCACAGCGTCGTGCGGTCGGCGATCAGTTCGGGCAGGCGCTGGTCGAGTTCGCCGACGGGAAAGGCGGCGTCGAAGCCGAAGGCCTCGCCGGCGGCGGCCGGGCCATAGCGGTAGCCGTCCCAGATCTCGCGCTCCTCGTGTTTCTCGCGACAGAAGAGGATGCTCTGCGGGCGTTCGCCGCCGACGATCACGACCACCGCCTCCGGCTCGGGGAAGCCGGTGAGGTACCAGAAGTAGCTGTCGAAGCGGTAGGGGTGGTGCGTGTCGCGGTTGCGCACGCGCTCGGGCGCGGTCGGGACGACGGCAACGCCGTCGCCGAGCTGAGCGGCGAGGCGTGCGCGGCGGGCGGAAAAGGGGGCGTGCTTCATCGGACAGGACTCCCGGCCGCCTTCGCCGCGCGGCCCGCTGCGGTGGTGGTTCGTCGCGCGGCGGCGCCGGCGGTCGGATGGCGGTTCATGACAACTCCCGGTCGAGTGCGGCGAGGCGTTCGGGGGTGCCGACGTCGATCCAGCGGCCGGCGTGGCGCTCGCCGCCGACGAGGCCGCGCGGGATCGCCGCGTCGAGCAGCGGGCGCAGCTTCATCACGCTGCCGCGCGGGACGTCGGCGAAGAACCGCGGATGAAAGACGCCGATGCCGCAATACGTGAGCGTTGGACCGCCATTGGCAAGCATCAGTTGCGCCGGCGTGCGCGTTTCGTCGAGGGCGAAGTCGCCGCCGGCGTGGTGCGCCGGGTTGGCCATCATCACCAGGTGGGCGAGGCGCGGCGGCAATGCGATGTCGCGAGCGCGACGGAAATCCCAGTCGCACCAGATGTCGCCGTTGACCACCAAAAAGGGGGCGTCGCCGAGCAGCGGCAGCGCCTGCGCGATGCCGCCGGCGGTCTCCAGTGCGCCCGGCGGCTCGGCCGACCAGGCGATGCGCACGCCCCAGCGGCGGCCGTCGCCGAGCGCGGCTTCCAGCTGCTCGCCGAGGTGGGCGTGGTTGATCACCAGCTCCGTGAAACCGGCGGCGGCCAGCCGCTCGACATGCCAGACGATCAGCGGCCTGCCGCCGGCGACGAGCAGCGGCTTCGGCGTCGTGTCGGTCAGCGGCCGCATGCGTTCGCCGCGGCCGGCGGCGAGAATCATCGCTTTCATCGTCAGAGTCAGAAGGTGTAGCCGGACTGCACCTGCCGGTTCTCCAGTTCGTCGAGCAGCAACAGCAGCGGCTTCAGGTCGATGTAGCGCTCGCAGGCGCGGCGCAGGTAGGCCATCACGCGCGGCATGTCGGCGAGGTACTGCGCCTTGCCGTCGCGATGGTTCAGTCGCGCGAAGATGCCGAGCACCTTCAGCTGGCGCTGCACGCCCATCCACTCGTAGTCGCGCCAGAAGTCGTAGAAGTCGGCCGCCACCGGCAGCTTTTCCTTGCGCGCGGCTTCCCAGTAGCGGATCGTCCAGTCCAGTTCCTGATCCTCTTCCCAGCGGATGTAGGCGTCGCGGTAGAGCGAGACGAGGTCGTAGCTGATCGGGCCGTAGACGGCGTCCTGGAAATCGAGGACGCCGGGATTCGGTTCGCTGACCATCAGGTTGCGCGAGTGGTAGTCGCGGTGCACGAAGACCCGCGGCTGCGCGAGGTTGTTCGCCAGCACCTTGTCGAAGATGCCGGCGAGGACTCCCTGCTGCTTGTCGCTGAGCGCGATGCCGAGGTGCTTGGCGACGTACCAGTCCGGGAACAGCTGCAGTTCGCGCAGCAGCAGCGCCCGGTCGTACTCCGGCAGCACGCCGGGGCGGCTCGCCGCCTGCATTTTCACCAGTGCCGCGTTGGCCTCGCGGTAGAGCGCGGCGGCGCCTTCCGGATGCGCTTCGAGCGCGGTCAGGTAGGTGGTGTTGCCGAGGTCGGAGAGGAGCAGGAAACCCTGCGCCAGATCCTCGGCGTAGACCGTCGGCACATGCACGCCGGCGTCGGCGAACAGCTGCGCGACCGTCAGGTAGGGGCGACAGTCCTCGTGCTCGGGCGGCGCATCCATGACGATGCGCGTCGTCCCGTCGGGCAGCGTGACGCGGAAATAGCGGCGGAAGCTGGCGTCGGCCGAGGCCGGTGCGAGCGTGAACGGCTGGTCGGGGAGCTGCTTTGCCAGCCACTCCTGCAGCGCCTGCGTACGGGGCATCCCGGGCTCCTTGATGCTAAAATGGCGCGATTTTAACACCCGGCCCGCCCGCCTTCCGGCGGCGGCCGACAACAAAGGCCTTCGCTTCCCCTATGTCCTGCGCGCGCAACGGCAACAATTCGCTGGCGCTGATCGTCTGTTGCGGCGTTGCCGCCCTCGCCGCCGATGAGGCGGCGGCGCAGGCGATGACGCCGCTGCGCGTGGATCCGGTCCTGCTCGGATTGCCGCCGGCGGAAAAGAAGCCGGCGCCGCCAAGGCCGGCTGATGCCGCCGCGCAGCCGGCAGAGCCCGCGGCGGCGACGGCGGCCCCGGCAGGAGAAAAGGCGCGTGCCGATGTGCAGCCGGTCGATGCGCCGGCGGTCGAGGGGCGTCCGCTGAAGGCACCGCAGCCGGCCGGCAACGATGGTGGCCGGCCGGCGTCGCCGGATCGCGTACCGGCGCGCGCCGTCGCCCCGGCGGCCCCGCCGGCGGCGGCCGTCCCGGTCGTGCCGTCGGCGCCGGCGCAAACCGCTTCTCCGATCGTCGCCGCGCCGGCCTCCCGTTCCCGCGAGCCGGAACGCACGTCCGCCGTCCGCAGTACGACCGGGCCGGCGGCGGCCGGCGGCAAGGTCACGACCCTGGCGCCCCTGCGCGTCCATCCGGGCCTGCTGGGCGGGGCGACCGTGGCTGGCGTTGGCGGGCCGGCAGCGCCGGGCGTGCCGACGGTGCAGGCGCCGGCAACGCTTGCTGGTCTCGACCGCGGGCGCGACGAGGCCTGGCGCGCCGGCCGGCCGCCGGTGCTGAATTTCCCAGGCGAACCGCTCGACCTGCCGGACAGCGGCCCGGCCCCCGCCTTGCGCGGAGCGAAAACCCTGGCGCCGCTGCGCTCGGGCGAGGGCGTGCCGCGGCCGATGTTCCTCGCCGCCGACGAGATGGCCGGTGTCGCCGAGCGTGAAATGGTTGCCAGCGGCAGCGCCGAAGCGCGGCAGGCGGGGACGGTGGTCCGCGGCGACCGCCTGACCTACTGGCCGGTCGAGGACGAACTGGAAGCGGCCGGCAATGTCCGCCTGGAGCAGGGCGAGGATCTGGTCACCGGACCGCGCATGCGCATGAAGATCGCCTCGCAGACCGGCGTCTTCGAGGCGCCCAGCTACTCGCTGAAGCGCGAGGCGAAATGGGCGGCGAAGGAGCGCGAACGGCAGGAGCACGGCGTCAAGGGGACCGTTGTCGATGCCTCCGGCCAGGCCGCCTGGCAACAGACGGGCGGCTACCGGACGAGCCGACCGGAGCCCGGTTCGCTGATGAACGTCCTGGGGGTCTCCGCCGATGAACCGGCCCCGATCCCGACGACCGAAGCGCGCGGCAACGCCGAACGCATCGATTTCGAGGGTGAGAACAAGCTGCGCATCGTCAATGGCAACTACACCACCTGCCAGGCCGACGATCCGGGCTGGTACGTGCGCGCCGACGAGCTGGCGCTCGATTACGACCGCGAGGTCGGCGAAGGGCGCAACAGCACGGTCTATTTCCAGAACACGCCGATCTTCTGGACGCCGTGGATGTCCTTCTCGTTGAACAACCAGCGCAAATCGGGCTTTCTCGCGCCGACCGTCGGCTCGAGCACGGCAAGCGGCCTGATGCTGGCGACGCCGTATTACTGGAACATTGCGCCGCACATGGATGCGACGATTTCGCCGCGCATCTACTCGAAGCGCGGCGTCCAGCTGGCCACCGAATACCGCTATCTCGACTATCACTACGCCGGCAACCTGCGCGCCGAGTATCTGCCGAGCGACCGCCAGATGGAAGGCGATAACCGCTATGGCTATTCGCTGCGCCACCTGCAGAACTTTGGCTCTGGGCTCGCCGGTTCGCTGAACCTCTCCGGCGTTTCCGACGACAAGTACTTCACCGACCTCTCGTCGCGTTCGGTGATCTCCTCGCAACGGCAGCTGCTGCGGCAGGGAGTGCTCAGCTATGGCGGCGGCTGGTGGACGGCGAACGTCATCGGCCAGTCCTACCAGACGCTGAACCCGGATCCGGATCCGACGCAGCAGATCGACAAGCCCTACTCCTTTGCGCCGCGCATCGACCTCAATGTCCGTCGCCCGGACTTCTACGGCGCCGACTTCGCCTTCCTTGGCCAATACACGAACTTCCGGCACGACACGAAGACGCAGGGGGCGCGCACCGTCGCCTACCCGCAGCTGTCGCTGCCCTTCGTCCAGCCCGGCTGGTACGTGACGCCGAAAATCGGCGTGCATTCGACCACCTATTCGCTCGACCGGCGGACCAATACGCAGTGGTCGGAATCGATCTCGCGCACGCTGCCGATCATCAGCGTCGACGCCGGCATGACCTTCGAGCGCGAGACGATCTGGTTCGGCGCGCAGGCGATCCAGACGCTGGAACCGCGCCTGTACTACCTGAACGTGCCGTACCGCGACCAGACGCGGATCCCGAACTTCGACACCGCCATCGCCGACTTCAACTTCGCGCAGATTTTCAGCGAGAACCAGTTCCTCGGCCAGGATCGGGTCAGCGATGCCAACCAGCTGACCGCCGCTGTGGTGTCGCGCCTGATCGATCCGACCAGCGGCGCCGAGGCGATGCGCGCGATGTTCGGCCAGCGCTATTACTTCCGGCGGCAGCGGGTCGATCTGGATGGCCAGACGATTCCCGGCCAGACGCAGGACAAGTGGAACCGCTCCGATTTCCTGGCCGCCTTTACCGGCCGCGTGCTGCCGAAGACCTGGCTCGACGCTGCGCTGCAGTACAACCCGTCCGATACGCGCATGGAGCGCTCGTCGATCGGCCTGCGCTACCAGCCGGAACTGGGCAAGGTGCTCAACGCCAGCTACCGCTTCGCCAGCAACCAGGTGACCGGCGGCGACCTGAAGAACGTCGATATTTCCGGCCAGTGGCCGATCTGGGGCGGCTGGTCGGCGGTCGGACGCTACAATTATTCGATCCTCGACCACAAGCCGGTCGAGACCGTCGCCGGCCTCGAATACGGTGCCGGCTGCTGGGCCGTCCGCCTCGTCAGCCACCAGGTGGCGACCCTGTCCGGGCGGACCAACACCTCGTTCTTCGTCCAGCTGGAGTTGAACGACTTCGCGCGCATCGGCTCGAATCCGGCCGATCTCCTGCGCCGCAACATCGATGGCTACGGCCTGTCCAACCAGCCGGTCGCCGACCCGGTCTTCGGCGAATGAGAGGTTTCGCATCCATGACGTCCCTGCTCCGCATCGCATTCCTGTTCGCCGCCTGCATCGGCGCCGCCCTGGCGCAGGCGGCGCGCGCGCCGGTCGAACCGACCGAGGTCGACCGCATCGTCGCCATCGTGAACGACGAAGTGATCACGCTCAACGAGTTGCACGCGCGCCTCGATTCGGCGCTGGTCAACCTGAAGCGGCAGGGAACGCCGCTGCCGCCACGCGAAGTGATGGAGCGGCAAATGCTCGAACGCCTCATCATCGACCGCGTCCAGCTGCAGACGGCGCGCGATACCGGCCTGCGCATCGATGATGCGCAGCTCGACCAGGCGATCAATCGCATCGCCGCCGGCAACAAAATGACGCTTGCCCAGTTCCGCCAGGCGCTGGAGCAGGACGGCATCCGCTATGCGAAATTCCGCGAGGAAATCCGCGACGAGATGACGGTCGCCCGCCTGCGCGAGCGCGAGGTGGACAACCGCCTGGTGATCGGTGACGCCGAGGTCGACAATTTCATCGCCGCCGAAGCGGCGAAGGGCGGCAGCGGCGACGAGGTCGAGGTTGCCCACATCCTGCTGCGTGCGCCGGAATCGGCCTCGCCCGAGCAGCTGCAGAAGTTGAAGGCGAAGGCCGACGAAATCGTCGAGCGGATCGGCAAGGGCGAGGATTTTTCGCAACTCGCCGCTTCGTATTCCGACGCGCCGGATGCGCTGCAGGGCGGCGCGATGAGTCCGCGCCCGCTCGACCGCCTGCCGGCGCTGTTCGCCGAAGCCGTGGCCAAGCTGAAGACGGGCGAGGTGTCGCCGATCCTGCGCAGCCCGAACGGTTTCCACATCGTCAAGCTGGTCGCCAGGAAGGGCGGCATCGTGCTGCCGCCGGTGCAGCAGACGCATGCCCGGCATATCCTGGTCCGGGTGAACGAACTGGTCTCCGAGTCGGAGGCGCTGCACAAGCTGACCGGCCTGCGCGAACGCCTTGAGCACGGCGGCGATTTTGCCGAACTGGCGCGCCTCTATTCGCAGGACGGCTCCGCTGCCAAGGGCGGCGACCTCGGCTGGCTCTATCCGGGCGACACCGTGCCGGAGTTCGAGCGGGCGATGGACGCGCTGCAGCCGAAGGAAGTCAGTGAGCCGATCAAGTCGCCGTTCGGCTTCCACCTGATCCAGGTGCTCGAACGGCGCGTCCAGGACGTTTCCAGTGAGCGCCAGCGCATGGCCGCCCGCCAGGTGCTGCGCGAGCGCAAGCTCGACGAGGCCTACCAGGACTGGCTGCGCCAGATTCGCGATCGCGCCTACGTCGAGTACCGGCTGGAGGAACGCTGACGTGAACCGGCCTCCGGTCATCGCCGTCACCTCCGGCGAGCCGGCCGGCATCGGCCCCGAGCTGTGTCTGCGTCTGGCCGGCGAGGGCCTGCCGGCGCGCCTCGTCGTCCTCGCCGACCGCGACCTGCTGGCCGCGCGCGCCACCGCCATCGGCTGGCACGGCACGCTGCGCGACTACGTCGCCGGCGCCGCGCCGACGGTCGCCGACGGCCCGTGTCTCGAAGTGCTGCACTGCCCGCTCGCCGCGCCGTCGGTCGCCGGCCGCCTCGATCCGGCCAACGCGGCCTATGTCCTTGCGCTGCTCGACCGCGCGCTGGCCGGCTGCCGTTCCGGCGAATCGGCTGAATTCGCAGCGATGGTCACGGCGCCGGTGCACAAGGGTGTCATCAACGACGCCGGCGCCGCGGGTGCCTTCTTTTCCGGCCATACCGAATACCTCGCCGAGCGCACCGGCACGCCGCGTGTCGTCATGATGCTCGCCGGCGGCACGCCGCACGGCCCGCTGCGCGTCGCGCTGGCCACCACGCACCTGCCGCTGCGCGCGGTGCCGGATGCGATCACGCCGGCGCTGCTCGAAGAGACGCTGCGCATCGTGCACGCCGACCTGCGCGCCAAATACGGCATCGCCGAACCGCGCATCCTCGTCGCCGGCCTCAATCCGCATGCCGGCGAGGACGGCCACCTCGGTCGCGAGGAGATCGACGTCATCGCGCCGCTGCTCGACCGCCTGCGCGGCGAGGGCATGCATCTCGTCGGGCCGCTGCCGGCCGACACGCTGTTCACGCTGCCGCTGCTGGCGCAGGGCGATTGCGTGCTGGCGATGTACCACGACCAGGGGCTGACGGCGCTCAAGTACGCCACCTTCGGCCGCGGCATCAACGTCACCCTCGGCCTGCCGGTGATCCGCACCTCGGTCGACCATGGCACCGCGCTGGCGCTCGCCGGCACGGGACGGGCCGACCCCGGCAGCCTGTTCGAGGCGGTGCGCGAGGCGATACGCATGGCCGCCTGCCGGAGGCCGATGTGACAACCTTCCCCCCATCCCCCTTCCCGAGGCAGGGAGGGGCGACGACGCTTCGACCGCCGACGCGGCTTCCGGGCCGTTGCGCGTTGTCTCCCGGGGTGCTTCCGAGGAGACTTCTTGCCGGGCGCGGCCCGACGGAGACGACATGAAGCACATCCCGCGCAAGCGCTTCGGCCAGAACTTCCTCGTCGACACGCAGATCGTCGCCGACATCGTCGGCGCCGTCGCGCCGGCGCGCGACGACTGCGTCGTCGAGATCGGCCCCGGTCTCGGCGCGCTGACCGAGCCGCTGCTCGAACGCGTCGACCGGCTGCACGTCGTCGAGATCGACCGCGACATCGTCGCCCGCCTGAAGAAGCGCCACCCGCCGGCGCGGCTGACGATCCACGAGGGCGACGCGCTGGCCTTCGATTTCGGCAGCCTTGGCACCGACCTGCGCATCGTCGGCAACCTGCCGTACAACATCTCGACGCCGCTGCTCTTCCATCTGGCGACCTATGCGAGCCAGGTGCGCGACATGCACTTCATGTTGCAGAAGGAGGTGGTCGAACGGATGGTCGCCGAACCCGGTGACAGCGAACGCGGCCGGCTGTCGGTGATGCTGCAGTACCGCTTCTGGCTGGAATGGCTGATCGACGTGCCGCCGACCGCCTTCGATCCGCCGCCGAAGGTCGACTCCGCCGTCGTGCGCATGATCCCGCGCGATCCGGCGGACCTTCCCGCCGTCGACGAGGCGCTGCTCGGCAAGGTCGTCGCCGCCGCCTTCGCGCAGCGGCGCAAGATGCTGCGCAACAACCTCAAGGGGCTGCTCGCCGATGCCGATTACGCCGCCCTCGGCATCGATCCGACGCGTCGCGCCGAGGACCTGTCGGTCGACGACTACGTGCGCATCGCCACGTTTCTGGCAAAAAAATAGCGGCATCCGTGCCCGGGATGCCGCCGGATTGAACGGAAGCGCAGCGAGGAGGGAGAGGCTGCGCTCCGGAGTCTTCTTATTTCTTCAGCGGACAGGTGTTTAGGCCGATCAGCGAGTAGGCCGGGCACCAGTTCATCAGCCCGGTGACCAGCGGGACGATGCCGAGCCAGCCCCAGACGCCGACCGTGCCGGTAGCGGCAAGGCCGACGAGGACGATGCCGGCGAGGATGCGGGCGATCTTGTCGATGCCGCCGACGTTTGCTTTCATGCTTGCCTCCGTTGCGATTGGGATAACGGAACGGAGGATAAGCAATTCCTGATTTTCGGTCTGTAACCTGGGTCACACAGCCGGGCGGCTGGCGGCCTCAGGCGGGCTGGCCGTCGGCGACGCGGCCGAGGCCGGCGCGGTCGCGCAGCAGGATGCGTTCACGACCGAGCTCGACCAGCCCGTCGGCGGCGAAGCCCTTGAGCAGCCGGCTGACGATTTCGCGCACGCTACCGAGTTCGTCGGCGAGCGCCTGGTGGGTGGCATGGATGTCGTCGCCGCGCGCGAGCAGCAGGCGCGCCAGGCGCTGGTCGAGGCGGTGGAAGGCGATCTCCTCGACCAGCTGCATCAGGTCGACGATGCGTTCGGCGAGCAGGTGGAAGACGAAGTCGCGGAAGCCGGCATCCTCCGCCAGAAGTTGCGCGAACAGCGCGTCCGGCAGCACCGCCAGCGTTACCGGCGTCTCGCTCTCGCCGCGCGCGGTATAGGGCGTGCGACCGAGCAGGCAGCTCGAACTGATGATGCACGAGTCGCCCGGTTCGACGCGGTAGAGCAGCATCTCGCGCCCGGATGGCGCCGACTTGACGACCTTGATCGAGCCCTCGACGACCAGCGGGAAGCCGCGGCAAGGCTGCGTTTCGGCGAAGACGCCGGAGCCCGCCGGAAGGTGCAGCAAGGCTGCCGGCTGCAGCAGCCGGTCGAGATCGTCCGCGGGCAGGCCGGCGAGCGCGGGGTAGAGCGCCAGCAGCCGTTCGCGCGTCAGCGCCGCCATGCCGCGGCGCTCAGCGGGCATCGGTGCCGGCGATCTCGGCGATCACCGGCGCGTGGTCGGACGGCCGTTCCAGCTTGCGCGGCGCCTTGTCGACGCGGCAGCCGGTACAGGCGGCGGCGAGCGGCGGCGAGAGCAGGATGTGGTCGATGCGCAGACCGAAGTTGCGGCGGAAGGCCATCATCCGGTAGTCCCACCACGAGAAGCTCTTCTCCGGCTGCTCGAACAGCCGGAAGGCGTCGGCCAGCCCCAGTGCGGTCAGCGCGCGGAAGGCTTCGCGTTCCGGCGGCGAGACGTGGATTTCGTCCGGCCAGTCCGGATGCGCGTCGCGCGCCTCGGGAGCGATGTTGTAGTCGCCGAGCAGCGCGAGTTGCGGGTGGCGGGCAAGCTCGTCGCCGAGCCAGGCGGTCAGCGCGCGCAGCCAGTCGAGCTTGTAGGCGAACTTCTCCGAGCCGACCGCCTGCCCGTTCGGGAAATAGGCGCAGACGACGCGGACGTCGCCGACGGTCGCTGCGATGACCCGCTTCTGTTCGTCGGCGAAGCCGGGAATGCCGCAGGCGATGTCGGCGAGCGGCGCGCGCGCGAGGATGGCGACGCCGTTGTAGGTCTTCTGCCCGCTGAACGCCGCGCGGTAGCCGGCGGCCTCGATCTCGGCGAGCGGGAAGGCCTTGTCCTCCAGCTTCAGCTCCTGCAGGCAGAGCACGTCCGGCTCCTCGGCGGCGAGCCAGTCGAGCACCTGCGGCAGGCGGACCTTCAGCGAATTGACGTTCCAGGTGGCGAGCTTCACTGCGGCGTCGCGTCCTCTGCCGGCGGTGGTGCCGGTGTTGCCGGCAGCGGCGTCGGCGGCGTCTGCTGCAGCGGATTCTCCGCCGGGCGCGCACCGAACGGTGCCGTCTTCGGATAGCCGGCGAGGTCGAGCAGGTTGTTCCAGCCGCTCGCCTGGAAGCCTTTCACGTGCTGGCGACCGACGACAACGACCGGCACGAAGGCTTCGCCGCCGGTGAGCTTCTTCAGCTCTTCCAGTTCCACCGTGGCGTCCTGCACCATCTTTTCCCGGAAGGGGACGCCGCGGCCGTTGAGCAGATCGCGCCCGCGGCTGCAGTGTTCGCCGCAGTCCGGCGCGGTGTAGAGAACGACCGGAAATTTCTCGGCGGCGACTCTGGCGGCGTAGGGGGCCTGGCGCGCGTCGCCGGCCTCCGGGGCCTCCTGCCGGGTCGCCTTCCGCGCACCGGACGGCGGCGGCTGGTCGGAAAAGACGGTGCGGCCGGTGGCCGGGTCTACCCAGCGATAGGTGGTCTGCGCCTGCGCCGCGAAGGCGGCGAGCGTGGCGGCGGCGAGCGCGATGGTCAGCCAGTTCTTCATGTCAGCTCTCCGGGCTGGCGGCGCGGTCGTCGGGCCCCGCTGCCCGGCGCCGCCGCCGATACGGGCGATGCGTGGTCATGCGGCGATCATACCACTGTGCCGGAGCAGGGCGTCCGGGCTTGGCTCGCGGCCGCGGAAGGCCTTGAACGAGTCGAGCGCCGAACGGACGCCGCCGACGGCGAGGATCTCGTCGAGGAAGCGGCGGCCGGTTTCCGGGTCGAACGGGTTGCCGGCTTCCTCGAAGGCGGCGTAGCAGTCGGCGGAGAGCACCTCGGCCCATTTGTAGCTGTAGTAGCCGGCCGCATAGCCGCCGGCGAAGATGTGCGAGAAGCTGTTCGGGAAGCGGTGCCAGTCCGGCGGGAAGACCACCGCCACCTCGTTGCGCACTTCCTCCAGCAAGCGCAGCACGTCGCCGTCGCCGGCCGCGTCGAAGTCGTTGTGCAGCAGCAGGTCGAACAGCGAGAACTCGATCTGGCGCACGGTCTGCATGCCGGAGAGGAAGTTGCGGGCGGCCAGCATCTTGTCGAAGAGTTCGCGCGGCAGCGGCTCGCCGCTGTCGACGTGCGCCGTCATCTCCTTCAGCACGGCCCATTCCCAGCAGTAGTTCTCCATGAACTGCGACGGCAGCTCGACGGCGTCCCACTCGACGCCGTGGATGCCGGCGACGCCCGGTTCCTCGATCCGCGTCAGCATGTGGTGCAGGCCGTGGCCGGTCTCGTGGAACAGCGTCGTCACCTCGTCATGGGTGAAGGTGGCGGGTTTGCCGCCGACCGGGCGCGAGAAGTTGCAGTTGAGGTAGGCCACCGGCGTCTGCACGCCGTCGGCCGTGCGCCGGCGCGCCAGCGCTTCGTCCATCCAGGCGCCGCCGCGCTTTTCCTCGCGCGCGTAGAGGTCGAGGTAAAACTGGCCGACCAGTTTGCCGGCGCGGTTCTCGATGCGGTAGAAGCGCACGTCGTCGTGCCACACCGGTGCCGTGTCCGGCTTCACCGTCACCGAGAACAGCGTCTCGATGACGTGGAAGAGGCCGGCGAGCACCTTCGGTTCGGTGAAGTACTGCTTCACTTCCTGATCGGAGAAGGCGTAGCGCTTCTGCAGCAGCTTTTCCGATACCCAGGCCATGTCCCACGGTTCCATCGCCTTGATCCCCAGTTCGTCGCGGGCGAAGGCGCGCAGTTCGGCGATGTCCTTCTCGGCGAAGGGCTTCGCCTTGCGCGCCAGTTCGCGCAGGAAGTCGAGGACCTGCTGCGGCGACTCGGCCATCTTCGGCACCAGCGAGACCTCGGCGAAATTGCGGTAGCCGAGCAGGCGCGCCTCCTCGGCGCGCAGCTTGAGCAGCTGGCGGATCAGCGGTGCGTTGTCGTGCTCCGCCTTGCCGAACTCGGAGGCGCGCGTCGCGTAGGCGCGGTACATGCGCGCACGCAGGCCGCGGTTGTCGGCGTACTGCATCACCGGACCGTAGGACGGCGCGTGCAGCGTGAAGCGCCAGCCATCGACGCCGGCTTTCACGGCGGCGGCGCGGGCGACTTCGACGACATCGGCGGGCAGGCCGGCGAGGTCCTTCTCGTCGCCGACGATTTCGGCGTGCGCATTGGTCGCATCGAGCAGGTTCTCCGAGAACTTCGCCTGCAGCGCCGCGACCGCCTCCTGCAGTTCCTGGAAGCGCGGCTTCAGCTCGTCGGGCAGCTCGGCGCCGGACAGGCGGAAGTCGCGGATCTCGTTGTCGACGATGCGCTTTCGCGCCGGCGGCAGCGTCGCGTATTCCGGGCCGGCGGCGAGCGCCTTGTATTTCGAGAACAGCGCCAGGTTCTGGCCGAGTTCGGAGTAGAAGCTGGTGACTTCCGGCAGCAGGTCGTTGTAGGCCTCGCGCCACGGCGGAATGTCGTTCACCGAATGCAGGTGGCCGACGATGCCCCAGGCGCGCCCGAGGTGCTCGACACCGTCGGCGAAGGGTTCCGCGAAGTCGTGCCAGGTCGCCGGCACGTCGTCGCCGGTGAGGCGCCCGACCAGCGCGCGGCAGTCGGCGAGCAGGCGGCTGATGGCCGGGCGCACGTGTTCGGGGCGGATCAGGTCGAAGCGGGGCAGGCCGGAGAAGTCGAGCAGCGGATTGTCGGTCATGTCGGGATGCGCAGGCAGGGGCGGGCGGCCGGGCTGCCCGCAGGGTGGAGGATGGGCGCTATTCTACAAGGTCGCGATAGGCGTGCCACGAGGCGTGGCCAAGCAGCGGCATGAGCACGATCAGCCCGAACAGCAGCGTCGCGAAACCGAGCAGCGTCAGCGCGACGATCGTCGTCGACCACAGCAGCAGCGGGCCGGGATTGGCAGCGAAGGCGCGCAGGCTGGTCATCGCCGCGGTGACGGCGTCGGTGTCGCGGTCGATCAGCAGCGGCACCGAGACGACGCCGAGCATGAACACGACCTGGGCGACGATGGCGCCGGCCAGCAGCCAGGCGAGAAGTCGCCCGCCATGGCTGCCGGCGTCGACGACGGCGGCCGCGAAGCCGATCACGTTCGCGTCCGGCAGGGCCGCCGCCATGCCGGCGAAGAGGAGGGCCGAGAAACGTTCCCAGGCCACCCACAGCAGCACCAGCAGCAGGCCGAACAGGGTCAGCCCCGTGCGGCCGCGGGCGAAGGCGTCGAGCGAGTCGACGAAGGACGAGGCGAGGCCGCGCTCGTTGCGCCGGCTCAGCTCGTAGAGACCGGCGCAGAGCAGCGGGGCAACGATGAAGAAGCCGGAGACGGCTACGGCGAAATACTGCGGGCGCTGCCACAGCGAGAGCAGCAGCAGGTCGCCGGCGATGGCGAAGAGCAGCCCGTAGGCGAGGCTGGCGAACGGCGTCTCGCGCAGGTCGGTCCAGCCGGCGGCGAGCCAGCCGGCAACGCGGGATGCGGCAACCTGCCGCACGCGCGGCAGCGGGAAATGGCGGTCGAGCGAAGCGAAGGGGTGTGCCATGGCTGTCCTCCCGGGGCGGCGGAACGCCGTTGCAGGATGGACAGCGGGCGGGCGGGGAAAGTTCTGGCGGCGCCGGGACGCGCCCCCCGGTGAGAGGCGCCGGGCGCGGACGACGCGCTGCGGGCGGCAGCGCCGCTGCCCGCAGCATGGCGTCGGGAAGTCAGGCCAGCGGCTGGCCGGTCAGCCGCTCGTAGGCCTCGCGGTACTTGGCAGCGGTCTTGTCGACGATCTCGGCCGGCAGGTTCGGGCCGGGCGCAGTCTTGTTCCAGTCGAGCGTTTCCAGGTAGTCGCGCACGAACTGCTTGTCGAAGGACGGCGGGTTCTGGCCCTCGGCGTACTGGTCGGCCGGCCAGAAGCGCGACGAATCGGGCGTCAGCGCCTCGTCGATCAGGTGCAGCGTGCCGGCCTTGTCGATGCCGAACTCGAACTTGGTGTCGGCGATGATGATGCCCTTGGTCGCCGCGTAGCGCGAGGCTTCCTCGTAGATCTGCAGCGCCACCGACTTGGCCTGCGCGGCCAGCTCGGCGCCGTTCTTGCCGGTGCCGTAGAGGGCGTCGGCGAGCACCTTGGCGCAGTGCGCCTGTGCCTGTTCGAAGCTGATGTTTTCGTCGTGCTCGCCGATGTCGGCCTTGGTCGCCGGCGTGAAGATCGGCTGCGGCAGCTGCTGCGCCATCTTCAGCCCGGCCGGCAGCGCGATGCCGCAGACGGCGCCGGTGGCCTGGTAGTCCTTCCAGCCGGAGCCGATCAGGTAGCCGCGCACGACGGCCTCGATCGGCAGCGGACGCAGGCGCTTGACGACGACGGCGCGGCCGCGCACCTGGTCGCGCTCGTCGGCGGCGACGACCGACTCTGGATCGACGCCGGTGAGCTGGCCGGGGACGATGTGCGCGAGCTTGTCGAACCAGAAGTTGGCGATCTGCGTCAGGACCTTGCCCTTGTCCGGAATCGGATTCGGCAGGATGACGTCGAAGGCCGACAGCCGGTCGCTGGTGACGATCAGCAGCTGCTCGTCGTTCACGGCGTAGATGTCGCGCACCTTGCCGCGCGACAGCAACGGCAGGCTCTTGATGGTCGATTCGAAAAGGGGAGCGGTCACGGCGGAATCCCTGCAGGAAAAATGATTCGTTGATTCGAAAGGCGGAATTATAGGCTAATGGCCGGCATTCTCTTCGGCCGCCAGTACCCGGCGCATGCGGCGGATGCCGAGGGCGACGGCGCCGGCGATCAGCGGGATCGACGCGGCGGCGGCGATTTCCGGCGACAGCGCCGGCGCCAACGACTTCTGCAGCCCCTTGGCGAGGTACTGCACGAGCTGCGAGCCGTAGTAGGTGATGGCCACCACCGAGAGGCCTTCGACCGTTTCCTGCAGCCGCAGCTGCAGCCGCGCGCGGTGGTTCATCTGTGCCAGCAGCTCCTGGTTCTGGCGCTCCAGCTCGATGTCGACGCGCGTGCGCAGCAATGCGCTTTTGCGGGCGATGCGCGTCGACAGGTCGGTCTGCCGCTGCGCCACCGACTCGCAGGTGGCCATCGCCGGCGCCAGGCGGCGTTCCATGAACTCGCGGATCGGCGGGAAGCCGGCCAGGCGCTGCTCGCGCAGGTCGTCGACGCGCTGCTTGACCAGCCGGTAGTAGGCGGCGGCGGCGCCGAAACGGTAGGCGGTGCGCGTCACCGACTGCTCGACCTCGGCGGCCAGCCGGGTCAGCCGCGCGAGCAGCCGGCGTTCGTCCTCGGGCGTGCCGGCGACGCTCATCTCGTCCATCAGCGCGGCCAGCTCCTGCTCGCGCTCGCCGAGAAAGCGGCCCGTTTCCTTGGCCACCGGAAAGGCGAGCAGCGCCATCATGCAGTAGGTCTCGATCTCCAGCAGGCGCTGCACCGTGCGGCCGGCCTGGCGGTGGCGCAGGTGTTCGTCGATCACCGTGAAACGCGAGAAGCCATCGTGCAGCGCGAAGTCGGAGACGACCCAGGCGGCCCCCTCGGCGACGCGCGTGGCGACCATCGCCTCGCCGGTGCGGGCGAGGCCGTCGAGGACTTCCTCGGGCGGGTTCTGCGACGCCGCGCACAGTTCGATGTGGCTGGCGGCGATCACCTCGCCCGGGATGCCGCGCACCCACTCGGCCGGAAAAGCGGCGAGCGCGGTGCTGTCCGGGCTGTCGCCGGCGACGCGGCGGCGGAAGAAGGTGTAGCCGGAAAACTCGGTGTGGCGTTCCCATTTCAGCCGCAGCGGCCCGGCGTCGAGTACCCAGTGGTCGCCGTCGACGAGCGGGCAGACCTCGGTGCCGAGCGTCGCGCACAGCTGCGCGAGGTGCCGGCGCTCGTCGTCGGCGCTGCCGCCGGCGTGCATCACCGCGAGGTAGCTGATCCACTCCGGGCCGGGGATGGCGACCGGCGGCCGCGAGTGGATTTCGGCGTTGAGACGGCGGCGCAGCGAATGTTCGGGCAGCGGCAGCATGGCGGGGCGGGAAAAAGAAAACGGCACCGAGTCTATCACCCGGTGCCGTCCGCAGGGCCTTGATTAATTGACGATCTGGTTCAGTTCGCCGCGGGCGTAGCGCTCCGCCATCTTGTCCAGCGGGATCGGCTTGATCTTGCTCGCCTGGCCGGCGCAGCCGAAGGCTTCGTAGCGGGCGAGGCAGATCTTCTTCGCCGCTTCGCGCGCCGGCTTCAGGTAGTCGCGCGGGTCGAACTTCGACGGGTTCTCGAACAGGTAGCGGCGCACCGCGGCGGTCATCGCCAGGCGGATGTCGGTGTCGATGTTCACCTTGCGCACGCCGTGCTTGATGCCGTTGACGATCTCCTCGACCGGCACGCCGTAGGTTTCCTTCATGTCGCCGCCGAACTGGCGGATCTCGGCGAGCAGTTCCTGCGGCACCGACGACGAGCCGTGCATGACGAGGTGGGTGTTCGGGATGCGCGCGTGGATTTCCTTGATGCGGTCGATGGCCAGGATGTCGCCGGTCGGCTTCTTGGTGAACTTGTAGGCGCCGTGGCTGGTGCCGATGGCGATGGCCAGCGCGTCGCAGTTCGTTTGTTTCACGAAGTCGGCGGCCTGGTCGGGGTCGGTCAGGAGCTGCTCGCGCGTCATGTGGCCTTCGGCGCCGTGGCCGTCCTCCTTGTCGCCCTTCATCGTTTCCAGCGAACCGAGCACGCCCAGCTCGGCCTCGACCGAAACGCCGATGGCGTGCGCGAACTTGACCGTCTCGCGCGACACGGCGACGTTGTATTCGTAGGACGAGGTGGTCTTGCCGTCGGCCTCCAGCGAGCCGTCCATCATCACCGACGTGAAGCCGGAGCGGATCGCCGCCATGCACACCGCCGGGCTCTGGCCGTGGTCCTGGTGCATGACGATCGGCAGCTGCGGGTAGGCTTCCAGTGCAGCCAGGATCTGGTGGCGCAGGAAGGGCTCGCCGGCATATTTGCGGGCGCCGGCCGAGGCCTGCATGATCACCGGCGCGTCGATCTGGGCGGCGGCCTCGCAGATGGCCCACACCTGCTCCATGTTGTTCACGTTGAAGGCGGGCAGGCCGTAGCCGTTTTCGGCGGCATGGTCGAGAAGCTGGCGCATGGATACGAGCGGCATGGGGAATCTCCGTAAGGTTCCGGCAGTCCGCGCGGGCGGGGACTGCCTCGAATTCGTCAGGTTGGCGATTTTACCGCGTTCGCGGCGGGGCGGCGCGGCGCCCCGCCGTCTCAGCGGACGCCGGCCAGCGTGTCGAGCGAGGCCTTGAGCGTCGCGTAGCGCGCCTCGCCGGGGGCGAGGGCGTGCGCCGCCGCCAGGCTGCCGCGCGCCTCCTCGATCAGCACCGGGTCGGCGCCGCCGTCCTGCTGCAGCTTGGCGACGATCACATGCGTCAGGTTGAAGAGCACGCGCACGTTGCGCGGCATCGCCTCGCGGGCGGCGCGCATGGCGGCGATGGCTTCGTCGTGGCGGCCTTCGCGGGCGAGCAGGACGCCGCGGTTCATCTGTTCCATCGCGTCCTTGCGCGAGGTTTCGACCAGCGCCGCCCCTTCGTCGGCCATCGCCGCGGCGCTGAAGATGTCCTTCACCTCGCCGAGCAGCGCGGCGTTTTCCGGCGCGTTGCGGACTTCGCCCTGGAGCAGGGCGACGGCTTCGTCGCGGGCGCCGGTGGCGAGCAGCAGGCGGGCGGTGTCGAGCGTCAGCTGGGTTTCCCCGGGGCTGGCGGCAGCTGTCTGCGCCAGCTTTTTGGCGATTTCCTTCGCCTTGCCGGCGTTGCCGGCCTTGTGGTGCACCATGCCCTCGACGGCCAGCGACTGCATGCGCACCGTTTCGTCGTCGAAGGTCTTGTCGACCTGGTCGAGCGCGCGCAGAGCCTCCTCGGGGCGGTCGTTGGCGGTGCAGGCCTTGGCCAGACCGAGGTAGGCGTCGGCCGTCTTCAGGATCGAATGCTCGCCAAGCGTCACGCTGCGCCGGAAAGCCTTCTCGGCGGCGTCGGTCTTGCCGAGGCGCAGCGCCACTTCGCCGAGGTTCTTCTGGCGGGTCGCCGAGTTCGGCGAGATGCGCACGGCGCGTTCAATGGCGGCGCTTGCCGCCTCCAGGTCGCCCATCGCCTGCAGCGTCTTCGCCATCAGGTCGTGCGCTTCGAGGTAGGCGGCATTGACGGCGAGCGTCTCTTCGAGCACCGTCCGGGCGCCGGCATAGTCGCCGCCCTGCATCAGGACGCGGGCGAGGCCGGCCTTGGCCCAGGGCACGTCGCGGTGGGCGAGGATGGTTTCGAAGGCCTGCCTGGCGCGCGCCAGGTCGCCGCTGGCCAGCAGCAGGTCGCACTTGGTGCGCAGCAAGTCGTTGGCGTTCGCCTTGTCGGTACGCAGGCGCTCGTCGCAGCAGGCCAGCGCGGCGGCGATGTTGCCCTGGCGGACGGCGCGGTCGATCTCGGCGAAGGCCATCTTCTTCGCCCAGATCTTCGCCAGGCGCAGGCGCAGCGTCGCCTCGGTGATCGGCTTCAGCAGGTAGGCGTCGGGCTGGTATTCGGCGGCGCCGCTGACCGCGTCCGAGGTCTTCTCGGCGGTGACCATGATCCAGGCGCAGGCCGGCCCGACCAACTGCCGTACCTTGGCCTCCTCCAGCACCTGCTGGCCGTTCTTGCCCTTGCCCAGGTTGAAGTCGCAGAGGACGACGTCGAATTGCGTCGCCGCCAGCTGGGCGACGGCTTCGCTGCCGTTGGCGGCGGTGGCGATGTTCTTGGCATTGGCGCCGCAGTTGCGCAGGATGTCGCGGAGGATGGTGCGCATGCCCTGAAAATCGTCGACGACGAGGAAGGAGCGCGTCGAAAAATCGGCTTCGGGCGCGTTGTCGGCTTGCTGGAAAGACATGGTGGCGTTCCGGTTGAAAGGAGTGTTCAGGGGAGGCGCAGGATGAAGCAGCCGCCGCCGAGCGCGCCGCCGTTTTCCAGGCGGATCTCGCCGCAGCGCTCGCGCTGGCGGTGCATGCGGGCGACGATGGCGGAGAAGTAGAGGCCGAGGCCGGTGCTGCCGGCGGCGAAGTCGACGCCGCGCATGCAGTCGGCGCACTCGTCGAGCATGTGCCGCGGGTAGCCGCCGCCGTTGTCCTCGATGCGCAGTTCGAGCTGGCCGTCGACGCGGGCGGCGGACAGGCGGACCCGGTCGCGCGTGTAGTGGATGGCGTTGTTGAAGGCGTTGCCGATGATGCCGGTGACCAGGTCCTCGTCGAAATCCCAGTAAAGGTCCGGCTCGCAGGCGTGTTCAAGGGCGACGCCCTGCGACTTCAGCAGTTCGCCGCTCTGCGCGGCGATGATGTCGATGAAGTCGCCGAGGGCCACCGGCTGCGGGTCGAAGGGGTAGATGTCCTGGCCGATCTTGTAGAGGGTGAGCAGCTGGATCAGGTTGCTGTTTACCCGCTTCGCCTCGTAGGTCATCTGCGCCAGATCGTCGTAGGCGGCGAAGGAGGTCGCGTCGACCGTGCCGAGGATGCCTTCGAGGCCACGGATCAGCAGGCTGATCGAGTTCTTCATGTCGTGCGCCGACGAGGCCAGGAAAGTGGCCATGTCGACCGACGGAAAGGCGGGGGCTAACGGTTTGCTCATCGCGGGTTCCTTGTCGTCTGCGGATTCTCGGGCGGGCTGCTCAGGATTGCGCCAGGTCGAAGCGGCGGTGCGCGGCGGCGGTGTCCTGCGCCGCGCGCAGTGCCGCCTTGAGCGCCGCCGCGCCGTCGCCGGCGGTCTCTCCCCACTGCTCGAAATAGACCAGCTCGTCGAGCGGCAGGCGCGGCCGCCAGCCGGCCGCTTCCAGCTCCGGCTTGTCGTGGAAGTGGCTGACCTGGCCGAGGCACAGGTAGGCGATCGGCACGATGCGCTCGGGCAGGCCGAGGATTTCCTTCAGCGCCGCCTGGTGGAAGATGCTCACCCAGCCGACGCCGAGGCCTTCGGCGCGCGCCGCCAGCCACAGGTTCTGCACGGCGCAGACGGCGCTGTAGATGTCCATTGCCTTGATGTGCGTGCGGCCGATGACGACCGGCCCGGCGCGGTCGCGGTCGCAGGTGATGAGCAGGTTCACCGGCGATTCGAGGATGCCTTCGAGCTTCAGCTCGCGGTAGATCTCGCGCTTCTCGCCCTCGAACATCTGCAGCGCCTCGGCGTTGGCTTCGGCGAAGGCGGCGTGGATGCGCGCCTTCACGGCCGCCTCGCGGATCAGCACGAAGCTCCACGGCTGCATGTAGCCGACCGACGGCGCGAAATGCGCGGCGGTGAGCAGGCGGGCGAGCACCGCGTCCGGAATCGGGTCGGGCAGGAACTGGCCGCGCACGTCGCGGCGGGAAAATATGGCCTGGTAGACCGCGTCGCGGGCGGCGTCGGCGAAATGGTGGTTGGCCTGGGGCGGGTTGCCCGGCACGGCGGCTGCGTTGTCCATCGAGATCCCCTTGCGATCAGACGTGGGTGGCCAGGGTCCAGCTGGCCGTACAAGGCGCTCGCGGCCGGTCTTCTGACTCGGGTTCCTCCGGTCGCCGGCGCCTTCCCGGAGGCGGCCGCCGGTGTCGTCCGGGCGGTCCTCCAGTGGCCTTTGCCGGCGCCGTCCCCCTTACAGCGTTGGGCACGTCGCGGCCTGGGCGGCGCGAAATCCGCACCGCCGCACCGCGTTCCCGATTCTCCCGCCGCAGCGGGCACCGGAGCGCTTGGCGCCCCGCGCGAGCGGGGCCGGGCGAATTCTATCAGGCGGCGGCGAAGCCTGCCGGCATAACGCCGCGCCGGGGCCGGGTTTACGCCGGCTCGGCCGGTTCGGCGAAGCGCCAGCAGTTGCGGCCGCCGGCCTTGGCCGCATAGAGCGCCCGGTCGGCGGCATCACGCAATGCCGCCGCGTCGCTGCCGTCGTCGGGAAAGCGGGCGATGCCGATGCTGATGCCGATGCTCGCCGTGCCTTCGGCGAGATCGAAGGGGGCATGCACGAGGTCGATGATCTTGGCGGCGACGCGCGAGGCATCGCCGGCTCCCCCGGCGCGCGGCAGCAGCAGCGCGAACTCGTCGCCGCCGATGCGCGCCAGCGTGTCCTCCTCGCGCAGCACCGAGCGCATGCGCTGCGCCACCTGGCGCAGCAGCGCGTCGCCGGCGGCATGGCCGAGCGTGTCGTTGACCGGCTTGAAGCGGTCGAGGTCGAGGTAGCAGACGGCGAAGCCGTGGTCGTCGCGCTGCGCGTTGGCGAGCGCCTGCGCCAGCCGGTCGGCGAAGCGGGCGCGGTTGGACAGCCCGGTCAGCGGGTCGAAGTTGGCGCGCGGCCAGAGCTCCCCTTCGCGCGCCTGCTGTTCGGTGATGTCGCGGCTGACGGTGATGAAGCGCGCGATGCGGCCGTGGATGTCGCGCACCGAGGTGATGCTGTGCCAGACGCAATACTCCTCGCCCGACTTGTGCCGGTTCCAGACGCGGCCGGACCACTGGCCGGCGTCGTTGAGGGCGTGCCACATCGCCGAGAAGAAGGCGTCGTCGTGGCGCGCCGACTTGAGGATCGCCGGCGTACGGCCGACCGCCTCGTGCGCGGCGAAGCCGGTGAGTTCGGTGAAGGCGGGGTTCACGCGCAGGATGCGGGCGCGCGCGTCGGTGATCATCACCGCTTCCTGCATGCCGTCGATGATGCCGGCGGTCAGCGCCGACTCGTTCAGGCGCTCGTGCTCCTCGCTGCGGTCGGCGAGCGTCAGCGTCGCGCCCTGAACGGCGCCGTCGGCGTCGCGGAAGGCACGCGCGCGCAACGCCAGCCAGACGTCGCCGCGGGCATCGTGGCGCTTCAGCCAGGCATCGTCGATGTCCTGGCCGGCCTCCAGGCAGAGCAGCGCCACCGGGTCGGCGCCGACGAAGGGGTTGCCGTCCTCGGCGACCAGCGCGAAGCCGGCGGTGTTCAGCGCGTCGGCGAAGCGCTGGCCGCGGGCGTCCGGCAGCCAGGTGGCGGCGCGGGCGTTGGCGAAAGTGACGCGGCCGCTGGCGTCGACGAGCAGGATGCCTTCGCCCATCGTGTCGAAGACCGTGCGCGAACGCTGCGTTTCCGCGCGCAGCGCCTCGTGCGCCGCCTGCTGGCTGCGGTCGGCGCGACGGATGAGCAGGCTCGCCGGCAGCAGCAGCAGCGTCAGCAGGATGGCCGGCAGGAAGGCGACGCGGGCGTGCTCGGCGACTTCGTCGTCGAGCGCCCGCAGGTCGACGGCGGCGACGACGCGCATGCCGCTGCCCGGCACCTCGCGCACGGCGGCGAGGCGGGGGGTGCCGTCGAGCGGGCTGTCGTAGGTGAATTCGTCGCCGCCGCCGCCCGGCGGCAGGTCGGCTTCGCGGCCGATGAACTCCGGGCCGCTGGAGCGGGCGATGACGCGGTTGCCGGGCGAAAGCAGCGTCACCGTCTCCCGGTGGCCGCCATTGACGACGCCGAGGAGGTCGCCGAGACGGGCGGCCGGCAGGCCGACCTGGACGAGGCCAGCGAATTTCCCGTCGCGCAGCAGCGGTCGCGAGAAGAGGACGATCCATTCGCCGGTGAAGCGGCCGCGGAACGGTTCGGTGACGTGCAGCCGATCCTCGCCGTGGCGCCGGATGTCGTGGAAATAGTCGCGGTCGGCCATGCTGGCGAGCTTGCCGGGGTTGCCGTCGAGGTAGTTGGCCTGGATTTGGCCGTCGCCGTCGGCGAACGAGGCGCGGTTGATCGGTCCGGCGGCGTGGCGGCTGGTGGCCCGTGCGGCCTCCCGGCGGAAGGCGTCGAGGCCGTCGTCTTCCAGCGTCGTCCGCAGGTGGTGCAGCGCCTCCTCGGCGACCGCCTGCGTCAGCGCCGTCTGCCGGGCGTGCGCCGCGGCCAGCGCGCGCACGTGCCGGCCGGCCGCGTCGCGGGTGTCCCGGTGCACGTCGGCGACGTGCTTGACGGCGATTCCCCAGGCCAGCGCGAGGACGAGCGCGGCGACCAGCAGGAAAATCTGCGAGGCCTTGCGCGGGGAGGTGGCGATCGCCGGCACGCGGGCGCTTCGCTCAGCGCTCCGTCGGCAGGGCGTGCTCGCCGACGCGGACGATCTTCAGCGTGTTGGTGCCGCCCGGCGTGCCGATCGGCTCGCCGATGGTGAGCACGATCAGGTCGCCCTTGTCGACGACGCCGGCCTCGATCAGCAGCTGCTCGGCGTCGAACAGCAGTTCCTCGCGGTCGGTGTGCATCTGCTTCATCAAGAGCGGATAGACCTCGCGGTAGAGGCACATCTTGGTCTGCGCGGCGGCCGACGGCGTCAGCGCGTAGACCGGCACGCCGCAGTTCAGCCGGCTCATCCACAGCGCCGTCGAGCCGGACTCGGTGAGCGCGGCGATGGCCTTCACCTTGAGGTGGTGCGCGGTCCAGATCGCGGCCATGGCGATCGACTGGTCGATGCGCGTGAACACCCGGTCGAGGAACTCGCGGTCGAGCGTCACCTCGTGCGACTTCTCGGCTTCGAGGCAGACGCGGGCCATCGCCTCGACCGTGTGCACCGGGAACTTGCCGCTCGCCGTCTCGGCCGACAGCATCACCGCGTCGGTGCCGTCGAGGACGGCGTTGGCGACGTCCGACACCTCGGCGCGGGTCGGCACCGGCGACAGGATCATCGACTCCATCATCTGCGTCGCGGTGATCGCCAGCTTGTTGCGCTCGCGCGCCATGCGGATCATCTTCTTCTGCAGCGCCGGCACGGCGGCGTCGCCGACCTCGACCGCGAGGTCGCCGCGGGCGACCATGACGCCGTCGGAGGCGTCGAGGATCTCGTCGAGCGCGGCCACTGCCTCGACCCGCTCGATCTTGGCGATGGTCAGGGCACGGCCGCCGGCGGCGCGCATCAGCTGGCGCGCCATGTACATGTCGGCGGCGCTCTTCGGGAACGAGATGGCGACGTAGTCGACGCCGATGTCGGCGGCGGTCTTGATGTCGTCCATGTCCTTGGCCGTCAGCGCCGGCGCGGAGAGGCCGCCGCCCTGGCGGTTGATGCCCTTGTTGTTCGACAGCTCGCCGCCGTGGCGGACGACGGTGTGGATCTCGCTGCCGCGCACCTGGGCGACGTCGAGGACGATGCGACCGTCGTCGAGCAGCAGTACGTCGCCGGCGCGCACGTCCTTCGGCAGGTCCTTGTAGTCGAGGCCGACGCGCTCGATGTTGCCGGTGCCGCAATTGGCGTCGAGGACGAAGCGGGCGCCGTTTTCGAGTGTCACCTTGCCGTCGGCGAACTTGCCGACGCGGATCTTCGGCCCCTGCAGGTCGGCGAGGATGCCGACCGGGCGGCCGACGCGGGCGGCCGCGTCGCGCACCATCGTTGCCCGGGCGACGTGGTCGTCGGCGGTGCCGTGCGAGAAGTTGAGGCGGACGACGTCGACGCCGGCGCGGATCAGTTTTTCGAGGATTTCGGAATCGTTCGAGGCGGGGCCGAGGGTGGCGACGATCTTGGTGTGGCGGGTCATGGCGGGTCCTTTGTTGTTCCGCCCATTCTAGCCGGCGACGGCCGTTCGGAAAACAGCGGACACCGGCGCAGCCTCCTTGTCGCGGGGCTTGCGCCGGTCGCGCGGTCGCTCGCGGGTGGGACCGCCGTCGTCGCGTCCGGTGGCGATCCTGCCGGCCTTCGTTAATACAGCGGCGCCGGCGGCGGCAGCCGCGGCAGTTCGGCCGGCAGCGCCTCGTCCTCGCCGGCGACGAAGGCGGCGACCAGCGCCTGCACTTCCGGCTGGCGCAGGATGCGGAAATGACCGAAGCCGTGCGTGCGCACGAGGCGGGCGCCGGGCAGCGCGGCGGCGATGCGTTCGCCGTGCGCGAACGGCACGTGGCGGTCGCCGGCGTCGTGCACCAGCAAGGCCGGCAGCTGCAGCCGGCCGAGGTCGACGAGGCGGTCGATGTCGGCGAAGGAGCGGCCGTAGCGCTGCTCGATGCGCCGGCCCAGCCCTTCGCGCACGGCGGCGGTGAGGCCGAGGCGGCGGGCGAAGCCGTGCATGTATTCGGCGATCGAGGCCGGCGCGCCGACCAGCGCGACGCGCGCCAGCGGCAGGCCGCCGCGCTGGCGCTGGCGCTGCGCGGCGCCACCGAGCGAATGGCCGACGGCGGCGTGGAAGGGGCCGCAGGTGGCGTGCACGGCGTGGATCGCGTCGACCAGCTCGGGCAGCGCGCTGCGCCGGCCGTCGCTGTCGCCGTGGCCGGGGTGGTCGAACCAGACGACGCGGAAGCCGCGCGCCAGCAGCGGCGCGACGAAGCCGCCGAGCTGCGCGCCGGCGCCGCCCCAGCCGTGCGACAGCAGCACCGCCGGCGCCGCCGCCGGGCCGGCCTGCCAGACGGCGACATGGCCGGCCGGCGTCAGCACGCTGTCGCGACGGGCGGCGGCGGGGACCGGCCAGCGCCGCGCCGGCCGTGGCGGCGTGGTGAACAGGCGCTCGGCCTGGCGGCGGGCGAGCGTGGGACGCAGGCGCGAGGTGAGCCCGAAATAGGCGCGCGTCGTCGCCAGCAGGGCGAGCGACCAAGAACGAACGATCGTGCTATTGATCGGCGAAAGCGAGGGGGCGTGGCTGTTCATGCGAGGCTCCTTGGGATCAGGCTGCCGGCGCGGCAGCGGCGAGAAGGCGGTCGAAGGCGGCGCGCGCGCGTTCGGCGGCGTCGGCGCGCCGCAGCAGGCGGGCGGCGTGGTAGTAGGCGAAGACGAGGCCGAGCGCCTCGAAAGCGAGCTGGCCGGGGTCGGCGTCGGCCGGCAGCTCGCCGGTATCGACGGCGAGCGCGAAGGCCCGTTCCAGGTTGCGCTGCAGGCGCTCGTAATGGCCGACGAGGTGGTCGCGCACCGGGCCGGGGCGGTCGTCGAACTCGATCGCCGCCGCGTGCAGCGGGCAGCCGTAGGCCAGCCCGCTGTCGTCGGTCCAGCGCAGCCAGTGGGCGAAGATCGCGCGCAGCCGCGGCAGGCCGCGTTCGGCGAGCAGCGCCGGCGCGAAGACGGTATCGGCGAAGCGCGCGGCGGCGGCGTCGATGGCGGCGATCTGCAGTTCCTCGCGCGAGCCGAAATGCGCGAACAGGCCGCTCTTCGAGAGGCCGGTGCGCGCTGCCAGCGTGCCGATGGTCAATGACTCGAAGCCGCCCTCGCTGGCCTGCGCCAGCGCGGCGTCGAGAATCATCGAACGGGTGTCTTCGCCTTTGCCCATGAAATTACTTTACGAACGGTCGTTCTTTTTTGTCAAGCTGGATTTTCCGTGCGCATCGCCGGCAAAAATGCGAAGGCCGCCCGCAGGCGGCCTTCGGGCACGCGCCGGCGCGGTCGTCGCTCAGCCGGCGGCGCGGCTTTCCAGCACCTCGATCGCCGGCAGCGTCTTGCCTTCGAGGAATTCGAGGAAGGCGCCGCCGCCGGTCGAGATGTAGTCGACGTCGTCGGCGATGTGGAACTTGGCGATCGCCGCCAGCGTGTCGCCGCCGCCGGCCAGCGAGAAGCCGTCGGAGTGGGCGATGGCCGAGGCCAGCATCTTGGTGCCGCCGGCGAACTGGTCGAGCTCGAAGACGCCGATCGGGCCGTTCCAGACGATGGTGCCGGCGTGGGCGATGATCTC